>NZ_CP046524.1:205000-405000 GCF_021497945.1 Streptococcus oralis | reverse complement strand
AAACAGTTGCTTGGGCCTATTCACTGCGGCTGACCGAAGTCAGCACCCCTTCTCCCGAAGTTACGGGGTCATTTTGCCGAGTTCCTTAACGAGAGTTCTCTCGCTCACCTGAGGCTACTCGCCTCGACTACCTGTGTCGGTTTGCGGTACGGGTAGAGTATGTTTAAACGCTAGAAGCTTTTCTTGGCAGTGTGACGTCACTAACTTCGCTACTAAACTTCGCTCCCCATCACAGCTCAATGTTATAGAATTAAGCATTTGACTCAATTCACACCTCACTGCTTAGACAGACACTTCCATTCGTCTGCTTTAGTTAGCCTACTGCGTCCCTCCATCACTACATACTCTAGTACAGGAATATCAACCTGTTGTCCATCGGATACACCTTTCGGTCTCTCCTTAGGTCCCGACTAACCCAGGGCGGACGAGCCTTCCCCTGGAAACCTTAGTCTTACGGTGGACAGGATTCTCACCTGTCTTTCGCTACTCATACCGGCATTCTCACTTCTATGCGTTCCAGCACTCCTCACGGTATACCTTCATCACACATAGAACGCTCTCCTACCATACCTATAAAGGTATCCACAGCTTCGGTAAATTGTTTTAGCCCCGGTACATTTTCGGCGCAGGGTCACTCGACTAGTGAGCTATTACGCACTCTTTGAATGAATAGCTGCTTCTAAGCTAACATCCTAGTTGTCTGTGCAACCCCACATCCTTTTCCACTTAACAATTATTTTGGGACCTTAGCTGGTGGTCTGGGCTGTTTCCCTTTCGACTACGGATCTTAGCACTCGCAGTCTGACTGCCGACCATAATTCTTTGGCATTCGGAGTTTATCTGAGATTGGTAATCCGGGATGGACCCCTCACCCAAACAGTGCTCTACCTCCAAGAATCTCTAATGTCGACGCTAGCCCTAAAGCTATTTCGGAGAGAACCAGCTATCTCCAAGTTCGTTTGGAATTTCTCCGCTACCCACAAGTCATCCAAGCACTTTTCAACGTGCCCTGGTTCGGTCCTCCAGTGCGTCTTACCGCACCTTCAACCTGCTCATGGGTAGGTCACATGGTTTCGGGTCTACGACATGATACTAATACGCCCTATTCAGACTCGGTTTCCCTGCGGCTCCGTCTCTTCAACTTAACCTCGCATCATATCGTAACTCGCCGGTTCATTCTACAAAAGGCACGCTCTCACCCATTAACGGGCTCGAACTTGTTGTAGGCACACGGTTTCAGGTTCTATTTCACTCCCCTCCCGGGGTGCTTTTCACCTTTCCCTCACGGTACTGGTTCACTATCGGTCACTAGGGAGTATTTAGGGTTGGGAGATGGTCCTCCCAGATTCCGACGGGATTTCTCGTGTCCCGCCGTACTCAGGATACTGCTAGGTACAAAGACTATTTTAAATACGAGGCTATTACTCTCTTTGGCTGATCTTCCCAAATCATTCTTCTATAATCTTTGAGTCCACATTGCAGTCCTACAACCCCGAAGAGTAAACTCTTCGGTTTGCCCTCCTGCCGTTTCGCTCGCCGCTACTAAGGCAATCGCTTTTGCTTTCTCTTCCTGCAGCTACTTAGATGTTTCAGTTCACTGCGTCTTCCTCCTCACATCCTTAACAGATGCGGGTAACAGGTAGTACCTGTTGGGTTCCCCCATTCGGAAATCCCTGGATCATCGCTTACTTACAGCTACCCAAGGCATATCGTCGTTTGTCACGTCCTTCTTCGGCTCCTAGTGCCAAGGCATCCACCGTGCGCCCTTATTAACTTAACCTTATTTTTTGACCTTTCAGTCATAAACTCTTTTAATACTACAGCGTTTCGGTTTATTTTCTTGTTACTATTTGATATAGATATTCAATTTTCAATGTGCATTACTTGGTGATCTCTCACCAATGGAGCCTAGCGGGATCGAACCGCTGACCTCCTGCGTGCAAAGCAGGCGCTCTCCCAGCTGAGCTAAGGCCCCACAAGACCTCTCAAGACTAAACAAGACCAATGTGCAGTTCCTTATCCTTAGAAAGGAGGTGATCCAGCCGCACCTTCCGATACGGCTACCTTGTTACGACTTCACCCCAATCATCTATCCCACCTTAGGCGGCTGGCTCCTAAAAGGTTACCTCACCGACTTCGGGTGTTACAAACTCTCGTGGTGTGACGGGCGGTGTGTACAAGGCCCGGGAACGTATTCACCGCGGCGTGCTGATCCGCGATTACTAGCGATTCCGACTTCATGTAGGCGAGTTGCAGCCTACAATCCGAACTGAGACTGGCTTTAAGAGATTAGCTTGCCGTCACCGGCTTGCGACTCGTTGTACCAGCCATTGTAGCACGTGTGTAGCCCAGGTCATAAGGGGCATGATGATTTGACGTCATCCCCACCTTCCTCCGGTTTATTACCGGCAGTCTCGCTAGAGTGCCCAACTGAATGATGGCAACTAACAATAGGGGTTGCGCTCGTTGCGGGACTTAACCCAACATCTCACGACACGAGCTGACGACAACCATGCACCACCTGTCACCTCTGTCCCGAAGGAAAACTCTATCTCTAGAGCGATCAGAGGGATGTCAAGACCTGGTAAGGTTCTTCGCGTTGCTTCGAATTAAACCACATGCTCCACCGCTTGTGCGGGCCCCCGTCAATTCCTTTGAGTTTCAACCTTGCGGTCGTACTCCCCAGGCGGAGTGCTTAATGCGTTAGCTGCGGCACTAAACCCCGGAAAGGGTCTAACACCTAGCACTCATCGTTTACGGCGTGGACTACCAGGGTATCTAATCCTGTTTGCTCCCCACGCTTTCGAGCCTCAGCGTCAGTTACAAGCCAGAGAGCCGCTTTCGCCACCGGTGTTCCTCCATATATCTACGCATTTCACCGCTACACATGGAATTCCACTCTCCCCTCTTGCACTCAAGTTAAACAGTTTCCAAAGCGTACTATGGTTAAGCCACAGCCTTTAACTTCAGACTTATCTAACCGCCTGCGCTCGCTTTACGCCCAATAAATCCGGACAACGCTCGGGACCTACGTATTACCGCGGCTGCTGGCACGTAGTTAGCCGTCCCTTTCTGGTAAGATACCGTCACAGTGTGAACTTTCCACTCTCACACTCGTTCTTCTCTTACAACAGAGCTTTACGATCCGAAAACCTTCTTCACTCACGCGGCGTTGCTCGGTCAGACTTCCGTCCATTGCCGAAGATTCCCTACTGCTGCCTCCCGTAGGAGTCTGGGCCGTGTCTCAGTCCCAGTGTGGCCGATCACCCTCTCAGGTCGGCTATGTATCGTCGCCTTGGTGAGCCGTTACCCCACCAACTAGCTAATACAACGCAGGTCCATCTGGTAGTGATGCATTTGCACCTTTCAATTAATTATCATGCGATAATTAATTTTATGCGGTATTAGCTATCGTTTCCAATAGTTATCCCCCGCTACCAGGCAGGTTACCTACGCGTTACTCACCCGTTCGCAACTCATCCAAGAAGAGCAAGCTCCTCTCTTCAGCGTTCTACTTGCATGTATTAGGCACGCCGCCAGCGTTCGTCCTGAGCCAGGATCAAACTCTCATTAAAAGTTTGAGTTCTCACTCATTTCTGTCACTGACAGATTTATTGTTTTTCATTGTTCAGTACTATAACCTTAGTTATAGTGCCCTGCACATTGGTTCGTCTTGTTCAGTTTTCAAAGGTCTTTGTCACTCAATCTCTCTCAAGCGACAACTATATTAGTATATCACAGCTCCCTGTCTCTGTCAACAGTTTTTTTAAACTTTTTTCAAGTTTTTTCTAACCACAATACACCATAGTCCGTACGGGATTCGAACCCGTGTTACCGCCGTGAAAAGGCGGTGTCTTAACCCCTTGACCAACGGACCTTGAGCTTTTCAACTCTTTCTATTATACCTACTTTTTTACCTTTGTCAAGAACTTTTTTCAATGAAGTTGATTTTTTATTTTCTTCACTAACTTAACAACTGCTTCTGTCCGTGCAGTGTGGGGAAACATATCGACCGACTGGATATACTGGAGATCATAGACTTTTACTAGTTTAACCAAATCTCGTGCCAAGGTCGAAACATTGCAGGATACATAGACCATTTTTTCTGGAACATAGCTCAGAATGGTATCCAACAGCTTATCATCTAAGCCTGTACGAGGAGGATCGACTATCAAGGCATCTGCTCGGTAGCCATCTTGATACCAGCGTGGAATAATCTCTTCTGCTGTTCCCGCTTCGTAATGGGTATTGTCAAATCCCATTTTTTTAGCATTTCGCTTAGCATCTTCAATGGCTTCTGGAATAATATCCATTCCTCTGAGACTCTTGACCTTATTTGCGAAGGCAAATCCGATCGTCCCGACACCACAATAGGCATCAATCAGATGGTCTTCTTCACTAATATCCAGGGCCTTAACTGCTTCACTATAGAGTATTTCTGTTTGCTCCGGATTGAGCTGATAGAAGGCACGGGGTGAGAGAGAAAACTCATAGTCGAGTACTCCTTCTTGAATGCTCTCTTGGCCCCAGATAATTTCTGTCTTCTCACCATAGATTTCACTTGATTTTGCTGTATTTGTATTGACAGCAACCGTGACAACTTCTGGAAAATCATTAACTAGGTCTTTGACTAGTTGATTCAAATTAAGCTGGCGATTCGTGACAACAATAATCTGAACTTGCCCCGTTTTTCTTGCTCTGCGTACCATGATAGTGCGAACACCTAGCGTTTTTCTCTCATCGGTAATAGGGATTTGGTGGTAAGTAAGAAGTTCAGCTAGGCGATTCGCAATCACTTGGGTTTCCTTATCTTGCACTAAGCAGTCTTTCAATTCTACGAGATAATGAGAGTTTTGCGCATACAAACCTGCTTTGACCTGATTTTTAAATTTCCGAGTCTGGAATTGAAGCTTAGCACGGTAGTACTTTGGTTCCTGCATTCCAATAGTTGGACGAATTTCATAGTTTTCATATCCTGCAGGGGCAAATTTTTTCAGAGCTTGGTAGAGCAGATTCGTTTTGAACTCTAGCTGCTTATCATAGTGGAGGTGCATGATTTGGCAACCACCACATTCATTATAAATCGTACAAGCTGGTACGACTCGAAATTTAGACTTCTTATTAACCTTTAGTAATTTGGCTTCAACAAAGTTACGTTTAATAGAAGTAATCTGACAATAGATATCTTCTCCCTTGAGGGCGCCAGGCACAAAAACGAGGGTTTTCTGGTAAAAACCGATTCCCTCACCATTAATGCCCATACGCTTGATTTTTAAAGGTATTTTTTGTTTGACTTTCAGATTCATACCCCTATCTTATCACATTTTAGGGTATAATAGAACTATGAAAATCACAAAACTTGAAAAGAAAAAACGCCTCTACTTGATGGAACTAGATGGACAGCAAACCTCTTATATCACGGAAGATACCATTGTCCGTTTTATGCTATCTCGAGATAGGGTCATTAGTAAAGAGGAACTGACCGAGATTCAGGACTTTGCTCAGTTTTCTTATGGTAAGAATCTCGCTCTCTACCATTTATCCTTCAAGGCCCGTACTGAAAAGGAAGTGCGAGAGTATCTGAAAAAGTATGATATTGATGAAAAAATAACTAGTCAAGTTATCGCTAACCTTAAAGAAGACAACTGGATTAATGATCGTCAGTATGCCTACTCTATCATCAATGCAAATCAACTTTCTGGAGATAAGGGACCTTATGTGCTAGCTCAAAAACTATCTCAAAAAGGGATTGCCAAATCAACTATTGAAGAGGTTTTAAAGGATTTTGATTTTTCAGAGGTTGCTCAACGTATTGCAGAGAAACTGCTTAAAAAATACGCTGGAAAACTTCCCGCTCGTGCCTTGCAGGATAAGATTATTCAAAACTTGACCAACAAAGGCTTCTCCTATTCTGATGCTAAGAATGCCTTTGACGATTTGGACAGTCAAGTCGACCAAGAAACGACTCAAGAACTCATTTTTAAAGAGCTAGACAAACAATATGCTAAGTATGCTCGAAAGTATGAAGGATACGAACTTAAACAGCGTTTAACCCAAGTTTTAGCTCGAAAAGGCTATGATTTTTCGGATATAGCCAGCGCTCTCAGAGAATATCTTTAATATTTTCGTGTAAAATTCAAAAAAATTAGACCGATTTATGATATAATAGTAAACGATAAACTTATAAATTGTAGAAAGTTGGTTAGTTATGAAACTTCCAAAAGAAGGCGACTTTATTACAATTCAAAGTTATAAGCATGATGGGAGTCTTCACCGTACTTGGCGAGACACCATGGTACTAAAAACAACAGAGAACGCCATTATCGGCGTCAACGACCACACACTTGTTACCGAAAGTGACGGTCGTCGTTGGGTGACTCGAGAACCCGCTATTGTTTACTTTCACAAAAAATATTGGTTTAATATCATTGCCATGATTCGTGACAATGGGATTTCCTACTATTGCAATATGGCCAGCCCCTACTATCTAGATGAGGAAGCCCTGAAATACATTGATTATGATTTGGATGTCAAGGTTTTCACTGATGGTGAAAAGCGTCTCTTGGACGTTGAAGAGTATGAGCGCCATAAACGCAAAATGAAGTATTCTGATGATTTAGACTATATTTTGAAAGAACATGTTAAAATCCTTGTTGATTGGATCAACAATGGACGCGGTCCTTTCTCAGAGGCCTATGTCAACATTTGGTACAAACGCTACATAGAACTAAAGAATCGGTAAAGTTGTCAAGCCGGGGTGAGAGCCCTGGTTTTTTTATTTTAACAACCCAGCTTTACAGCTGGGTTAATTGCTATATATCTAATTTAGTAACAGTAAACTTGATATGAGAATAATCTTTTTCAACATCCTTATCCAACAAGAAAGCCGTGGCGTCCTTCTTAACCTGAACCAAATCAATATTTTGAGCCTGGGCTGCATAGACGCATCCACAATAACATTGACGGTAGATATCATACTCTTCACACATCTCCACTGATCGTTTATAGCCTTGATTTTTCTTGAAATCACTTGGAAGATAGTGGGTGGTATAAATCTTTTGCACATCGATTCCGATGCTATTGATGGTTTGAGAATTCTTATGGGGACTGATGGTCAAGGCTGAGCCAAAGTAGTCAAAGCCTAAATCCATGGCCACTTGCGCTGTTTTATCCAGACGGTAGTCAAAACAAACCTTGCAACGGTCGCCACCTTCTGGCTCTTCTTCCAGTCCTCTGACTAACTTCCGGTATTCATTGGGTTCATAGGGAGCTTCTAGGTATTGGACCGTATTTCCTGTTCGCTCATTGAAATCACTGACAAATTTCTTGGTGACGTAAGCTCGCTTGTGGTATTCTGCCTTGGGATGGATATTGGAATTGGCAAAATAGATGGTCACATCTGCATACTTGGTCAAATATTCGAGGGTATAGGTACTGCAAGGGGCACAGCAAACGTGCATGAGAATAGTTGGACGTTCCTCATTTTTTTCCCAAACCTGAACCATTTTCTGCATAACACGGTCATAATTAATCTTCTGATTGGGATTCATCTTGCTCAGAATTTCTTCTACATCGATCATGTTCTTCTCCTTCTTCTAGTCTTATTTTATCATATAAGTTAGGAGAGCTCAAATCTGTTTAGAATAGAAAACCTTAAAAGGAGGGATGCATGTTCCCTCCTTTTGTGTTTTTTATAAGTTGCTTTTACATCATGCCGCCCATCATGCTTGGATCCATTGCTGGAGCTGGGGCTGCTGGTTCCGGTTTATTGGCTACGACTGCTTCCGTAGTCAAAATCAAGCTGGCTACAGATGCTGCATTTTGAAGGGCTGAACGGCTCACTTTCACTGGGTCAATGATTCCTTCTTCAATCATGTTGACCCATTCGCCAGTTGCTGCGTTGAAGCCTGTACCAACTTCAGCATTCTTCAAGCGGTCAATAACAATAGAACCTTCGAATCCCGCATTGTGGGCGATTTGGCGAACAGGTTCTTCCAAGGCACGGAGAACAATATTGCGCCCTGTCGCTTCATCTCCTGTCAATTCCAAATCAGCTACGGCTGGAATAACATTTACAAGAGCAGTTCCACCACCTGCAACAATTCCTTCTTCAACAGCTGCACGAGTAGCGTTAAGGGCATCTTCAATGCGGAGTTTCATTTCTTTCAACTCAGTTTCAGTTGCAGCACCGACCTTGATCACTGCGACACCACCTGACAATTTTGCCAAGCGTTCTTGCAATTTTTCGCGGTCAAACTCTGAAGTTGTGGTTTCGATTTGAGACTTGATAACCGCAACACGGTGAGAAATCGCTTCAGGATTTCCAGCACCTTCTACGATAACAGTGCTATCTTTGTCCACAGTTACTCTCGCTGCTTGACCAAGAGCTTCAATTGTCGCGTCTTTCAACTCAAGACCAAGATCCTCTGTGATGACTGTTCCGCCTGTCAAGATAGCGATGTCTTCTAACATAGCCTTACGACGGTCACCAAAGCCAGGGGCCTTAACTGCTACTACGTTGAAGGTTCCACGAATCTTGTTCAATACAAGAGTTGGAAGAGCTTCGCCATCTACATCATCCGCAATAATCAAGAGCGGACGGTTGCTTTGGAGAATGCTTTCTAGGAGTGGCAAGATTTCTTGGATATTTGAAATTTTCTTGTCGGTAATCAAAATGTATGGATTTTCAAGGTCCGCCACCATTTTTTCGCTATCTGTCACCATGTACTGTGATAGATAACCGCGGTCAAACTGCATTCCTTCCACGACTTCGAGCTCTGTTTCCATACCACGTGACTCTTCGATAGTAATGACACCGTCTTTACCAACTTTTTCCATAGCTTCAGAAATGTATTCACCGACTTTTTCAGAACGAGAAGATACGGCAGCAACCTGAGCGATGGCTTCTTTATTGGCAACAGGGATGGCATTGTTTTTCAAGGTTTCTACAGCTGCGGCAACCGCTGCTTCAATCCCCCGACGGATACCTATTGGGTTGGCACCTGCTGTGACGTTCTTGATTCCTTCACGGACGATAGCTTGGGTCAAGACAGTTGCAGTTGTCGTTCCGTCACCTGCGATATCGTTGGTCTTTGAAGCCACTTCTGATACCAACTTGGCACCCATATTTTCAAAATGGTCTTCCAACTCGATTTCTTTGGCAATGGTCACCCCGTCGTTGGTGATGAGCGGTGAACCGAATGATTTTTCCAACACAACGTTACGACCTTTTGGTCCTAAGGTTACTTTAACAGTGTCTGCAAGGATATCGACACCACGAACCATAGCTGAACGAGCATCAGATGAAAATTTAATTTCTTTTGACATACTTACTTTCTCCTTCTATTCTTCAATGATTGCCAAGATGTTGGCTTCGCCAACGATGATGTACTTTTCATCGCCATCTTTTACATCAAGACCTGCATGTGCTTCAACTAAGACACGGTCTCCAGGCTTAACGCTTGGAGCTACCAAGTCACCGTTCAAGGTACGAACACCTTGTCCAGTAGCTACAACTTGGGCTGTTTTTGTTTTTTCTTGGGCTGAGCCTGCAAGGACAAAGCCTCCAACAGTTTGTTCTTTTTCTTCGATTTTCAAGACCACACGGTCTCCTAATGGTTTCAACATCTGTTTTCCTCCATGATGAGATACATATTATTAGCACTCTTTGTATATGAGTGCTAATTCATAATTCTATTGTATCACTTGGTCAGAAATAGTCAAGAAAAAAGTCTGACTTTCTCAAGATAAAAAGCCTGAGACCAACTCAGACTTTTTAATGTTTATACTCAATGAAAATCAAAGTGCAAACTAGGAAGCTAGACGCAGGCTGCTAAAAATACAGTTTTTAGGTTGTAGATAGGACTGACGAAGTCAGTTACCTATACCTACGGCAAGGTGAAGCTGACGTTGTTTGAAGAGATTTTCGAAGAGTATTAAAATGGCAATTCCTCCTCTTCCAAAACCAAATCTGCCAAATCCTGTCCGGCATTATTTTCACGCATGGCTCGTTGGGCACGACTTTCCAAAAGTTGGAATCCTGTCACAAGAACTTCAGTCACATAGTTCATCTGGCCATTTTTCTCAAAGCGACGGGTACGAAGTTCTCCATCCACAGAGATAAGACTACCTTTAGTTGCGTAACTTGCCAAGGTTTCAGCCAATTTTCCCCAAAGAACAAGATTGACAAAATCAGCTTCGCGTTCCCCATTCTGGTCTTTGTAACGACGGTTCACAGCGATTGTTGCGCGCGCTACTGACTTGTCATTGTTGGTTTTGTGCAATTCTGGTGTAGACGTCAAACGCCCAATCATGATAACTTTATTATACATTTTTCATCCTCCTACTTATCTATTCGCAGGAAATCAAAAAAAGTTACAGAAATTTGTAACTTTTCGATGAAATTTTTTACTTTTTATGAACCATAAATCCAGTCGCCTGTTGATTGGCCATAATGGTCATATCTGTAATCTGCACACGACGAGGCTGACTGGTCACATAGACCACTGTGTCTGCAATATCCTGAGCTTGCAAGGCTTCGATTCCCTGATAGACCGCCTCAGCTCGCTCTTTGTCTCCATGAAAACGTACGGTTGAGAAATCTGTTTCAACGATCCCCGGTTGAATGGTTGTCACCTTAATGTCCGTTGCAATCGTATCAATCCGTAGCCCATCTGAAAAAGTCTTGACAGCAGCCTTGGTGGCTGAATAAACCGCTGCACCCGCATAGGCGTAGATTCCTGCGGTTGACCCCATGTTGATGATATGCCCTTGATTGGCTTTTACCATTGCTGGCAAGAAAGAACGAGTGACTGCCATCAACCCCTTGACATTGGTATCCAACATGGTCAGCATATCCAGCTCTTCATAGTCTTGATAGGGAGCTAAGCCAAGAGCCAGCCCGGCGTTATTGACCAAGATATCAATCTGACCTATCGTTTCTAGAATATCGGAACAAACAGTCTTTACCATGGTCATATCCGTCACATCCAGCGAAAAGGTCCAAACTGTTTGATTTGGAAAAGTTTCTGCAAACTCTGACTTGAGGGCCACTAGTCTGTCTGTCCGTCGCCCTGTTAGAACGACATTCTCACCCTGATCCAGATAAGCACGCGCAATCGCTTCACCGATTCCTGAAGTCGCTCCTGTAATCACCACATTTTTTGCCATCTTATTTCCTTCTATACTAGCGAGACAGATACTGACAACTTCCTAGGCAGTCCAATGTTTTGCTGGGTCAAATGGAGTTCCAACAACTTGGTCTTCTGATAATTCAATAACCCCACGTTTTTGCGGAGCGTTTGGCAGATGCAATTCACGAGGGCTGCACATCATTCCAAAACTCTTTTCGCCACGAAGTTCGCCTGGGAAAATGAGATTTCCTTTTGGCATCATAGCTCCCGGAAGAGCTACAATGGTTTTCAAACCGACACGCGCATTAGGAGCACCTGCAACGATTTGCACAGTCTTATCACTCGCGACGGCAACTTGGCAGATATTGAGGTGGTCACTATCTGGGTGAGCTACCATCTCGACAATTTCCCCAACAACAAACTTAGGCTCCTTATCATTAACAATTTCTTCTGTAAAATCTTCCGCCTGCAACTCTTGGTTTAAACGTGCTACTTGCTCATCTGATAAAAAAACTTGACCACGCTCTGCAATTTCAAACAAACTTGAAAGGTCGAAAATATTCCAAGCCACTGTTTCCCCATTTTCTTTGAGGAAAACACGGGCTACCTTGCCTTTGCGCTCCACGTCCAGTTTGGCATCGCAGCTATTTTTCACGATGACCATAAGGACATCGCCGACATGTTCTTTATTATATGTAAAAATCATTGTTTCCTTTTTCTCCTATTTCAGTACTGCTAAAAAGTCGTTAATTTCTTCCTTGCTTTTACGGTCACGGTTGACAAAACGGCCGATTTCCTTGTCCTTTTCTAGCACAACAAGGCTAGGAATTCCGTAAACATCCCAGAGTTTGGCCAGATCCAGATACTGGTCTCGGTCCACTCGAATAAAGGTGAACTCTGGATTAGTCTCCTCAATCTCTGGCAAGGATGGATAGATATAACGACAATCGCCACACCAGTCTGCCACAAAAAGAAAAACTTTCTTGCCATCTTTTTCTACTAAAGATGCCAATTCTTCTAAACTTGCTGGTTGTATCATAAGACTTCCTCCTCGTAGACCAGATCTTCATTTTCATAGACAAAGGTATAGTGCCGGCCATCTTCAAAAATGACGCCACCGACAAGTCGCTCTAGGCCACTTTCGTAGACCTGAACATAGAGAGTCGCAATCTCACCCATATCTGAGAAAAGTTCGCGCACGATAGCGGTCAACTCTTCTTGAGTCTTCATGAGTTTGTGGTTATCTGCTGCTTTTTTGGCACCCAAAGCGAGGGCACTTAGACCAGCCACTGTCAAGCCAGTCATCCATAATTTCTTAGCTTTCATACCATTCATTGTAACACAAAAAGGGCTCTAGGACAAATGGGGAAGCAGTATCTAGACAGGGAAAATTCCTTTCCCTCAATGAGGAGAGAGGACAGCTTATCCTTATTGCCAAGCGCCTGAGTTAACAAGAATTTTTTGAAGGGATCAAAAAACCTCTGAGATTGTTCTCAAAGGTTCTGATTTTACTAATTGCTGTTCTCAACTGCTGCAGTAACAAAGGCAGTGTAGAGTTCTTCTGGACGGTTTGGACGGCTGGAAAGTTCAGGGTGATACTGACAAGCCACAAAGAATTTATTTTCAGGGATTTCCACGATTTCTACCAAACGATTATCAGGTGAAACTCCTGAAAAGACAAAACCTGCTGCCTCAAATTGTTCACGGAAGGCATTGTTAAACTCATAACGGTGACGGTGACGGCGTTGTACCACTTCTTGATTGTGATAAGCAGCTGCTGCCTTAGAACCACGTTTCAACTTAGACGGATAGAGTCCCAAGCGAAGGGTTCCACCCATATCTTCAACATCAACCTGGTCACGCATGATATCAATGATAGGGTATTTTGTATCAGAATCAAGCTCTGCAGAATTGGCGCCTTCAAGCCCTAAAACGTGACGAGCAAACTCGATACAAGTCAACTGCATTCCCAAGCAGACTCCCAACATTGGAACGTCATTCTCACGCGCATAACGGATGGCTTGGATTTTCCCTTCCGTGCCACGTTGACCAAAACCACCTGGCACGATGATTCCGTCCGCATCAGACAAGAGTTCTGCTACATTCTCTGCTGTCACATCATTGGCATTGATCCAATTAATCTTCACTTCTGCGTCGTTGGCATAACCAGAGTGTTTTAAGGCTTCGACCACTGAGATGTAGGCATCTTGCAACTCCACATACTTACCAACGAGGGAGATCTTGACTTGTTTTTTCAGGTTCATGACCTTATCCACCATGGCTGACCACTCTGTCATATCCGCTGCTGGCGCGTCTAGCTTCAAATGGTCACAAACAATTTGGTCCATGCCTTGTGCCTGCAAGTTCAATGGAATTTGGTAAAGGTGTTCAACATCCAAAGATTCAATAACAGCTTCTGGAGCTACGTCACAAAACTGAGCTAGTTTATTTTTAATGCCCTGACCAGCTGGTTTCTCGGTACGAATGACCAACATATTTGGCTGGATTCCCAAACCACGCAATTCTTTTACAGAATGTTGAGTTGGCTTGGTCTTCATCTCACCAGCAGCCTTTAGATAAGGAAGTAAGGTTGTGTGGATATACATAACATTATCTGCACCCACATCTGCCTTCATCTGACGAAGCGCCTCTAAGAATGGCAAGGACTCGATATCTCCAACGGTTCCACCAACCTCTGTGATAATGACATCCGAGTCTGTCGTTACAGCAGCACGCTTGATTTTTTCCTTCAAAGCATCTGTGATATGAGGAATGACTTGGACAGTTGCCCCAAGGTATTCTCCATGTCGTTCCTTACGAAGAACTTCACTGTAAATTTTACCAGTTGTCACGTTGGAATATTTGTTGAGATTGATATCGATGAACCGTTCATAGTGACCCAAGTCCAAATCGGTCTCAGCCCCATCATCTGTCACAAAGACTTCCCCGTGCTGGTAAGGACTCATAGTTCCCGGATCGATATTGATATAAGGGTCAAACTTTTGAATGGTTACTTTTAGACCACGATTTTTCAAGAGACGACCCAGACTTGCTGCGACAATCCCTTTCCCAATAGACGATACCACACCACCAGTTACAAAAATATATTTCGTAGACATAGATTCCTCTTTCTAAAATGCTCAAGGTCTTGTTAACTACGAGGGGAGATAGAAAACAAGACCCTTATGGATAACGATATTTCAAGGAAAACTTCCTGAAAAAACAAAAATAGCTCCCTAGTAACTAGGGAGCCCCGACCTCTAAAAGAGGTGCCCGAACAATATGATACCTTAAAGCAGAACATTTGTCAACCCGAATTGGTAAAACCTGAAAAAAGAAGAATGTTTTCAGAAAATCAAAAAGGACAGCATCCAAACGGATGACTCGCTTAAACACTCTACCCAAGCAAGAAAAAAGGAGATCCAGCGATCTCCTTCTTAAGGCATTTTACTCTTCTTCACTTGTTTCAGCGTCATCGTCTGAAAACTCGTCGTCTTCTTCGTTGAGATCCACGTCTTCACCCAAGTCATCAGGGGCGATTTCGTTTATTTCCGCATCGTAAGCTTCCACTTCATTTTTCTCATCATCTGGATTTTCATCATCGTATGAAAGAGCTGGATCTGCTTCATATGCGTCTTCGTCTTCTGGATCATCCGCATTGTAGTCAATGGCATCTGAATCACCATCCATAAAGGCATTGACACGTTTTTTCTTAGCTTTTGGTGCTACTTCATCGTCGTCACTTTCTTCAAGAGCGATGATTTCTTCGTCGATTTCGTCCACACCATACCATGAACGAAGACCCCATTTGTTGTCTCCAAGAGAGATGAAGCTACCGTCAAAGTTCAACTCTGTGTAGAACAAAGGCAAGGCTTCACGAATATCGCTGTTTGATGTTCCAAGGTAGTTTTGAATTTCATTTACAAGATCGCTAAAATGCATCTCATTATCGCGACCACGAAGTTCCAAGATAGCACGCGCTACCTCAATCATAGATAGTTCACTTTTTTCTTGCCCAGCAAATACTTCTAATTCCAAAGCGTTTCTCCTCATTTTTACTACTATCGCCAGAGCAAACAGACTCTGACCTCATTTTATCATGTACTCTTTATTGTACGATAATTTTGCGGAATAGTCAAAGGTTAAATGGGAGGGAGGAGAAAAGCTTTATATTTAATCTTCTATCTAAACGTACAATTGTTATAATATCTTATTTCCCAAAAATCATTATTCAAAATTATAGCTTAGCTACGCTTCAAGTCAGTTAGCCTAATAGCTTGAATCTATCCCATTTCCCTCATTTCTCTAAACACTGACTAATTTTATGTTTTTGAATTATATAATCAAAATTTTCTAACAAATTATCTAAAACTGTTCCTGCATAGGAATTTCTAAAAGCAGGACATACATCTGATAGTTCCTCTAAATAATTTTTGGACTTCTCCTTTATTTTATCAACTTTATCGTGTGCATAGAACATATAAAGATATGACTGATAAATTTTTCTACTATCAGCTGCTAAAGTTTGGCAATATCTATTTAACTGTTCATATCCATCTCTAAACCTAACAAAACTATAACCTTTTTTCTCAGGTACTATTCCGTCAAAATAACATGGTTTAACAATAAATTTAACCTCAATTATACTTATACTATTATTTTTATCCGCTATAGCTAAATCTACAGACTGTTCGTCAGCTTTTTTAGATGTATTTTCTTCAAAAGTAACACGACCTTTCATATTTTTATCTAAGAAATCCCACAAATCATTTCTGAAATCTTGTTCAAAAAGAGAGCTATCAATTTTATCTCCACTAAAAAAAGTAGCCTTCCTATCTATCTTTCTAAGTACCTGGTATCTTTTTAAGACTTCTGGCAATTCATTTAAATCTGATTTTGTGGAGTTTTCTTTTGCAATTCTCTTTTTTTCACCAAAAAATTCTGAAAATTCACTATCAATTTTCCCATCATTATATAAATCAACACCATTGTCAGTTTGACAATATACATACTTTTTTTTATAATTCTGCGCGGCTTTGTTTTTAAACTCAGAACTATCACACCCACTTTCCTCATATTCACAAGTGACTCTTCCCTCTTTTAGTATAAAAATATTCATCGAATCTACGCGAAAATGACTTGAAATGGTATTTTGTATCTCACTTTTATACTTAGATACATCTGAAATTTTATCCATTACCAATAAAAATGATTTTGTATAAAATTGAGAGCTAAAAAACAATCCACTAAGAATAGTATACTCTGCCTCATGCGAAGAAAATGTATCTGTCGAAGACAAAAAATCTTTCATTAAATCAGTCATAATTCTCCTAGCCCTCACTTACTGTTTTTTGAATTATAAAATTCATCCAATGACTCAGAACGTTATACTTATCGATTTGTCCATTGTCAATTTGTTCATAGAACTCTGTCAATAATTGAGATAACTTACTTTTAGAAACTATTATTTTCTCATTTCTACTTTCTGCTTCAGTAGCACTAGGTTCTTTAAAAATTAACGAAAAGATTAAATCATCATTATAAGATGTCAATAAGTTTACAAAAGAAATCGTTTCTTCTTTTTTATCACTTAATGCGCCTTCTTTCGGAAATTGATTGATTTTTTCCATCAAATCCTTTGTTGCAGAAATGTTATTCCCCTTTATCTCAATCTCGTTATTTGCTTCCAATCTATCTAATACTTCAAAGAAGTATAATATTCGAACCCCTAGATGTTTGTCAAAAACAATGTCCACCGCTTCTTCTGAATTGTCTTGTAAAAAACTTCTTGTTACATAATATAGATATACGTAACGTTGCAAAGTAAATTTATTTATATAGGTATCTAAATTACCGATTGCATACATAAATAACATAACTGTCTCTTGAAAAGATTCCATCTTATCACTCCATAATACTGTATCTAGAAATTTTAGTTAGATCAATTATATTTATCGATTCATTATAATAAATTGTCAACTCGTTGATTAGAGGACTTTCACGTTCATTCGCTGAAATAAATAATGTGTTTCCTTGATTAATAAAATTAATAAAGGTAAAAACAGCATTATTTTCATGATATTTGTCTAATGAACTATCTGGGGTTTCACATAAAAACAAAGCCTGATCATGGAAAATACTCAAAATTGAGAACCTAAAAGATAAATCTACAAAGATCCTTTGAGATTCAGATAATGAATAATAATCATCTCTTATCACATCATCCAAATAAACCTCTATCATTTTCCCCCCTATATTATCTGCAGTTTTTGTTGGAAGTTGCAAATATATAGACCTCTTTTCACCAAAAAATTTTTTCCCATATAACTGAAACTGTTCAGAAAACGTTTTGAAATTTTCAGCCAATCTATTGTCAATTTTAAACTTTAGTTTTCTTTCGTTTTCAAGAGCCTGTACTTGTTCTCGTTTAGCTATTTGTTTGTCTTTTTGTAAAATAGCAATTCTCTCTTCATCTTTATCAGAAATTTCGTAGTTTGTTTTCTCCAATTTAGCTAATTTTTTTTGAATATTAATTTTTTCTATTAACAGTTCAGAATCATCTTTCTCAAGTCTAGCTATTTCAGCAGTGACTTCATCTATTTTTGTTTTATTAGATTTAATTTCCTGATTTATCCGTTTTCTTTTAATGTCTAATTCTATAACATCTTCCTCATTATTGTTATCTAATTTTTCATGACATAAAATACAGCTATCGGAAGATAAATTAAATTTATGATTTTTACCACAAAATGGGCATTCATCATTCGCCATTATATTATAGTATTTGTGGTAATAACTCTCATAATTTGGAGAGTACAACATCCTATAGAAATTGTTAGAAACCAATTTTTGTTCTTCTAACAATTTTTCGTAATCTTTTCTATAACTAAGTAATTGGTCTCGTTTCTGCTGTAACTCTTTATAATTTTGAGTATTTTTCTTCTCTACTTCCTTGATTTGCTCTTCTAACTCTACTATGTTCTCCTGAACATCATCTAATTTTTGTAGAGATTCTTTTTCTTGTTTTAAAAATTTTCTCGCGTAATTTATTGCCTCACTCGCCTGTTTATACTTACTCTCTTTATATTGAGTTTCGGAACGTGCATTTAGATAGCTTTCATAAACTTCTGAACTTAGTATATATTTACTAACTAATAATTCTTGCATTCCTTCTTTCCAAAAAGAATACTCTCTATCTTCACTAAAAAAAATTGTATCAGTAAACATTTCCACCAAAGTATTAAATCCCCCAGGTACTCCGGTTACTTCTGCTAATCTTTTATTATACTGACCAATTAAATATGTGGTGATTTCTTGTAAATCAGGATTTTCTTTATCAACATATTTTTTTTCATAAGTTAAATAGGTAATGGATTTATAGTTCTCTCCTGAAAACAATTCATTATCCACAGAAAATTCTTTAAGTGTTGTGTTAAAAAGACTTCTTACTACTTTAAAATTTTTATTCGCAACTTCAAATTCGATAATTAACTCTGCTTCCTTAGACTGATTTTTCATTCGATCTTTAAAAAAAGATTCTGATAAAATCGGTCGTGTCCCCTTTTTTCTACCCTGATAATTTTTAAACTTTATTCCATAAGTATATGGGCCAATAACACCATACAAAATCATCTGTAACAATGTACTTTTTCCTGTCCCATTTGTACCTTTAATAATATTCAGTGTTCTAGAAAAATTAATCTCGAACGGCATAGAATATAAATCATAATTTTTTATAATCATTTTTTTAATAATAGGTAAAGCAAATGTTTCCATGTATATTCTCCTATTTTTCTAATACTATTACACCTTCAAGTAACTTGCCAATTTTTTCTTTTTGCTGAGGACTTGAATTTAAGTAACGTGCTTCTCTTATTTCAATAACTTCAAACCCTATATTTTCAGCAATTTCAGAGCAAATCTCTAAAGTATTAATCAACACTCCAAAATAAGCAGAATTTGAAACATTAAAATAGACCCGCCGCCCTTTTTTTAACTTTTGATACATTCCATTAAAAATGGTCTCCATATCTTCAAAATAAGCAATAATCATACTTTGAATTTCCGTATTCCACGCTACTGAATCTTTGCTAAGAAACTCCATTTCAGATATAGTAGACTTAAGAATCTCACTTTGTACCCCCTTTAGATTTCGTATTTTTAACTGGACATGTGAGCGTATGGTCTGCTCTCGTAATTTTTTAATATCATTATAATTTGTTAAAAAATCTAGCGCTTTTAATTCTAGCATATATGAATCTGTATAATCCCTTGAATTCAGATACGGAGGAGAAGTAATAATTAAATCCACAGAATTATCATCCACATTCTCAAAAATTAGTTTCCGTGTGTCACCTAAATATAATAAATCATGATTAGAAAAGTTGTTGGTCTCCAGCCTCTCAAGATCCTCAATGATAACATTATTAATAAAATTAAAAAAACTTGTTATTACTTGTTCCTGTGAGTATAAATTTTCTTTCCAATCTTTTTTGTAAGATAAACACTTGCCGTTTCGATACAAATTACTGTATTCTAGTAATATATTGGCCAAACAAATAATGTAAACTTCTTTATATAATGTTGTCGATAGACTATTAATAGCTCTCTTAAGTTTTTCAATTGCAATAAAGACTTCACGATCTATATTCCACTTCTTTTTTTCCTTTCCCTCAATTAAAGTAGAAAATCCACTATATAAATCAATCTCGTTATCATTTAAAGAAGCTATGTGTTTCTTCATTTTTAAAATATGAGACTTAATTGTACGTCTTTTATATTGAGAAACTTTTAGTTTAGCTTTAGACAAGGTAAACATAAAAGGGTTTACCTCAAACGATATACAGCTTATTCCCTTTAGAGATAATTCCAAAGCAGTTGTGCCACTACCTGAAAATGGTTCTAAACAGAATTCTACCTTTTGGGTCTGTTCGTTTACTATAGCCTCAATAAACTCCTTTGAGTATCCCTCAACAAAAGGATACCATCTATGTATACAAATATCTTTATTTTTATTGAATTGCATAATTCTTCCGTATTCTTTAACATAGTTCACATATCTATACATTATAGCTCTCACTTTATTCAATTCGTATTTCTTTATTAACAATTAGAGTTGTTTTAATTATACCACAAAAAAACACGGCATTCCACCGTGTTTCTATGTTCATTTCACCAACTTCTTCATCTCATCAATACGAGCGACGGTTGCGTCGTATTTGGCTTGGTAGTCAGCTTGTTTGTCGCGTTCTTTTTGGACGACTTCTGGTTTGGCGTTGGCTACGAAGCGTTCGTTAGAGAGTTTTTTACCAACCATGTCCAGTTCTTTTTGCCATTTAGCAAGTTCCTTGTCGAGGCGAGCCAGTTCTTCTTCGACGTTGAGGAGGTCTGCGAGTGGCAAGTAGATTTCTGCTCCTGTGATGACGCTTGACATTGCGAGTTCAGGTGCAGGGATGGTTGAGGCAATTTCCAAGTGTTCTGGATTTGTGAAGCGTTTGATGTAATTGACATTGCTGTTAAAGAAGGCTTCCAAGTCGCTATCGCTTGTCTTAACAAGGATAGTGATTGGCTTGCTTGGCGCTACGTTTACTTCCGCACGCGCATTCCGAACAGCACGGATCAAGTCTTTGAGGCTTTCTACACCAGTGTGAGCCGCAAGGTCTTCAAAGGCTGGGTTGACAGTTGGGTATTCCGCTGTAACGATAGATCCTTCTGAGATTTGGCCAAAGATTTCCTCTGTCACGAATGGCATGATTGGGTGAAGGAGACGAAGGATCTTGTCTAAAGTGTAAAGGAGAACAGAACGTGTGATGACTTTCTCTTCTTCATTGTCGCTATAAAGGACTTCTTTGGTCAACTCAACATACCAGTCCGCAAACTCATCCCAGATGAAGTTGTAGAGGATGTGTCCAGCCACACCAAACTCAAACTTATCAAAGTTTTCAGTGACTTTTCCGATCGTTTCATTGAGGTTGTGGAGAATCCAGCGATCTGTGACATTTCCAGCTTCCTTGTTGACAACTTTTTCGACATTGGCTGTTGCTTGTTCAAGGGTCAAGCCTTCATTGTTCATGAGAATATAACGAGAGATGTTCCAGATCTTGTTAATGAAGTTCCATGACGCATCCATTTTCTCGTAAGAGAAGCGCACATCTTGCCCTGGTGCAGAACCGTTTGAAAGGAACCAACGAAGGCTATCTGTTCCGTACTTATCAATAACATCCATTGGATCAATCCCGTTACCAAGAGATTTCGACATCTTGCGTCCTTGCTCATCACGAATGAGACCATGAATCAAGGCATTTTTGAATGGCGACTTGCCAGTAAATTCCAAACCTTGGAAAATCATCCGAGACACCCAGAACGGAATAATATCATAACCAGTCACCAAAGTTGATGTTGGGAAGTAGCGTTTGAAGTCTTCTGAGTCGACATCAGGCCAGCCCATGGTAGAGAATGGCCAAAGGGCAGAGCTGAACCAAGTATCTAAAACGTCTTCGTCCTGAGTCCAACCGTCACCTTCTGGAGCTTCTTCGCCGACATATATTTCACCCTCAGCATTGTACCAAGCAGGGATTTGGTGACCCCACCAGAGCTGACGGGAGATTACCCAGTCGTGGACATTTTCCATCCATTGGAGGAAGGTATCGTTGAAACGAGGTGGGTAGAATTCGACCTTGTCCTCTGTGTCTTGGTTGGCAATGGCATTCTTGGCTAATTGGTCCATCTTGACGAACCATTGTGTAGACAAGCGTGGTTCAACCACAACACCTGTACGCTCTGAGTGACCAACACTGTGGACTCGTTTTTCGATTTTGACGAGGGCACCGATTTCTTCCAACTTAGCAACGACGGCCTTACGAGCTTCAAAACGGTCCATACCTGCAAATTCAAAGGCCAAGTCGTTCATGGTTCCGTCGTCGTTCATGACGTTGACTTGTGGTAAGTTATGGCGTTGACCAACCAAGAAGTCGTTTGGATCATGGGCAGGCGTGATTTTCACGACACCAGTACCAAACTCAGGATCTGCGTGCTCGTCTCCAACGATTGGAATCAATTTATTAGCGATTGGAAGGATGACGTTTTTACCAATCAAGTCCTTGTAGCGTGGGTCTTCTGGATTGACTGCAACCGCAACATCCCCAAACATAGTCTCAGGACGAGTTGTCGCAACTTCAAGGGCGCGTGAGCCGTCTTCTAGCATGTAATTCATGTGGTAGAAGGCACCTTCCACATCCTTGTGAATCACCTCGATATCAGAAAGAGCTGTGCGAGCTGCTGGGTCCCAGTTGATGATAAACTCACCACGGTAGATCCAGCCTTTCTTGTAAAGTTCGACAAAGACCTTGCGGACAGCTTTTGACAAACCTTCATCAAGAGTGAAACGCTCACGAGAGTAGTCTACAGAGAGCCCCATCTTGCCCCATTGTTCCTTGATAGTAGTGGCATATTCGTCTTTCCATTCCCAGACTTTATCTAGGAATTTTTCACGACCGAGGTCATAGCGGGAAATGCCTTCACCACGCAAGCGCTCCTCAACCTTAGCCTGAGTCGCAATCCCCGCGTGGTCCATCCCTGGCAGCCAAAGCGTATCAAATCCTTGCATACGTTTTTGACGGATGATAATATCCTGCAAAGTCGTATCCCAAGCGTGACCAAGGTGGAGTTTCCCAGTTACATTTGGTGGTGGAATCACGATCGAATAAGGTTTAGCCTTTTGATCTCCTGAAGGCTTGAAAACATCCGCGTCAAGCCATTTTTGGTAACGACCAGCCTCAACCTCGGCTGGATTGTATTTAGGTGAAAGTTCTTTAGACATGTGTTTGTCCTTTCTATAAATATAATCTAATTAAAATATCTATTTGAAGCCTCTATATAATATCTCCGTATTAAATATACAATTAATTTACTTAGCCCATAAGCAACAGCTATAGAAATTAACAACATAGTAGATGAAACCAAAACTCCTGATGCAAAATTTGAAGACGATTCGCTATCAAATAAAGAGATAAGAAAAATTTTCAATTCATTTATTTGTTCTATTTTTTCATTTTTTATTAATTGTTTCGTTGATATAGAGGATATTATGTTAAATATAAACAATGTATTAAAACTCATCATTTGTAGCCAGTAAAGATGTTTCTTCATAAAAGGGGTAGGAGACTTTGAATAACCTTTTGGTATTATGCTATTCACTTCCCCTATAAAAGTTGGCAATAGCATGGGTAAAAACCATGTTAAAATGCCAATTAAATCACTTTCAATCTGATCTAAAAGAATCAAAAAAATCGACAACAAACCAATCAAAGCCCAATTCGATAAGACTTTTTCTTTATCTTCTCCCCCTCTATCAATCCCTTCACAAACAATTGTCCAAAAATAAACAGTAAAAGACATAAGCATTAAGTAAACTAAGGCTCTACTATCATTAAGAGAGCTGATTCGGAAAAACATAGATATGTATAGGCATAACGACATAATTGATACACCATATGCTGTAATATTCGAATTCCAAAATACTCTTCCTGATTGTTTGTGAATTCCATTTTGTTTTTTATAAAACCAAACTGATAAATATCCTCTAAAGGCAGGCAACAGTATGAATAATACAGACATAGATAAAATAATAAAAATCCACTCTATGGTAACATAAGTTATTGGTAACTCATTTAAAAAATTATCAACCTTATCCTTATTGTTTCGTATAATATATTTTAAAAAATAATATAAAAGAACAAAAAAAGTATCAAATAGATTGAAGACTACAAGTGCACTCCTACTTCTTTGAAGATAAGTTTTAAAGCCTGTAAATCTTTGTTCAAATATCAAAACATAGGTTATAAGCAAGAATAACTGGCAAAAAATAGAAATAATTAGTAAATTCTTGAAATATAGAGCTAATATAGTAGCTATAATGATTGATAATATGAACAAAGCCCAATAAACTATTTTAGGTTTTAAATTAATTGGCAATTTATTTAACCTAGCGCCATACCCTAATATTAAGATTCCTATCAAGCCTTCTATTATCCAAATCGGGGATGTAGGTAAATAATTATTTGGAACTAAAGATATTAAAAAAACAATAGGTAGTAAAAATAATAAAGAAATTAATAATAAGATTGGAACTAAAGCTATGACGTATGAAAGTATTTTGTTCATTATATTCATTATTTCCTCTCCCACTCACTCTTCAACAATCCATATATCAGACTGTCACAGCGATTTCCTTGAACATCCTTTCTGTCCCGGATGCGAGCTTCTAAGGTAAAGCCAAGTTTCTCTGCGACTCGTTGACTTTGGACATTGTATCCAAAACAAGACAATTCTATCTTGTGAAGACCCAAATTTATAAAACCTAGGTCAATCAAAGCACACGCTGCTTCTGGAACATAACCTAGACCCCAATAGTCTGGATGCAAGGTGTAGCCGAGTTCCAACACATCATCTTCGTGGCGATGATTAAAATCAACAGAGCCGATGACTTTATCGGTTCCTTTGACGACAATTCCGTAGCCAACTGGGAGATTTTCCTTTTGATTGCGCTCGGGAAGGATATGCTCCAGATAATAAATCTCATCCTCCAAGGTCTTGACGGGCGGAAAGCCTGCTGGGTAGGAAACTTCTGGCCTACTGGCATAGTCAAAGATATCCACTGCATCCGCCACTGTACGGACTCGTAACACTAGCCGTTCGGTTTCTAATCGTTCTGGTAATTGTGCTTGCTCCATCTTCAGCCCTCACTTTCCATAAAAAAATGCCCCTGCCATATCCATGACAGGGACGAATGTGTTTATCCGCGGTACCACCCAATTTCGGGCAGATGCCCGCAACTCTCGTCTTTATAATAAAAAGACAATATTATTTCATTTTTTATCCATCAGAAACCAGCTTTGACACATTTGTGGACTTCTCAGCACCGCCACTTTCTGTAAAATGTGGGATTCAAAACACCTCTGATGGCTTTATTGTAGCAAGTTTTTGACGGAAATGCAAGGGACAAGAAAAATTACTTGAAGCTGATTCCGTGTTCTTTTAATTTCTTGATCGTAGCTGGGCCGATTCCCTTCAAGGCAAGGAGTTCTTTTTCTGTCCAGTTTTTGAAGTCAGCAGCTGACTTGATGCCTTCATCATAGAAAGTCTTAGCGCGATCTACTGAGAGGCCACCCAAAGTAGCTGCAAAATCTTCTACTGAATTCGCCACTTTTTGAGCTTGTTCCTTGGTCGCTTCTACTGCTTGTTCCACTTTTTTAGAGACAACTTTTCCTGCTTGGCTGGCAGATTGTTCTGCATGTTTCACGACTTTTTTGGTCTCTTCTACAACCTTGGTCACTGTAGTTGAAAATGCACCTGAACGACGAAGGCTATTTCGCAATTGTTTTTTACGTTGGAGTTTCTTTGACATGATAAAATCCTTTCAATAAAAAATCCCTGCTCTGACAAGGATTTAATAAAGATATTCTATCAAGATTTTGGCAAAAAATCAAGAAAGTATCTGAATTTTAATAGTTTCGCTCACCAAACAAGCCCTCTGGCAAATCATGAAATCCCTTGCCTGCTTTGAAATTTTCAAACTTACCAAGCAAGAACTGGTAGGCATCCAAGCGGCTTTCGTAGCGAATCATGGCATCTTTGGCACGCTCGTCTTGGTCTTCTTCGTAGACCTTTTGACTTTCCTTGTGCGCCATATCGTTGATCATAATCTGGGTATTAACCCATGCTTCAAATTCCTTCATAAATTCCTGTTCGTAACTCATTGATTCTCCTTATTCTAATCCACGGAAATAGTCCGTATCAATCTCTCGGTAGGGCTGAATATCTTGAACATACTCCAACACTCCTTGAAATTCTCCGTTCTCATCATGGACTGCGGCATAGGTAATGTGGACAAACTTGCCTCGCGACTCAGACTTGAACCACATCTCATACTTGTCCTTGACCCCTTCACGAAGACCTTTCATAACAGCCTTCACCTTGTCTAGATACTTGGGCGGATGACAGAGTTCAACATTGCGCCCAACTTGGGACGGCGTCCGTTTGAAAATCATCTCATCAGCTGGTGTATTGTCATTGTAATACTGGAAAATATCGTCTTTATTGACAAAGGTGATCTCCATGGGAAGGTGATTGAGGATGAGGTTGGCCTGCTCGACCGAGAGATAGCCATTCCCAAAAGCCTGTTGACTATGGCGGTCCAGCACCGCTTCCTTTTCCTTAGGGGTAAAGGTAATGGTAAACTGGCCTTCTGGTGTATCGATAACTTGCTGAACTTGGCCTTCAGCCGTGTCTAGCTGCACGGGCTCCTCTGCACTCTTTTCCTCAACAAAACTTTGGCGCTCTGGCACCCATTTCTCAGACGGACGGATGATGGCATAGCCATAGGCGTCGCTCTCCTCCGCAATCTGAAGCCAGTCATCCTGGGTGAAAGACTCGAGGAGAATCATGAGGAGGATGGACTCTTCCTTGAAAATCATACTTTCAAACTCTGTCGCAAAAGCTTCGAAAGCTTCCTTTACAGTGGAAATCGCTACTTCTGGTAGTGACTTGGCTGTCGCTAGAGCTGTCTGAAAGAGTTCTCTGATCTGGTCATCCACTCCCCACATAACTTTTGGAGGGGAATCGTGTCCATAGCGCTCCATGATGGGGAAAAAGAGCTCTTCCTTGCGCTGGTAGTGGATGTCAAATTGCCCCAAAAGTCCCATTTGACGGACCAAACCCTTGCGCATCTCTGCCAGCATTTCCTCATCTTCCATAGACTCATAGGTATCTAACAATCTCCGAATGCGAATCAAGGCAGCACGGAGGGCCAGATTTTCATCCTTGAAGACGCGAACGGGGTGGCCAGGGTGTTCGGTATCTGCAACTTCGACACCCTTAACAGCATTTTTAAAAAGATTAGCATGGACATCACAGAGCTCCATGACATCTTCAAAGGTGACTCCTGAATCTGAGTTCATCAGCTCGTGCTCCATGAGAGAAATCTCGATAGCTGAGACACCCGTAAAGGTCGCATCAAAACGCTCCTGAACCGACTCAGGAGAGGCGCCATTGTGCAATTCTAATAAAATATCCCGTAGGATATGAATCCGTTCATCTGCCATTAGTCTAATCCAATCACTTCGTAGCCATTCGCTTCCAGTTTGCGGACAATCTTATCCATAGGAGTTCCTTCAAGCTTAGAACCCTGTTTGAGCGATACTTTGCGACCAACTGTATTGCGCATCAAGGGATTAGCAAGTGGTTTAAAACCGAGCTCCACTAAAATATCCAAAACTTCTGGATGCTTGTCTACCACTTCCGCAACGGGTATTGACACATCGATGATATTATCCATGACGACCTCCATGTATGTTCTAATACTCTTCAAAAATCTCTTCAAACCACGTCAGCGTCGCCTTACCGTGGGTATGGTTACTGACTTCGTCAGTTCTTTCCACAACCTCAAAACACTGTTTTGAGCAACCTGTGGCTAGCTTCCTAGTTTGCTCTTTGATTTTCATTGAGTATAAAACGATTTTTCTGCTTATATTATACCATATAGGAAGAGATTAAAAAACTAGCAGTGGAATTCCTGCTAGTTTCTTTCATTTCAAGTTATTCCTTATCATCTGGTTTTGCGAGCCACTGAGCTACATCCATCAGCTTGTCAGCAATCAGTACTTTCCCGAAACCTACTAGAGCATTGTCATCTTTTTTCATGTTCTTCAGGACTTTGATGCTTTGCATCACAAAAAAGTAATTCCCGAAGGTCTTGGCTAGAATTTTAATGAACCCCATATTACCTTCCCTCGTCTAGCTGCAGTTTCTAGCTGATTGCTATACCAGACTAGCTAGTTATTGATAAGAAATCATTTCATCTCACTCTTTCCAATTTCTATACTATCATACAAGCTGAGTTTTATAAAGCGTTTTAACAATTTTTTACTCTAGAGAGATTCTCCAGTATTTTTTATTGCCATTTCTCCACCAAAAAAGAGGGCTCCCCCTCTTTCTTAATTCTTATCCAGATTGCGTAGCATCTCGTCAATCTTGTTTCCATATTCGATGGATTCGTCTTTGACGAAGGTCAAATCTGGAATTTTATACAATTTCAAATTGCGACCAAGTTCACGTTTGATGGTACCAGTTGCTTTTTCAAGCCCAATTTGAGCTTTTTGGTTATCCGAAGCAAGGTTACTCAAAATGGTGTAGTAAACCTTAGCAACAGACAAGTCACCTAGCATCTGAACATCTGTAATAGTCACACCTTGGACACGCGGATCACGGACTTTCTTTTGCAAAATCTCATTGACTTCACGCTTGATTTCCATGCCCACACGATCCGTACGGAAATGATTTGCCATGATATTCCTTTCTCTACTTTGAACCAAAAGCTAGGCCAGCAGACCTAGCTATTTTTAAACTTTTTGATTTTCAATTCAAATTGAAACGAAGTTCAATTTGAACTCATCTGCTTCTTTCGCCGTGGTGAAAGTGATTGGACTGATAATTCAGTTCAATCACAGGGGATTTTTGAGACTCTAGGCTCAAAAATAAGCAATGAAACCATAGGTTTGCTTGCGTCCCTCACCACCTAAGAAAGGAGCAAAAAACTTATCTCTTGATTTCTTCCATGACATAAGCCTCAATCACATCATCCATCTTGAGATCATTGTAGCCCTCAATCATCAATCCACCTTCACGACCGTTAGTAACTTCTTTCACGTCGTCTTTGTAGTGTTTCAAGCTTGCAAGTTCACCGTCATAGATAACGACACCGTCACGGATGACACGGACTTTAGAATCACGGGTAACCTTACCACTCATAACCATAAATCCACCGATGGTTCCCACTTTAGATACCTTGAAGGTTTCACGGATAAGAGCTTCACCGATAACTTTTTCTTCAAATTCTGGATCAAGCATCCCTTTCATGGCTTCTTCCATCTCTTCGATAACCTTGTAGATAATGCTGTGGAGACGGATTTCTACATCATCTTCTTCTGCTTGTTGACGAGCTTGTGGTGTAGGGCGTACGTTGAAACCAACGATAAAGGCATTTGAAGCTTCCGCAAGGGTCACGTCAGATTCATTGATGGCACCGACCGCTGAGTGAACGATGGTAACTTTGACACCTTCTACGTCAATCTTTTGAAGTGAGGCAGAAAGGGCTTCAACAGAACCTTGTACGTCGGCCTTGATGATAACGTTAACAGACTTAAGCTCACCAGCTTTGAGTGTATCAAAGAGGTTTTCAAGGCTGACACGTTGGGTAGCTTGGCGTTGTTTCATGAGGGCACGTTTCGCACGCTCTTCACCTGCTGCACGCGCAGATTTTTCATCTTCGTAAACGGCAAAGTGGTCACCAGCCATTGGCGCTTCGTTTAGACCTGTGATAGAAACCGGCGTTGATGGGCCTGCGACCTTGACACGACGACCAAGGTCATTGGTCATAGCACGGACACGACCGAAGGTATTTCCGACAACGATTGGGTCTTGGACATTCAAGGTACCTTGTTGCACAAGAAGGGTTGCGACCGCACCTTTTCCTTTATCCAAACGAGCTTCGATAACCGTACCGATAGCACGCACTGTTGGATCTGCCTTGAGTTCTTGGATTTCAGCCACAAGAAGGACTGTTTCCAAGAGTTCATCGATATTTTGGTTGAATTTAGCTGAAATTTCAACAAATTCAGAATCTCCACCCCAAGCTGTTGACATAACCCCATGCTCAGCCAATTCACCGATAACACGTTCTGGATTGGCACCTGGTTTATCAATCTTGTTGATAGCTACGATGATTGGAACGTTCGCCGCTTTTGAGTGGTTGATGGCTTCGATAGTCTGAGGCATAACCCCGTCGTCGGCCGCTACAACCAAGATGGTAATATCGGTAACAGATGCACCACGCGCACGCATAGAGGTAAAGGCCGCGTGTCCTGGTGTATCAAGGAAGGTAATCTTCTTGCCATTTTCCACGATTTGGTAGGCACCGATATGCTGAGTGATACCACCTGCTTCACCTGTCGCAACACGAGAGTTACGAAGGGTATCCAAGAGAGTTGTTTTACCATGGTCAACGTGTCCCATGATGGTTACAACTGGTGGACGCTCAACCAATTCATCTTCATTGAGATAACCATCTTCGACAAAGAAACGTTCGATGTCGGCATTATCCACTTCAACCTTTTGTTTTGCTTCGATACCGTAATCCACCATGAGGAGTTCGATGGTTTCCCCATCTAAGGATTGGTTTTGTGTGGCCATCACACCCATCATAAAGAGTTTCTTAACGATTTCAGCTGGTTCACGTTTGATACGTTTTGCGATTTCCGCAACAGTCATACCATCTGTATACTCAAATTCTGTTGGCAATTCGTGGAACTTACGCTCTGTAACAGGTTTTGGAGTTTGGTTACGGTTGTTTTGCTTGTTCCCTTTTTTATTTTTCTTGTTGTTATTCCAGTTACTATTTCTTTGATTTCTCACTTGATTTTGACTACTTCGATTCTTTTGTTGTTTTCTAGGACCATCTTCTTCGTGATCGTAATCGTCACGTTCTTTGTCTGGTCGAGCTTGTTTTTTACGACGTGTATCCACTGGCGCTTCTTTTGCTACAGGAGCTACTGTTACGGCTGGCTGCGTTTGTTCAGCTAGCTTAGCAGCTTCTTCAAAGATTTCCTCTGGTTCCTTGCGTTTATTAGCTTGAGCCAAGGCTTCTTTGGCAGCTTGCGATTGTTTGAAGCGCTCCTCACTTGAGCGTGCGTACTCTGCATTTTGCTCTGCTTTTAGGGCTGCTGCACGGGCTTTAAAGTCAACACGTGGTCCAGCTTGCTTGGGCTGGAAGTCTTGTTGCTGACGGCGATCATTGCCACGATTCCCTTGACCTTGTGGTTTTTTCCCTTGGTCGTTAAATCGGCGATTGTCGCGGTTTCCTTGACTAGGTTTGCCACCATTACGGCCGTCGTTTTTCTGACGGTTACCGTTTTGTTGTTGGTCACGGTTGTTGCCCTTGTTTTGTTTGCGTCGCTCTGCCTGCTCTTTGGCACGCGCCTCACGCTCCGCCTTGAAGTTTCGACTCTGTGGTCTTGCAGCCACCACTTTTTCTTCCTTAGGCGCTACAGGTGTAGCTGGTTTGCTTTCTTCCTTAGCGACAGCTGATTTAGCTGGTGCAGGCTTTTCTGCTTTCTTTTCTACACTTGCTTTTGGTGCCTCTTGTTTGACTTCTGCCTTAGGAGCAGGTGCAGGTTTGAAGCTAGCTGCGATTTGCTCAGCAGCAGCAACTTCCACGCTCGATGAGTGGCTTTTCACATCCAAGCCCAACTCTTTTGCACGCGCTACAACTTCCTTACTTTCTTTCCCAAGTTCTTTTGCGATTTCGTACAATCTTTTCTTAGACAAATCATGTCCTCCTCTTCTATTCCATAAGAGACCTCATTTTCTTTGTAAATCCAGCATCTGTCACAGCCAGGACTTTTCTTGATTTTCCGACTGCTATGCTTAATTCCAGTGTTGAAAACACGGTTATAACTTCTACTTGATAATAGTCACTTTTATCTTGAATCTTCTTGGTTAGATTGGGGCCAGCATCATGAGCTAGAAAGACTAGCTTGGCTTTCTGGTCTTGGATAGCCTTGACCACCAATTCCTCACCCGATATGATCCGGCCTGCTCGCTGAGCAAGTCCCAAGAGATTGCTTATCTTTTGCTTATTCAAGTCCTAACTCTCTTCTTTTTACTTTGTGATCAACATAAGCGATCAACTCGTCATAAAAGCTTTCTTCCACTTCCATGTTAAAGCTACGGTTAAAGACTTTCTTCTTTTTTGCCTCTAGGGCTTCTGCATTGTCTAGCTTGATATAAGCGCCACGGCCATTGGCCTTGCCTGTCGGATCGATAAAGACCTGACCGTCTTTGTTCTTGACAATACGGAGCAAATCACGCTTATCAATCACTTCGTTAGATACAACAGACTTGCGCAAAGGGATTTTTCTTGTTTTCATCTTTCCCTCCTCTAGCAGCTTTTATTCTTCCGTCAATTCGTCCGCAGCTGCGTAATCCACTTGACCTGCTTCTTCCATAGCTTCAAACTCACTGGCAGACTTGATATCGATACGGTAACCCGTCAAGTGAGCAGCCAAGCGAACGTTTTGTCCACGACGACCGATGGCAAGAGAAAGCTTGTTATCAGGAACTACGACCAAGGCACGTTTGCTGTCATTTTCATCAAAGATAACTTGGTCAACCTCAGCAGGAGCGATGGCATTGTAGATAAACTCAGCTGGATCTGCTACCCACTCAATAACGTCGATATTTTCTTCGATTGGCACCATACGATCGCTCTTAGCATCGTAGCGAGCTGGGTGGAATTTGCTCGTAATCTTCTTGATATTAGCACCACCACGTCCAACGATTGTACCGATAGCATCCACGTTTGGATTGTGGCTACGAACAGCAACCTTAGTACGATCACCTGCTTCACGAGCTACGCTCATGATTTCAACAGTTCCATCATAGACTTCAGGAATTTCTTGCTCCATCAAACGTTTAATCATTTCTGGATGGCTACGGCTAACAAATACGTTGACACCACGAGGGTTGTCTTCAACTTTGTAGACATAGACTTCGATACGATCGTGGGAAGCAAAGACTTCTCCAGGGATTTGGTCTTGTTTTGACAATTGGGCTTCGATGCTGCCAAGGTTGACATAGATAAAGCGATTGTCAAAGCGTTCTACTGTACCAGACATGATTTCTTGTTCATGTTCCTTGTAAGTATTGTAGGTGATGGCACGTGTTTGCTTGCGCATTTTTTCCATGATGGTTTGTTTAGCAGATTGGGCTGCTACACGACCAAACTCAGCTGGTGCTTCTTCAAACTTGATTTTGTCACCAAGCTCATAGGCTGAATTAATGGCAAGAGCATCTTTCAAGCTGATTTCCAAGCGGCTATCAAACACTTCATCGACCACTTCACGGACAGTATAAACTGTGAAATCACCTGTTTTTTCGTTAAAGTCAATGGCTACGCTATCCGCTTGACCATAGCGTCTACGATAAGCAGAACGAAGCGACTCTACTACTGCGTCGATGATGTCTTCTTTTTTGATTCCCTTGTCTTCTTCCAAAATGCGGAAGGCCTCTAGCATTTCTTTACTCATGTTTTATTCACTTTTGAATCCTCAAAAGCTATCCTTTCTTTTTCTATAATTTTACTGCTAAACGTGCTTTTGATACTAAACTGTATGGAATTTGGACAGTTTTCTTACGTGTCTTGTCCATATATTCCATGGTCAACTCATCCCCTTCAAAGGATACCAAGGTTCCTTCAAAGACTTTTTGTTTATCGATGGCTTGGTAGAGCCCGACATGGATGTATTTTCCAACTGCTCCAGCGACGGCATCCTTGGTTTTCAAAGGACGTTCCAATCCTGGACTGGTAATTTCTAGGAAATATTGTTCTGGGAAGGGATCGGGCTTGATGGTGTCTAGGACAGGACTGATAATTTCTGTCAGGTCTGCCGTGTCGTTCAAGGTAATTCCTTCAGGTTTATCTACAAAAATACTGAGAATCATGTCACTGCCAATCTTTCCATACTCAATATCCACGAGTTCAAAAGGTGCTTGGATGACAGGTTCTACAACTTCTCTGACTAATTCTACGATTGTTGCGATTGCGTCCACCTCCTCATAAGCAAGAGGCGAAGATATTTCCCCGCCTCACTTTTTCATATTCTTGCTATTAGTATAACACTCTTGATTCTTTTTGTAAAGCAAAAGCATTCAAAGGGCTTGTTTTCAAGCTTAGTCTTAAAATTCTGCCTCAACTCGGTAGATCACTTGACCTTTGCTGGAGAATTTTTGCTCATATTCTGTCATGACATTATCTTCAAAGTCACTGGCATGCAAGTCAAGCCAAACTCCGTTGAGTTTCATCCCATACTGAGAAAAGCTCACCAGGCTGTACTCAAATAAGCCACGGTTATCCGTCTTGAAATGGATTTCCCCATTCTCAGGCAAGATGCGCTTGAAGGTATCCAAGAAACTCTTGTAAGTCAAACGACGTTTTTCATGGCGTTTTTTAGGCCAGGGATCTGAAAAGTTTAGGTAGAGACGATCAATCTCACCATCTTCAAAGTAGTCGGTCAAATCCGAGCCATCTACCCACAGCAATTTGATATTGGGCACTCCAACTTCAAGCACCTTATCCAGGGCATAACTCAATACCGACTTTTGAATGTCAATCCCGATGTAGTTAATGTCAGGGTTTTGCTTGGCCATTCCAGATACGAAGGCCCCTTTCCCACTTCCAACTTCAACATGAATAGGATGATCATTTCCAAACAAGTCTCGCCATTTCCCTTTGGCTTCCAAGGGATTTAGGACGACATAGTGTGGATTAGCTTCCAGCAATTCTGTCGCCCCTTTACGATTTCTAACTCTCATCTCTTCTTTCCATACTTATCACGAAAGACACGCAAGGCGTAAATCTCCCGGTTTACATTATCTAAATCTTGATTTACAAAGTATTTGGCAATCTGGCTCAAGTAAGAATACTGACCATACCAATACAATTTATCTAAAACTGTCTGATTGTACTTATAACCGTAATAAGTTAGCCAATCATGCCAATGTTGCTCTGGAATATAATGACACAACATATGCGCCACATCAAACATACGATCCGTCAGACGAACCGAATCCCAATCCACTAGATAAACGAGTCCGCTCTCTGTTTCAATCCAATTACTATGGCGAAGATCCCCATGTACAATCGTTGCATAGTCTTCCCTAAAACCTGGAACCGTTCTACGCAAATCATCAATCACCGAATTTAAGTACTGATGTCGTTTCAAGACTTCTGGTGCTTCTTGCCTCCAAGACTGCAACAGGTCTACTGGCGTCTCCATGGTATATCCCAAACGGCTCAACTGCTTCATCAAGGGACGTGAGCGGTGAAGACGTGTCAAGATATTGATGATCTGCTTGCGATTCATATCGTGTGGTGTCAAGATTTTGCCCGTCAACCATTCCTGGGCACACATATCACGACCATCTGGCAAACGACGAGTCCATAGTAATTGAGGAGCGATTTGTTCTCTGGCTAGGCCAGGTAGGATTGGAGAGGTGTTCATTTTTACAAAGACGCGTTTCCCATCAGGGTAGCTTCCCATATAAGCTTTGCCGCTCTTCCCAGGGATAGGGGTCAGCGTTAGCTCATTATCACCCAAGTCCATTTTTTTCCTCCGTATAAAGTTTCCTTACTATTCTACTAGTTTTTGGTCTATTCGTCAACCAGTCTTTTCAGTTGGTAAGGCAAATAAAACAATTGTAGGAAGAGACTAGCTCCTACAAGAGCCAACAGGGCTATTTTTTCTTGAAAAACCACTGCTCCGACAAGCAATTCCAACAAAAGAACGACACTTCCAACACCGAGCACTATCTGTTTCAAGCCCTTCTCTTTTTCACCCTTTTCCAAAGGAAAGAGATGGGTCAAGTACTGGTAGTCAAAAGCACGATAGAGAGCTAACAACTGGAAGAGCATGAGGTAATTAAACAGGACAACCACTGCTGTCGCAATCCAAGACTGCTCGATAAAGATCAAAGCTAACAAGGATAGGAGCAAGAGACGGAGACTGAGGGCAAAGAGGTCTCCATTTCGCAGATAAGAACGAAGATAGAGGTTTTGCCAGATCTTGCCAGGCACTTTCTGAACTACTTTAAGGATGAAATCCAGATAAGCACGACGTTTGACACTATTTGAAACGCCCTTGACCTGAGTAAAGAGGGCAAAGAAACGAAGCAAAAGTTGCTTGCGATTGCTTTCTTGAGCAATCACATAGTCCCAGTCAAGTCCTGTTTCAGTAAGAAATTTGCTGGCCTTTTGACGAAAGACCAGGTATTTCCCAATCCCCAATAAAAGCACATAGATGAGAAAGACTGGCAAGCCATAACCCATGGCTAAAAATAAGGGCACAAATAAAAGCAAGAAAAGGGTTTGGACAAAGAGCCAAAAGACCAGTGAGCGCACTGTCTGCCTTTTGAGGTGAGACTTAACCTCCTCTTCACTGACTAAGAGAAAGAGTTTGTCAGGTCCTTCCATGTAGGTCGCGATTCCTCCCCAAGCCAAAAGCAAGGCAGATACAATTCCCAAAAACAAGAGGATGGACCAATGATTTTCAGGAAAATCTTGCAAGAGTTGACTGTACTGGTAGGCTAGAAAACCGATGAGAACCAGCAGGAACAAGACAAAGTGGTCATTGAGAACATAACGCAGATAACCCACACACTTCTTACGAAAAGCCTGCTTTCGCTTTAAAAACAAGTCTTTCATAGCTCCTCCTCTTTGGTCAGAGCCAAGTAAATATCATTCAAACTCGCTTCAGGCATGTCAAAGGCTTCGCGCAGTTGCTGGAGGTTCCCCTGAGCCCTCACCTCCCCCTTGTGGAGAATAACAAAGGCATCACACATCTTCTCCGCCGAGTCCAGCACGTGGGTACTCATGAGAATGGATTTGCCCTTTTGCTTTTCTACTTCTAGAAGCTGAATCAGGTCCGCAATCGCAAGCGGATCGAGACCAAGGAAAGGCTCGTCCACGATGAAAAAACTTGGATCCACCACAAAAGCACAGATAATCATGACCTTCTGCTTCATCCCTTTTGAAAAATGAACAGGGAACCAGTCCAATTTCTGGTCCAGACGGAACATTTTTAACAAAGGTTCTACTCGCTCAAAAGCTATATTCTGCTCAATACCGTAAGCCATAGCCACCGTTTCAATATGCTCTCTAAGAGTCAATTCCTCATACAAGCTAGGCGTTTCTGGGATGTAGCCAATCTGTTTGCGGTAGTTGGTCGCATCTTCTCGCTGGGTGAGACCGTTAATCTTGATTTCCCCACTGTAAGGTGTCAACAGACCAATAATCTCATTGATTGTCGTTGATTTCCCAGCACCGTTAAGACCAATCAAACCAACCAACTGCCCACTTTCAACTGTAAAGGACACATCTTTCAAGACAGGGACGTGAACATAGCCTCCTGTCAGGTTTTTAATTTCTAACATATTTTCTCCAAATCTGGTATAATGTAGCTATATTATATCAAAATTCAATACAGTAGAGGTAGATTTTATGTCAGATTGCATTTTTTGTAAAATCATCGCAGGGGAAATTCCTGCTTCAAAAGTATATGAAGATGAGCAGGTTCTTGCCTTTCTTGATATCTCTCAAGTGACACCAGGACACACCTTGGTCGTGCCAAAGGAACACTATCGCAATCTTTTAGAAATGGACGCTACTAGCGCCAGCCAACTCTTTGCCCAAGTACCAACAGTGGCTCAAAAAGTCATGAAAGCTACTAAGGCCGCTGGTATGAATATTATTGCCAACTGTGAAGAAATCGCAGGGCAAACCGTCTTTCATACCCACGTTCACCTCGTGCCTCGCTACAGTGCGGACGATGACCTCAAGATTGATTTTATCGCCCACGAACCAGACTTTGACAAACTTGCTCAAGTCGCTGAAACTATCAAAAACGCCTAAGGAGTTGCCATGAAATTATCCAACCTACTACTATTTGCAGGAGCTGCAGCCGGAAGTTATTTTGTCGTGAAAAATCGCCAAGTCATCACAGAGGAATTTATGGATACTAGCGACCGTGTCGAAGCTATGAAGGAGGATTTGGATGTCATTCAAAATAGCCTGCAAATCATCGACCAACAAAAAGCCCTTATCAAGGAATACCAAAAAGACTTAACCTATAAATTCAAAGTCTTGGAAAAAGATTTCCAAACCAGAATGGCGGTCCTCCAAGAAGAAAAACAAGTATAAGAAAGCCTCCAACTTTCCTTAAATCCATTTTAGGTTACTAGATTCGAACAGAAAAGGGAGGGAATGAAAATGAAACAGTTTGTAAAAGTTCTAGCGAAGGTCATCGCGATTATTTGCGGCTGTCTCTGTCTTCTGACGGCTCTAGCATTTCTACTACTGATGAATCTTTTCAAGGCCTCACCGAGTGACATCCAAAAAGGAAATGAATCCTTAAAACAAATATTTATCTCTCTTGACATGCCTCCTGAGAAAGTAGAATCAAATGGAAGGTATCAATTCGAGGGTGGAGGCTTAAATTTCTATGTTACTTTCTCAGATGAGGTTATCAATAGTCACCCCGTCCTAAAAGAAAGTCCAAAACTCACCAAAAACCGACTGGAAGTCTATGTCCTACAGGCAGGGGATATTTCATACTATAAAGTAGGAGATAACTTGTTCAACCATGGCTTATTCCAATTTTTAGAGAAGGAAAGTGAAAAGTATTTCCAAGAAAAAGGAAAGAAATTTAACCCTAATTACTCACTTCTCTTTTGGAATGATCAGGAAAGTCTAAAAAAGGGAATTGCATTCTATGAAAAAGCTTTAACCTTGGTGGATATTCAGGATAATTCGGCAATCAACCACATTGATACCATCACCGTGAAATCTGGTAAAGAAACAGAAATCAAGCAACTCATCCAGGAGATGGATGCGGCTGGCTTGCTCACTCAAAAGTATAAATAGTAAACCAGCTGGAAAATGATTTTCTCCGATGTTAAATTTCCAAAGACTACACAAAAAAAGAGCCCATCGGCTCTTTTTACTTTATTCTCCTTCAAAGGCATCTTTTATATGGTCAAAGAAGCCTTTTTTCTTTGGATTGACTTTCAAGTCACCTGCAGCTGCGAATTCCTTCAAGGCTGCTTTTTGGCGGTCGTTCAAGCCAGTCGGAGTCACGACATTGACTGTAACGTATTGGTCACCAACGGCACCGCCACGAAGGCTCGGTGCTCCCTTGCCACGTAGACGGAATTTCTTACCTGTCTGAGTTCCTTCTGGGATGACCAATTCAACATCACCATGTACAGTTGGAATTTCCACAGTATCTCCGAGGGCTGCTTGGACAAAGTTGAGGTTCAGATTGTAGAAGATAGTCGTTCCTTCACGTTCAAACTTATCACTAGCTTCAACTGAAACCACCACGTACAAGTCTCCGTAAGGTCCACCGTTAAAGCCTGCTTCACCTTGACCCGCTAGGCGGATTTGTTGGCCTGTTTCCACACCAGCAGGAATCTTCACATGTACGCTATGAGCTTGTTTTTCATGACCTGTTCCGTGACAAGTTGTACATGGATCTTTGATTTCCTTTCCGCGACCATGACAGACATCACAGGTTACTTGGCGGCGCATCATACCAAGCGGAGTTTGCGTATCAACGTTAATGACACCAGCGCCATGACAGCGTCCACAAGTGACTGGACTTGTCCCTGGCTTAGCACCAGAGCCATTACATGTACGACAGCTGGCTTCACGATTGTATTTAACTTCTTTTTCCGTTCCAAAGATAGCTTCTTCAAAAGTCAAATTCACACGATACTGGAGGTCGTCTCCTTGACGAGGAGCGTTTGGGTTGCGCGAAGCTCCGCCTCCACCAAAGAAACTTGAGAAAATATCCTCAAAACCACCGAAGCCATTTGCTCCGTCAAAGCCACCGAAACCGCCAGCACCACCAAAGCCACCGTTGGCACCCGCAGCCCCATATTGGTCGTAGGTTGCACGTTTTTGGTCGTCACTCAAAGTCTCATAGGCTTCTTGAACTTCCTTGTATTTTTCCTCAGCACCAGGCTCCTTGTTGATATCTGGGTGATATTTTTTTGAAAGCTTACGATAAGCCTTTTTGATCTCGTCTGCCGAAGCGTTTTTTGACACCCCCAGACGATCATAAAATTCAGTATTGTTCATAATTCAAGATACAAAGGGCGTCAAACGGACACAGTCAAAATAGGAGTTTTGACGACGGACGCTTACGTCCTAGAAAAAACTATCTTTTTGACACAGTCCGTAGCCCGTGTTCAGTTACTCGAACACCCTTATTCCTTTCTATAGTTTATAAGTAAATCATTAGAGGGTATTTTCTATACTCTGCTTCACTTCATCAAACTCTTTGTCCGATAGAGTAAAAATCAAGTCCTCTTCTGAATATTCGTTCTGTTCTTTAAAATAGTTGTCAGTATTTTCTGCCAAACCTAGACCAAGTATCACTTTTCTTGCAAACTCTTGATGTGCAAAGCCAATAGCAGTAATGATATTTTTATCTTGCAGGACAGCTTTTGCTTTGAAATTTTCCTGAGGAAGAAATTCAAAATAGTCAAAGAAGTTTTGCCAAATCCCACCAGTAAATTTCGTGTCATTCAACAAGCCAGCTTTCGCTAACAAAATGGGCACAGAAGAAATTGCTGTAATTAAGATATCCTGCTCACCGAGTTCTCTCAAAAACGAATTTAATTTTTCATCCTGTAGAGCAGGCCCTATATTTACCATTCCTGGCAAAATAACACAAGAGTAATCGTCTAAATTTATTTGTTCGAATGTTGTTGTAGGTTGGCAAGGCAAACCATCCTCAGAGAACACCATCGAATGCTCTGAAGCTACATAATCAATCGTGATATCAAAAGACAGAGCTAAAGTACTCGTTAAAGTGGTTATCTCATAAAGAGAAAAATTAGGATAAATTATACAAAGTACTTTTTTCATACGCAACATCCTCTATTTTACCGAAAAACAGAGGCTGGGTTGCAACCTCTGGATTTCTTCTTATCATCACGACGTTCGAGTTTTAAAAATCAAACTAGTAATGCTAAATCGAGCGCGCCCTAACCTCTTGGTGAAAAAGATAAATCTTCCTAGAAACTAAAGTTTCTGCGTCAGATTTCCTATTTTCACTGTGAGGTTTTAACGGGCTTTGCATCTTATTTTTCCGTAAACTCTCCATCTACGACGTCATCGTCAGCCTTGCTTGAGCTTGCATTTTCAGCGCCTTGACTTTCTGTGTGTGCATGTTGTGATGCAGCTTGTTCATAGAGTTTCACTGCGAGGGCTTGAGCTTTTTCGTTCAATGTTTCGAGTTTTGCTTTCATTTCATCCAAGTTGTTGTCTTCTTGCGCTTTCTTAAGGTCATCAAGGGCAGCTTGGGCAGCATCACGTTCTGCATCGAAGCCTTTGCCTTCAGTTTCCTTGATAGTCTTTTCAGTCGCAAAGATGGCTTGGTCTACTTCGTTACGAAGGTCAACTTCTTCTTTACGTTTCTTATCTGCTTCAGCGTTTGCTTCAGCATCTTTCATCATGCGGTCGATTTCTTCATCAGTCAAACCTGAGTTAGATTGGATGACAATCGTTTGTTCTTTTTGAGTTCCAAGGTCTTTTGCCTTAACAGACACGATACCGTTCTTGTCAATGTCAAATGTTACTTCGATTTGTGGGATACCACGAGGTGCAGCTGGGATGTCTGTCAATTGGAAGCGTCCAAGAGTCTTGTTATCTGCTGCCATAGGGCGTTCACCTTGAAGAACGTGGATATCAACGGCTGGTTGGTTGTCTGCTGCTGTTGAGAAGACTTGTGATTTAGATGTTGGAATCGTTGTGTTACGGTCAATGAGTTTTGTAAATACTCCACCCATTGTTTCAATACCAAGTGACAATGGTGTTACGTCAAGAAGGACAACGTCCTTAACGTCACCAGTGATGACACCACCTTGGATCGCAGCACCCATAGCAACCACTTCGTCAGGGTTCACTGATTTGTTTGGTTCTTTACCAGTTTCAGCCTTAACAGCTTCTACAACAGCAGGGATACGAGTTGAACCACCAACAAGGATGACTTCGTCGATTTCTGACAAGCTCAAACCTGCATCTGAAAGAGCTTGACGAACTGGAACTTTTGTACGTTCAACAAGGTCACGAGTCAAATCGTCAAATTTCGCACGAGTCAAAGTCATTTCCAAGTGAAGAGGTCCAGCTTCACCCGCAGTGATAAATGGCAAGCTGATTTGAGTTGAAGTTACACCAGAAAGGTCTTTCTTCGCTTTTTCAGCTGCATCTTTCAAACGTTGCATTGCCATCTTGTCATTAGACAAGTCAATACCGTTTTCTTTCTTGAATTCTGCTACCAAGTGGTCGATGATTTTTTGGTCAAAGTCGTCACCACCAAGTTTGTTGTCCCCTGCAGTTGACAATACATCGAAGACACCATCACCCAATTCAAGGATAGATACGTCAAATGTACCACCACCAAGGTCGAATACCAAGATTTTTTCTTCTTTGTCAGTCTTGTCCAAACCGTATGCAAGAGCTGCTGCAGTTGGTTCGTTGACGATACGTTCTACTTCAAGACCAGCAATTTTACCAGCGTCTTTTGTCGCTTGACGTTGCGCGTCGTTGAAGTAAGCAGGTACTGTGATAACTGCTTTGGTTACTTTTTCACCAAGGTACTCTTCAGCGTAACCTTTCAAGTATTGAAGGATCATAGCTGAGATTTCTTGTGGAGTGTATTCCTTACCGTTAGCAGAAACTTTTTCAGAAGTTCCCATCTTAGATTTGATTGAGATAACTGTATCTGGGTTTGTAACTGCTTGACGTTTTGCGGCATCACCAACGATGATTTCGCCGTTTTTGAATGATACTACAGATGGCGTTGTGCGGTTTCCTTCTGGGTTTGCGATGATTTTACTTTCAGTTCCTTCAAGAACTGCAACTGCTGAGTTGGTTGTACCTAAGTCAATACCGATAATTTTAGACATGTGTTTTTCTCCTTAAATTTTATATTCTGTTTTTGATTTTTCTTGATATTCCCCTTAAGTGGTGGGGACGTGAGCAACTCCCTACGGGATTTCATCACTTATTTTTGAGCCTATTGTCTCAAAAATCCCCTGTTTCACCACGGCGGGAAATATCTTCCTTGCAAGCCTCCGGCTTGCTTTTTATCCTTCTTCATAGTTTATTGTCGTTTCGGACAAGATTTTTAAGCTCTATTGCCTAGTTGTATACTACCACCATGGCTGGGCGTAGGATGCGGTCATGGAGTTTATAGCCTTTTTGAAAAACTTGGGCGATGGTATCTGCTGGGTGTTCATCGTCTGCCGGGAGAGTCTGGATAGCCATATGATAGTTATGGTCAAATTCTCCGTCAGCTGCGATTTCTTCGATTCCTTCTTCTTTCAAAGCGTGAATCAAGCTTTCTTGCACCATCTCCAGTCCCTTTTTGACATCGTCTGTCAAACCTTCAACGGCAAGCGCACGCTCAAGGTTGTCCAAAGAAGGGAGGATAGCCTTTCCTAAGTCTTGACTGCGATAACGTTGCAAGAGTTGGCGTTCTTCGTTGGCACGACGTTGGATATTTTGCATTTCCGCATGAGCGCGAAGGTATTTATTTTCAAACTCATCCGCACGTTCATTTGCCAAGTCTAACTCTGACTTTTCAGGAGTTGTTTCTTCTGTCGTTTCAACAACTTCCTCTTCTTTTACTTCTTCGTTTTTTATTTCCTCAGACATTTTTCGCCTCCTTTTTAGGAATTTATGTAATTTCATGTTCAACTCACCTCATAATGATTACTACTCAAATATCGATAGAAATCTGTGAGTTTCATAGTTAAGACTCGATTGACCACATTGAGTTGATTGACCAATTGCTGGTAATCCAGATTAACCGGACCGATAATCGCCAGAATTCCAAAACCTCGATAAGGAATGAGGAATTTACTGCTAATCACCGCTAAATCAGCTAGACAGGATTCTTGACTGTCCGCAACACGGACATTTTGCATCTGATCTTCATGCAGACCTTCACGAATCTCCAGAGCCACTTTCTGTGGTTGGTCAAAGAACTGATAGGCTGCGAGATTGGCAAAATTCAAGAGATTAACCTTGCCCGCCACTACAATGTTTTCGTTGAACATTTCTTTAAAAATATGTTCAAAGAGATCCATGACATTGTCCGTTGTTGTAAAGTAGCGCTGGATAATCTGCGGAATTTCCGTCCGAATCTTGTAGTGAATATCTAGAACGGTGTACCCCAGGAAGCGTTCCTGAATGATGCTCTTCAGTTTCAGCAAATCCTCCTGCAAGAAGTTCCTTGGAATCAAAAACTGACTGGTAACCGTTCGAGACTCATCAAGTGTAAAAACTGCAAGAGCAGTATGTTGTCCCAAAACAACGATATCAAAGGCTGTCAACCGTTGCCTGCTCGGCTCAACATCTAGCGCTACAACTGTGCAACCACTTAAGTCTGTCAAAACATTAGCAGCCTCTTGTAGAATATCTTCCAGTTTGAAGAATTCCTGATCAAAGGCTTTGACAATCTCATAGACCTCATTTTCAGCCAGTCGGTCAAAATCCAGTGAGTGTTTCACATAGTACTGAAAACCAGCAACACTTGGCATCCGACCGCTTGAAGTATGCGCCTTCTCAAGCAAACCTTGCTTTTCTAGAGCCGCCATATCATTACGAATGGTTGCACTGCTAGAGTTGATAGACTCTTGCAAAGCTTTGGATCCGACAGGTTCGTGCGTTTTGGTAAAGATGTCAATAATCAGATTTAAAATATCCTGCTGACGCTCTGTAACCATCTCATCACTCCTCTCTGTCTGATCGATTAGCACTCAATACACTCAAGTGCTAACTCATGATTCTATTATACACCCTTAGAAGAGAATGTCAAGACAAAAACTCAAAAAATTAGCACTCTTTTACCAAGAGTGCTAAAAATCAGTCTGAGGACCTAGAAACTTATCTTTCATCTACTTGGTATTTCCTTTTAGGTCTGTAATATCCATAGATCAGATAAGAAATCAGGAAAGCGTATAGAACAAAAATAATGAAGAAAGATATAGAAAGATCTTCTCTAAATAAACTCATACAGACAACAAAACCACCTAAGAAAGTAGCTGTACATGAACGAAGTCTAGACCGCATAACTTCCCATCTGAGACCCTTACTCATATAGACTTTCTCCTCTGAAAGTATATCAGAAGTTGGTTTACGAAGAATTGAACAAAAACCTGTTTCTATCAATTCCCAACCGCTATTTCTAAAATCTTGCAGTTCATGCTTATACTTTTTAAGAAATCTAGAATCATAGATACGGTAGATGACATCGTCAGGTTGGCATTGGCAAAAATAGAAAAAACCAAAACGACTCGTTCTATATCTCCAGCCTTTCAGATGCATCTCATGTAAATATTCTTCTTCCTTGTCAAAGTCTAAAATGGTAAACATTCGAAATTTTACTTTGCTATTCATTGTCTTACCTCCAAATTCGAAAACAGGCATTGTTTTATTTATCAGATAATTCTTTCCACTTTTGAAACAATCTCCAAAAAACATAAGAAATCTGAATCACAAAAACGATCAATAAAACACAATCTATTATGACAATCAAACACACTTCCCAACTGAAATAACCTTTTCCAGTGAGTAACTTTGAGAAAACCAATAGCAGAGCTGAAAATAGAAGAAAAATAGGGAACACTCGCATTATTAAAATCCGCTTGACCATAGCTAACTTCCCGGTCGAGTCATTATAAATTTCAAACTCTGCATCCGACTCAATTCCAGCAAGAAACTTTCTAAAGTAGGAAAAACCATTAAAATCTGTAATATGCTCCCATCCACAATCTTTAAACAGTTGTAAATAGGAAGCTCTCTCTGACTTTTTCATAGGATAAAAATCCAACTGATAAGAGACTTGCTCCGGTTGACATTTTTCAAAACTATACTTAACTGCAACTAATAAGTAAGAATAACTCACTTTACTAAGCTTCCAACCCTCCGCATGCATTCTCCCTAGGAAAATCGCCTCCCTCTCATAATCCGCAATGGTAACAAGTCGATAAACACTTTTCTTTTCCATCAACCTTCCTCCCGACTGTTTCTGTAGAGCCGCTCAATACGTTTCAATTCAATCTCCAAAACCTTTCGTCCCAAATCTGTTATCTGATAGATTTTCCGTTTTTCCTCTTCGCGGACAAAGGAAATCAAACCATCCTTTTCCATCTTTGACAAGGTACCATACATAGTTCCAGGACTAATCGAAACTTGCGAATCTGTCATCTCCTTGACCTTTTGCGTAATACTATACCCATGGTTCTCCTTCTGTAGACAAAACAAGATATAAAAGCCAGTTTCCGTCATCGGAAGATAAACTCGACGAACCTTATCCATTAATTCCATTTATAGGCACCTCCTATTCAATTCGATATATCGCACTTCGTTATATAGAATATATCACAGCTCGATATAAAACACAAGAAAAAAGATCTGGGACAATAGTCCCAGCCTCCTCAATTGTTTTTGGATCGTCGAGCAAGACGCAGTGGTTGAGTGGGCTCTACTACGCTGATTTCATCAGCTTTTACAGCCCTACTCAACTGTGCGGAGGTGGGACGACGCAAATCTCCTGTTAGCAAAGATATTTCTTTAACTTTCCGTATCTATCCTCCAGCTGGTAGCTGTTTTTCTTTCTTGGATAAACTTACTATAGATACCTTGTTTGGCTAGTAAGTCTTGATGTTTTCCTTGCTCGACAATGCGGCCTTGATCCAGCACTAGAATCTGGTCTGCATGCTCAACCGTCTTGAGTCGGTGGGCAATCATGATAATGGTCTTATCTCGAGTCAGAGCCCGAATAGCCTGCATGAGGGCTTCTTCGTTTTCTGGGTCAACATTGGCTGTTGCTTCATCCAGAATGATAATAGGCGCATCCTTGATAATAGCCCGTGCGATGGAAATGCGCTGACGCTCACCTCCAGAAAGACTAGCACCTCCTTCACCGATCTTGGTATCATAGCCATCAGGCAGTGAGAGGATAAAGTCATGACAGGCAGCTTTCTTAGCAGCCTCTATCACTTCTTCCTGACTGGCCTCTGGCTTCCCAAAACGAATGTTATTGGCAATGGTATCCTCAAAGAGATAGACGCTTTGGAAGACAAAGCTGAAATTACGAATCAGGCTGTCATAGCTGTAATCTCTAACATCATGTCCGTCCAGACTGATACTGCCTTGATCCACATCCCAGAAGCGGGCGATGAGGTAGCAGAGCGTTGTTTTGCCAGAGCCAGAAGGTCCGACCAAGGCAGTTGTTGTTTTTTCGGGAATGGTGAGGGAAACCTGGTCAATAATTTTCTTATTTCCATAAGAGAAGCCAACATCTCTCAGCTCAATCTGGCTGCTCTTAGGTTCAATGTCCTGACCACTGATGTCCATCGGCTGGATAGCCAAGACTTGATTGACCATATCAACCGACAGATCAACAATGCGCAGGAGAGAAGAGAAAGAGCCAACGCCGTCTAGATTTTCATAAATCATAAAACCACTGACAATCATCATAATGGTTACCAGCAGTTCCATACTGCCATTGAGATAAAAATAGATAGAGAAAAGCCCCATAAAGAGACCGGTCAGCTTGGTCACTATGCCCTGGAGGGCAATGTAAGGTGAGGTCACGAGTGTCATTTTGGTATCTAGCTGACTCTTGCCTTCAATAGCCTTGGACAGCTTCTTAGCAGAACGGTTGACCAGATTGTAGTTCTTAACTTCAGCAATCCCTTGGCTATACTCCAAAACAACAGCTACTAGGTCCGTATCTGCCTGATACTTGTCATCAGAAACCTTACCAACTTGCCAACGCATGAGGGTATTAGGCAGGAGAAAGAGAATGAGACCCACCAAGAGAACCAGACCAACCCGCCAATCATATAGAAAGACCAAAATAGTGATGAGACCAGTCGTCAGAAAGCCCTGCACAGTCATCATAACCACTCTGGTAGCTACATCAGACAGTCCTTCCAGCGTATTAGTTGTAACACTGGTAATCTTGCCCAAGCTATTTTGATTAAAGTAACCCATGGGTAGATAGCGCATGTGCTCGGCAATTTCAATCCGCTTCTGAGCACAAGTGTGATAGCCCGCTTCCGTCTGCAGCATGGTGATTTTCAGGGTAATCCAAACGTTTAGCACAGTGGATACCAGCATGATTCCTAGAGCCAGCCAGAAGGTCTGCATAGAGAGATTCTTCTCAATCAGTCCCATAAGAACTAGGCCGATTGCTGGGATACGCAGAGCGATGATAAAGGACTTGATGATGCCCAGATAAATGGACTGATAAAATTTCTTACGGTCCTCTGCCGTACAAAAATCAAAGAATTTCTTCAGTATATTAAGCATGGGTCAGCCCTCCTTCCATCTCACCACTATCCCTGGTAGCAATATGGGTCCGCCACATGGAAGCATAAAGCGGACTAGCTACCAGCAACTCTTCATGCCGACCCCTAGCTTCAATCCGACCATCATTGACCAGGACTATCTGGTCTGCACTCATAATCGTAGACAGCCTGTGGGCAATGACAATCAAGGTCCGTCCCTCAATCAGACGAGCTAGACTGGACTGAATCCGTGCTTCATTTTCCGGATCTGTATAAGCAGTCGCTTCATCCAAGATAAGAATCGGCGCATCCTTAAGCATGGCACGGGCGATGGCAATCCGCTGACGCTCCCCACCAGATAGATGACCACCGCCAGAGCCTACCTGAGTCTCAAAGCCATTTTCCAAGTTCATGATAAAGTCATAACAGCCACAGCGACGGGCAATCTCGATGACATCTTCATCAGAAGCTGCTGGATTTCCCATCCGGATATTTTCCATAATAGTCTCATCAAAGAGGTAATTATCCTGGGTCACGTAAGCAATCTGCCGGCTGTAATAGTCTAGCGGAAGCTGGCGAATGTCCAAGCCACCATAAGTAATCTGGCCAGAAGTGACATCCCAGAAAGAAGCTAGAAGCTTGGCAATTGTAGACTTACCTGAGCCAGATGGCCCAACTAAAGCATTGATGCTACCAGTCTTAATATCTAACGAAATTCCATGTAGCACCTCCTCTTCATTTGTATAACCAAAGCTGACATTCGTCATGACCAGATCCCTTCCTTTTGGAAGTTCTCGCAAATCCTGAGGTCTTTTCAAATCAGGCTTTTCCAAAATATCAATGACTTGGCCAAAAATAGTCCCGATTTTCCGTAAATCGTCCATGTAACTAGCCACTAAAATCAGAGGAGTCAGAAGACTGAGCGAAAGAATAATCATCAGAATGAAATTGCTGGCAGTCAAGCTACCTTGCAGATAGAAATAACAGCCAGCGGGCAGCAGAAAGAGCAAGCCTGATGGCAGAAATGCAGTCACAATACCCATCTCCAGATTGAACTTGCGCATCCACTCAATAAAGCAATCTGCTCCTTCTCTAGCAGCTGTCACAAACTTATCGTAAGAAAATTTTTCCTTGCCAAAAACCTTGATAACCTCAATCCCATTGATGTATTCCACCGCTGTATCATTGAGTTTTTTGGTCTTGACCAGAGTATTTTGATAGTCAGTTTCGCTATTAGCAACCATTCGTATATATGCCAGCGCCACGACGGGAATAGTCAGGAGAGACAGCAAGGTCAGCCGCCAATCGATAACCAGCATGGCAATGAGAACAATAATCGGACCAAAAATCCCAGCAGTAAACTCTGGAATTAGGTGAGCCAAGGTCGTTTCGGTCGCATCCACCCTCTCAACGATAATGTTTTTATAGCTGCCTGATGACTGACTAAGCACTATACCTAAAGGCAACCTTGCTAGCTTATCTGTCAAGCGGTGCCGCATTTCTGCTAGAATCTTAAAAGTTGCCGTATGTGACAGCATGGTGGAAATACCGTGAAATCCCCAGTAGCCAATCCAAGCCAGAGCCACCCAAGCCGACTCTTGCAGGTAGAAATCCCAGTTTTTATTGCCAGCCAAGAGCTGATTAATCATTCCGCCAATAAAGAAATAAGGCAGAAATCCTGAAATCACAGAGGCAAAGGCAAAGATTAGACTGAGCACAAAATATATCTTATGAAGGGAAACAAAGTCCCAGATCCAAGCAAGAACAGATTTTTTCTTCATAGAATTTCCTTCTTTCTATCAAAAACCAAGCAAACCTCCCCAGTCAAACAAGTCCATGATGGAATGGCAAAATTCCAGCGCCTGCTCTTGGGGCCAGTCTTGAGCCAAGGGCTCAAATACAGCTGTGTAATAAGCTGTCATGCACGATCGCAGAAACTCGTGTTTGACCAAATGATTGATTTTCCCCTCTTTGTAAGCCAGATCCAAATAGCGATAAGTCTCGTTAGCAGCCAAATGAGGCAGACGCATCCTGAAGTCCGCTTGCGAAGAACCCTGAGATTTAAAGAGCAAGAGCTGCATAATATCCTTATACTTATAGAGAATCCGCATCAGGGACTGGAGATCCTCTAAGCGATGTGCCCACATGTCAGACAGGTGTCCCTCTTCTAGAAAAGCATAGTCACGTCGCTTCTGATCTTGTCCATACTGGTCTAAGGCTGTCAGAGTAGGCTCAAGCAGAGCAGTAAAGAGACTGTCCTTACTCTCATAGCGCTTATAAAGAGCCCCAGTCGTCAAGCCAGCAGCGCGACAAATTCTCCGCAGTGAAGCATCCTGATAGCCATAAACCAAGAACTCACTCCTTGCGCTTTCCAAGATTTTTTCGTTTAACTCATCTGTTTCTTTTTTCATGATTTTAATTCGATAACACCGTTATCGCCTTTCTTCTTTTATTATAAATTCTGACAATTTAACTGTCAAGGAAAAACAAAAAAAGGCCGAAAAATATTTTCATCGGTCTAGTTCTATACCTTATCCTCTTGTAAACATGACAAAAGAGAGTGGGACAGAAATCGGTAATTCGTTAGAATTCGATTTCGTCGTCCCGCCTCCGCACAGTTGAGTAGGGCTGTAAAAGCTGATGAAATCAGCGTAGTAGAGCCCACTCAACCACTGCGTCTTGCTCGACGATCCAAAAACAATTGAGGAGTCTGGGACAATAGTCCCTTTGCTACAAAAAAAGCAACGGATTTGCCGTTGCTTTTTGCATGATTGCGACAGTCTTGCTAAAATAGAATTGCTCAATAAACCATTTAGAAAGGCTATCCCACGCATATTCACTATAACACAAATCAAACGACTTTACCACTAGAAATCCATTCTTTCTTGCCACAAGATCATCTTGTCTTTACCATTGAAAAAGTGGTGAATGCCTTGGAGGATCGTCACTTCCAGGCTTTCTATCATACCTTCGGTCGCCCGTCTTATCACCCTAAAATGCTTGTAGCTACTCTACTATTTGCCTATTCACAAGGGATTTTCTCTGGTCGAAAAAATGATGATTGAAAATCTGGCTATGCAGTATTTAACAGGAAAGTTGGTTGTCAGCTATCGCACCATCAATCGATTTCGAGTCACTGAAGGGATGGAAGAACTCATCCGTGGTCTGTTCATCGACCTCAATCTTCGTTTAAAAATGGAAGAGTTAGTGGCCTTAGATTGTCTGTTTATTGACGGGACTAAGATTGAAGCCAATGCCAACAAGTATAGTTTCGTGTGGAAGAAAGCGACAGAGAAATTCTCCGCCAAACTTCAAGAACAGATACAGGTCTATTTTCAAGAAGAAATCACTCCCCTGATCCATCAAGCTATCGAACTGGATACACAAGAGCCTATCTCCTCAGAGCAGTTGCTTGCATTCGCTCAAGTCCTTGAAGAAGAATTGGAAAAATTGAACCAAGACATTGAGGAGACACCCGTTAAAGGGAAGGATGAACGTAAAACCCAGCGTCGTAAACTCAAGAAAGTCTTGCGTAAAGTCAAGGAGGATTTTTCAGTACGTGCTGAAAAATATGAGAACTATCAGGAGACATTTGAAGGGCGTAACAGCTTTTCCAAAACCGATCCAGATGCCACTTTTATGCGGATGAAGGAGGATCACATGAGAAATGGACAACTCAAACCTGGCTACAATCTTCAAATCGCTACTGAAAACCAATTTGTTCTTCACTATGATGTCTTCTCAAATCCGACAGACACCCAGACTCTTCTCCCCTTACTTGAAACCTATCCGCATGAATTGAAAACAGTTGTCGCAGATGCTGGATATGGAAGCGAAGAGAACCTCCTTCGTTTAGATGAAAAGGAGGTGAACCATCTGATTAAATATGCCATGTTTGATAAGGAACAGAAGAAAAGGTATAAACAGTCGGTTAGAAACTTAGCGAATTGGCACTATGATGACAAGGAGGATAGCTATACACATCCTGATGGCTGGTGCTATCGTTTTCATCATATCAAACATCAGAAAACACAGGCGGACTTTCAACAGGAAATCAAGGTTTACTACGCTGATGAACCTGAAGCAGCCCCTCAAAAGGGACTGTATATGAACGAACGCTATCAGCACTTAAAAACTAAAGAATGTCAGGCGCTTTTATCTCCCCAAGGTAGACAGATTTTCGCTCAACGCAAGATTGATGTGAACCTGTCTTTGGGCAGATAAAGGCTTGTTTGGGTTACAAGAGATGTAATCTAAGAGGGAAGCGTCAAGTGAGAATTGACATGGGATTGGTACTTATGACTAATAACCTCCTAAAAAACCCAACTAATCGCTTGATTAGTTGGGTTTTCATTTATGAAATTGAATTCCTCTGTTTAATCTTTAATGATTAAAACATTAGTCTTCTTTTTTCTTGCGTGCCACAAGACCAAATCCGCTCAATACTCCAAGAAGTCCAAGAGCTGCTAGGCTAGAGTGATCTTCTGTACCAGTATTAGGCAATTCCTTAGCTGGTTGTGATGGTTTCACAGAAGGAATAATTTTTTCATAAACATGAACTGTGTCGCCATTTGGAAGTTTCTTAGTCTCTACGAAGCGGTAGCCTGGGATGTCTTTCTTAGGTTGTTCGCCATCTTCACTTGGATATCCTGGAATGTCGTTGCCTTCCTTATCCTTGTGACTGGTCTTCACTTTTTCGTAGACATGTTCAGTGTCGCCGTTTGGAAGTTTCTTAGTCTCTACGAAGCGATAACCTGGGATGTCTTTCTTAGGTTGTTCCCCATCTTCACTTGGATATCCTGGAATGTCGTTGCCTTCCTTATCCTTGTGACTGGTCTTCACTTTTTCGTAGACATGTTCAGTGTCGCCGTTTGGAAGTTTCTTAGTCTCTACGAAGCGATAACCTGGGATGTCTTTCTTAGGTTGTTCCCCATCTTCACTTGGATATCCTGGAATGTCGTTGCCTTCCTTATCCTTGTGACTGGTCTTCACTTTTTCGTAGACATGTTCAGTGTCGCCGTTTGGAAGTTTCTTAGTCTCTACGAAGCGGTAACCTGGGATGTCTTTCTTAGGTTGTTCCCCATCTTCACTTGGATATCCTGGAATGTCGTTGCCTTCCTTATCCTTGTGACTGGTCTTCACTTTTTCGTAGACATGTTCAGTGTCGCCGTTTGGAAGTTTCTTAGTCTCTACGAAGCGATAACCTGGGATGTCTTTCTTAGGTTGTTCCCCATCTTCACTTGGATATCCTGGAATGTCGTTGCCTTCCTTATCCTTGTGACTGGTCTTCACTTTTTCGTAGACATGTTCAGTGTCGCCGTTTGGAAGTTTCTTAGTCTCTACGAAGCGGTAACCTGGGATGTCTTTCTTAGGTTGTTCCCCATCTTCACTTGGAATTAATGTATTCCCCTTAGTATCTACAAAAGAAGTAATTGGACGTACAGTTGGAGCTGGGGTAAATTCCCAAGTTCCTGTAAATTTAACGTCCGCTCCATTGATGGTTTCTGATGCCTTGTCATAGGACTTGAAGCTCCAAGTACCTTCTGCTGTCTTCACTTCTGTTTGACTTGGTTGTGTTGGAGTCACTTTGCTGCCATCTTTCAAGTCTGTTTGGTCTGCTGGAAGTAGAGTTTTCACTTCTTGTGGAAGTTCTTTTCCTGGAGTTCCGCTGACAAACTCGTGAACTGCTTTATGAGTCACTGTTGGTGCTGGGCTCGCTGTAAATTCCCATGTTCCTACAAACTTAACATCTGAACCGTTGACAGTCTCTGAAGTCTTGTCGTATGACTTGAAGCTCCATGTGCCTTCTGCTGTCTTCACTTCTGTTTGACTTGGTTGTGTTGGAGTCACTTTGCTGCCATCTTTCAAGTCTGTTTGGTCTGCTGGAAGTAGAGTTTTCACTTCTTGTGGAAGTTCTTTTCCTGGAGTTCCGCTGACAAACTCGTGAACTGCTTTATGAGTCACTGTTGGTGCTGGGCTCGCTGTAAATTCCCATGTTCCTACAAACTTAACATCTGAACCGTTGACAGTCTCTGAAGTCTTGTCGTATGACTTGAAGCTCCATGTGCCTTCTGCTGTCTTCACTTCTGTTTGACTTGGTTGTGTTGGAGTCACTTTGCTGCCATCTTTCAAGTCTGTTTGGTCTGCTGGAAGTAGAGTTTTCACTTCTTGTGGAAGTTCTTTTCCTGGAGTTCCGCTGACAAACTCGTGAACTGCTTTATGAGTCACTGTTGGTGCTGGGCTCGCTGTAAATTCCCATGTTCCTACAAACTTAACATCTGAACCGTTGACAGTCTCTGAAGTCTTGTCGTATGACTTGAAGCTCCATGTGCCTTCTGCTGTCTTCACTTCTGTTTGACTTGGTTGTGTTGGAGTCACTTTGCTGCCATCTTTCAAGTCTGTTTGGTCTGCTGGAAGTAGAGTTTTCACTTCTTGTGGAAGTTCTTTTCCTGGAGTTCCGCTGACAAACTCGTGAACTGCTTTATGAGTCACTGTTGGTGCTGGGGTAAATTCCCAAGTACCGACGAAGTGGGCATCTGCTCCATTGATAGTTTCTGATGCCTTGTCATAGGACTTGAAGCTCCAAGTGCCTTCTGCTGTCTTCACTTCCGTTTTACTTGGTTGTGTTGGAGTCGCTTGACTACCGTCTTTCAAATCTGTTTGGTCTACTGGAAGCAAGTCTTTTACTTCTTGTGGAAGCTCTTTGCCTGGAGTTCCGCTTACAAATTCATGTGTTGCCTTGTAAGTTGGTGCTGGGGTAAATTCCCATGTACCGATGAAGTGGGCATCCGCTCCATTGATGGTTTCTGATGCCTTGTCATAGGACTTGAAGCTCCAAGTGCCTTCTGCTGTCTTCACTTCCGTTTTACTTGGTTGTGTTGGAGTCGCTTGACTACCGTCTTTCAAATCTGTTTGGTCTACTGGAAGCAAGTCTTTTACTTCTTGTGGAAGCTCTTTGCCTGGAGTTCCGCTGACAAATTCATGTGTTGCCTTGTAAGTTGGTGCTGGGGTAAATTCCCATGTACCGATGAAGTGGGCATCCGCTCCATTGATGGTTTCTGATGCCTTGTCATAGGACTTGAAGCTCCAAGTGCCTTCTGTAGTCTTCACTTCCGTTTTACTTGGTTGAGTTGGAGTCGCTTGACTACCGTCTTTCAAGTCTGTTTGGTCTGCTGGAAGCAAGGATTTCACTTCTTGCGGAAGTTCTTTTCCTGGAGTTCCGCTTACAAATTCATGTGTTGCCTTGTAAGTTGGCGCTGGGGTGAATTCCCAAGTACCGACGAAGTGGGCATCCGCTCCATTGATGGTTTCTGATGCCTTGTCATAGGACTTAAAGCTCCATGTACCTTCTGCTGTCTTCACTTCTGTTTGACTTGGTTGAGTCGGAGTCGCTTGACTACCATCTTTCAAGTCTGTTTGGTCTGCTGGAAGCAAGGATTTCACTTCTTGCGGAAGTTCTTTTCCTGACGTTCCGCTTACAAATTCATGTGTTGCCTTGTAAGTTGGCGCTGGAGTGAATTCCCATTTACCGATGAACTTCACATCTCCATTTTCAACAACTTCTGAAACCTTATCGTAACCTTTGAATACCCAGTTTCCTTCTGGAACAGATACTTTAGTAGTTGTTGGTTGAGTAGGATTTACAGTCGTTCCATTTGCAAGACCTGATACTTTAGCTGGTAACAAGTTTGTAACTTCTTGTGGAAGGGTCTTACCAGGTGTACCGCTCTCAAATTCATGAATCTTGTTGTAAAGTAAGGTCGTTGTTACCTTGTTTGATGCGAAATAAAGGTTATCTGGTTGCATAGCTACAATGTTTTCGATAGGTCCTGAAGCTTTGTCACCAACCTTATTATTTGTTACTGTATTATAAGTAATACGAATAGGTGTTCCGGCCTTATCTTTGTTCAAGTAGGCAGCAGCCATCTTGACAGTTACTTTTTGACCTGACTTCTCAACAGTATAGTCTGTATCCTTTGCCAACACAACACCATCTGCATCAACTGTAAGATCTTTGAAATCTAAACGATCATCAAAGGTATCAACGAAATCAAGGCTTGATAAAGCTGCAATGATTTCTTTACCTGGTTTTGGAATCTTGAAAAGAGTTTTATAAGTAACTGCCTCTCCTGCTTGTGCTGGGATTTGAGCTGGATCTACCTCCTTTTCTGGGGCAAACTGTACTTGTTCCATGTAAAGAGAGAAAGTTGCAGAGGCATAGTTCGCTGAACGGTAACCAAAGTTCATGGTGTTGTTAACTGAGCGTAGGGCTAAACCGGAAATATTATTTTCGGCCTCCGCACCACTTGTACCACCACCTGGGCCTGCATTCCAAACAGTTTTATCACCTTCTTGAACCGCTTCCAAATTATTGCGGTTGTTCATCACTCGCTTGTCAACGCTAGTGTTGTAATTGGTAACATAGAAAGCTTCCTTGGTATTCCATAGACCATTTGCATCAATATCAGTTGGTTTCATCACCAATTTCATGTCAGGTTCTGAACCATCTGAATACTTAAGTTCTGCTGTTATATCTGCATCAACCGTAAAGGTATTTTTCATGACATCGTCATGTGCCTCATCAACATATGCGATATTCCCAATTTCAAATTGGTTTGCTCCCCATAAATTAGAAACGTTGAAAAAGTTAACTGTTTTCTTATTAACATCAGCCATTTGAGCCGGAGCTTCTGAGTTGTTGATATAATGAAGAGTAACTTTATTAATCGTTAAATAAGCATCTACTTGCTTACCATTGACTGTTCCAGCATTGGCAAATTTCAAAGACAAAGGTTTATCAAAGGTTTGATCTTCCTTTTTGGTTTTATCTACCTTGAGGGTGAAATTTTCCATTGGATAACCAGGATATTTATGTTGTAGATCTCCAAAACCTGGAGCATCCATATGGTATTGCTGCACGGCAGATGACTTAGATACAACACTCATGTTATCCGTAGTTAACTGAAACTGGTAAAGACTTAGTGCAGAAAGATCTGTGTCATCCTTTATTTCTTGCGGTGCCGCAAAAAGGCCTTGAAACGGCAGTAAGAAAAACGCTAAAACAAAGGTTATCATTCCAACGATTGTCTTTTTAAGCCTGTTTTTCGACTTTATCATTCTTTTTCTCCTTATTAAATTTCTTTTTACTTTTTATGATTACACATAAAAAGAAATTTATTGCCATTCTCCATATGGTAAGAACTCCGTTATTAGTACCCAAATTAGTAGTTTTCCCAGCTAACCTACCAATTCTTATCAAAAGAGCTTGTCAATAAATGCTTTTTAGTTTAGCACTCAAAGTAAAAGTTAAAGACAAGAGTTATAGCTCTCAGAGAGACTAGTAACCCACACTCAATTATATCATTAATCAAGCATTTTGGGCAAGCACTTCATTAAATTTTTCTTAAACAAAAAAAGGTCAATTAAAAGCAGATATAAAAAATATTTACTTTTTTTGTAGTGTTACAATAGATGTGAGACAAAGTAGAAAATCGCCATTAAATACCATCGTTATAAAGAAAATCTAAACATAAACTTGATATCGCTTTCTGATATTTGTCAGAATATTCCCATTCTGATGCATAATTGTAAGCTAGATAAAAAATATGAATTACCTATATTTTCTATACTAAAATCTGTATCAAAATACATTTATAACTTTGCAAACAAAAAAAGATTGCCCATTCGGACAACCTCTTTTCTACTATTTAATACAAATCTAGATAATTATCAACTTCCCATTGCGACACAAAGGTTGCATAGCTAGCCCACTCGATACGTTTGGCTTCAAGGAAGCTCGTATAGATGTGCTCACCTAGGGCAGCCTTGACTACTTCGTCCTCAGTCAAAGCTTTCAAAGCGTTATGAAGCGTTGATGGAAGGTCTGTGATTCCAGCTTCCTTACGCTCTTCTGCTGTCATGATGTAGATATTTTCTTCGATAGGAGCTGGTGCTTCGATTTTGTTTTCAATACCATGCAAACCAACTTCCAAAAGAACAGCCATAGCGATGTATGGGTTTGCCATTGGGTCCACTGAACGCAACTCAAGACGAGTTCCCATACCACGTGAAGCTGGTACACGCACAAGTGGCGAACGGTTACGACCAGCCCAAGCAATGTAAACAGGCGCTTCATAACCTGGAACCAAACGTTTGTATGAGTTAACTGTTGGGTTCATGATAGCAGTATAGTTGTAAGCATGCTTGATCAAACCACCAAGGAAATGGTAGGCTGTTTCAGACAACTGCATTCCCTTTGGATCGTTTGGATCAAAGAAGGCGTTATTCCCATTCTCATCAAACAAGGACATATTACAGTGCATACCTGATCCAGCAATACCAAATTTTGGTTTCGCCATAAAAGTTGCATAAAGACCGTGTTTACGAGCAATGGTTTTTACTACAAGCTTAAAGATTTGAATCTTATCACAGGCACGGAGGACTTCATCATACTTGAAGTCAATTTCATGTTGACCAACCGCAACCTCGTGGTGACTTGCTTCTACTTCAAATCCCATTTTAGTCAAGACATTCACAATCTCACGACGCGTATTGTCCGCAAGGTCAGTAGGCGCCAAATCAAAATAGCCACCCTTGTCATTCACTTCAAGTGTCGGGTCTCCATTTTCATCAAGTTTAAATAGGAAGAATTCTGGCTCTGGACCAAGGTTGAAAGATTTGAATCCTACTTCCTCCATGTGACGAAGAGCACGTTTGAGGTTGCCACGAGGGTCACCTGCAAATGGTTCACCTTCTGTTGTATAAACATCACAGATCAAACCTGCAACACTTCCGTTTTCATCTCCCCAAGGGAAGACTGTCCATGTATCCAAGTCTGGGTACAAGTACATATCTGATTCATTAATACGTACAAAACCTTCAATAGAAGATCCATCAAACATAGCTTTATTTGACAAGACCTTGTCTAACTGTTCATCTGTAGCAGGAATTTCGACGTTTTTCATGGTTCCCAGGATATCTGAAAACATGAGACGAATAAAGGTAACATTTTTTTCCTTGACTTCACGACGAATATCTGCAGCTGTGATTGGCATGGTTTTTCTCCTTAATATATGACTACTTGCGGTTGCCTAACCGCGACCAAAAGGTGACCGTACTGAAGCAAAGCGACCTTGTTGGAGGAGTTCATTATGAAGTGCGCGACGCACCTCCGTCTGACTCACCACTTTCTTGGACTTCGCCTCACGTTCAGCATATTTTTTCTTAATGGCAGCGATATTGTAGCCTTCAGAGATATAATCTTTGATCTCAAGCAAACGATCCATGTCATTCAACGAATACATGCGACGGTTTCCTTCGTTTCGATCAGGTTTAATCAACTCTTGATCTTCATAATAACGAATCTGACGCGCTGATAGATCGGTCAACTTCATCACACTACCGATAGGAAAAACAGCCATATTTCGGCGAAATTCTCTTTCCTTCATTTACAATTTCCTTCTTTCTGTCTATTATAGTCTAAAAAAATACATACGTCAATCGATAATGTTATAAAATGTAACATTATTTTTCTTTTTTCTCTAAAAGATTTCTGAAGCGATCAATATCATAATTTACGAGTATTGCCACAAAAACACCCATAAAAGTTTCAAATACACGAGCAAACACGTACAAAATCGTCTCTCCGCTCGGTATCGATAGGGTAATAATCAACATCGCCGAAACTCCGCCGATAACTCCCGCCTTGTTGTTCATGGCGACATTTGTCATAATGGTTAACATGGTGCAAATTGGCACAATCAGCAAGGTCACCCAAAAGGCTTCTTGAAATAAGGTATTTAACAGGAAAAAGACAAGAGCATAAAAACCTCCGATGCTATTTCCTAAGATACGTGAAGTTCCAAAATGGACGCTCTTATCAAAACTTTCTCGTAGACTGAAGACTGCTGTCAAAGCCCCAATTTGAAGCCCCTTCCAACCAAAAAATCCAAAAATCAAGAGAACTAAAAAAACAGCAATTCCGGTTTTAAAGGTTCGTAGACCAAGCTTGAACTGTGACTTATCAAATTTATATTTTTTAAAATAACCCATAATCTCAACTTTCTATTTCCATTTTATCATAATTTAGTTGATTTTATGAGCCAAAATCAATCGGAAACGTTTTTAATTCAAGCTACAAGAAAAAGAGGAAACAAAGTTCCTCTTTTCATCGTTTCATTTACGAAAGATTATTTTTCTGTAAGTGCAGCCAATCCTGGCAATACTTTACCTTCAAGGAGTTCCATTGATGCTCCACCACCAGTAGAGATCCATGAGAACTTGTCTGCGCGACCAAGGTTGATGGCTGCAGCAGCTGAGTCACCACCACCGATGATTGATTTCACGCCTGGTTGTTTCACGATAGCGTCCATCACACCGATTGTACCAGCTTGGAAGTCAGGGTTTTCAAATACACCCATAGGTCCGTTCCATACAACTGTTTTCGCACCAGTCAAGGCTTCGTCGAATTTAGCGATAGATTTAGGACCGATATCCAAACCAAGGAAGCCTGGATCTACTGCTTCACCTTCAGTATCTTTCACTTCAGTGTAGTCCGCAAAAGCATTTGCTTCTTTAGAGTCAACTGGCAAGATCAATTTGCCGTTTGCCTTTTCAAGAAGAGCTTTGGCAACATCCAATTTGTCTTCTTCTACAAGTGAGTTACCGATTTCGATACCTTGAGCTTTGTAGAATGTGTAAGTCATCCCACCACCGATAAGGACCTTATCAGCTTTTTCAAGCAAGTTTTCGATAACACCGATCTTGTCTGAAACTTTTGAACCACCAAGGATAGCCACGAATGGACGTTCTGGAGCTTCAACAGCTTCTTGGATGTAGGCAATTTCGTTTTCAAGAAGGAATCCAGCAACTGCTTTTTCAACGTTTGCTGAGATACCTACGTTAGATGCGTGTGCACGGTGAGCTGTACCGAATGCATCGTTTACGAAGATACCATCTCCAAGTGATGCCCAGTATTTTCCAAGTTCAGGATCGTTTTTAGACTCTTTCTTGCCGTCAACATCTTCGAAACGAGTGTTTTCAACCAAGAGAACTTGTCCATCTTCAAGAGCGTTGATTGCTGCTTCCAATTCAGCACCACGAGTTACACCTGGGATAAATTTAACTTCTTGTCCCAATTTAGTAGCCAAGTCAGCAGCTACAGGAGCAAGTGATTTACCAGCTTTGTCTGCTTCTTCTTTTACACGACCAAGGTGAGAGAAGAGGATAGCACGTCCACCTTGTTCAAGGATGTACTTGATAGTTGGAAGAGCTGCAGTGATACGGTTGTCGTTGGTAATCACGCCATCTTTAACAGGTACGTTGAAGTCAACACGAACGAGAACTTTTTTCCCTTTCAAGTCAACGTCTTTAACAGTCAATTTTGCCATTAGATATGACTCCTTCTTTTTTTATACGTGTTAATTATATCACAAAATCAACAAAAGAGATAGCAAAACCCTAAACTTTTCTTGTTCTTTCTTATAATTGAAACTAGCATTTTTTAAAATAAAAACTAGAAAAACCTTGTTAAATAACTGATTATTGAAAGAAAGACTAGCTCATTTACTCATTCTTTCACTGATTTCTACTAGTTAAAACAAGGTCTGACTGATTTGCCGTCAAACCTTGTTTTTTAGTTTTTATGAGAAAATTCAAGATTCGTAAATTCGATTAATCTTCTCTCTTCTTCCTAGCAAGCAAGCCGTAGCCACTCATTACTCCGAGGAGTCCCAGCGCTACTAGACTAGCATCTCTTGTCGCTCCCGTATTTGGAAGCTCTCTGCTTGTTTCTTCAACTTTTGCTGGTGTTGCTAAAAGCGCTTGATCCCTTGTTTGTGAGACTTGCTCTTCTTTCTTTCCTACTTCAACAATTTCTGGGATAGATTTCTTGAGAACCTCAGTTGAACGAAGGGTGTGATTACCTTGGGAATCAACTTCTACAAAGTGACGAACTTGGCCTTCAACTCCTGCTTGCACAACACGGCGTTGTCCTTTGAGAAGGGCTGAATTTGGTCGTTCCTGATGTTCGAAGGAAACTGTCCCCTCTTCAATTTCCAGTTTCGGAATTTCTAGAACTAAATCTTTCACACCTTCAGCTGGTTGGTTGCTCGATAGAACTTTTGTACCAACTTCGGTGATTTCTGGGATTGATTCCTTGACTAGCTCAGTCGAACGAAGGGTGCGTTTGCCCCGACCATCGACTTCTACAAAGCGACGGACTTGACCTTCAACTCCAACTTGCACAACACGGCGTTGTCCTTTGAGAAGTTCGGAGTTTGGTCGCTCTTGACGTTCAAAGGCTGTTGTTTCAGTTTCAACAACTAGTTCAGGAAGGGCTTCAACTGTCGGCGCTACTTCATTTGGATCCATGCTACCAACATGGTGGCTTTCTTCTGCAGGAGCTAGTTTCTTATTTAGCTTTTCTTTCATGTCCGCAAATGCTTGAGGAGTTGATGTTTGTGAAGATAATAAAGCTTCTGCTTGGGCAATCAACTCAGCTTGAGAATCTTTTTCACGAACTTTTGTCAACAAGCCTTCCAATTCTTCTCTAGCAGTTTGATAACGTTGATTTCCATCCAGGTCTGCTCCTGCTTGTTTCAACTCATTCAAAGCCTGGTTGACTTCTTCTTGGCTAGCATTGTGGTTTTCTGCTACTGCTTTCGCTGCATTGAGCTTCTCTACTAGTGCTGCTTGTTTGTCCTCACTTGAGAAGGAGTAGGCAAGGGTTGACTGACGGCCTTGGGCAGCAGTGATTTCTTGTTTGAGGTACTCATCGTTGACAGCTGCTTTTGGAGAAACCAAGACATCGAACTCAGCGGTGTGCCCCTTGTAATGCAAGGTCAAGGTCTGACGGCCAGTCTTTTGAGCATCGTAGCCTGTAATTTCAACACCTTGGTCCGTAAAGGCATGACTTTCTTCCGTCTCATCATCATAGAGAACGCCAAAGCGACCTTCTGCAAGATCCAGTTGCTCTCCTACTAAATAGTCCGTTTTCGGTTTCTGAGTAATGTACAATCCTGCTACTTCTTTCGGCTTCCCTTCATCTTGACCTGTCACTTGTACCTTCAAGTCACCAGTAACTGGAAGTCCAAGGTAGCTGACTGTGAGCTTCTGTTCCCCTTTTTGATGAGCATCGTAACCAGATACCGTCACACCTGAGTGAGTAAGGTTAATCAGTTCGTCGGCTTGCCCCCCTTCGTATTGAACACGGAGGGTTCCGCCTCTGAGGTCCAGTTTTTCTCCTTCTTTATAAACTGTCTTCTTAGGTCCTTTTTCAAGGCTAACAGATTTAATTTTTCTTTCATCCTGTGGAATCGCTACAGCCAAGGTGTTACTGATTTCTTTGTCAGGTAGTTGGGTACGATAGTAGAGGAGAGTTGGTTGCTTGTCAAAAGCCAATGGCGCTGTTGCCAAGTCGCCTCCAGTTTCAGACTTCAAAGTTGCAATCGGTGTTTGTGAATCTGCCTTGTCGTAAACGGTGATAGTTGCACCTGCTGGAACATCAGAGAAGCCAAGTTGAACTTGATGATTTCCAAGTGAACGGGCAGCTACCTTAGCCATTGGAATATTTTGACTTTCTGTATCTAGTGTTTCGTACATCTTCCAGTTATAGATGCGAATGGCTTTCCAAGGTGTTCCATTATCAGATGTAATGACATGCAAACGCCAGTCTTGGGCAGTGATTGGTTTATCCAGAGTGACATCTGTAACGTGCGCTTTATTGCCACGAACTTCCTTAGCTAGCTTCCACTCACCATCTGTATCCTTGTAGTAAAGATCAAAGTCCTTGGTGTTCATCAAACCATCGTTAACAGACTCACCACCAGCTCCCGCATGATCCATCACCCATCTAGCAACTCGGCGTGGTTGAGTCAAGCGAATATCCACACTACCGCTCAACTGAGCCGAAGACCACTTATCTGACAAGCTAGTAATGGTACCGTTCAACATACCTTCAATGCCTTCTCCACCTTCAGTATTTGGGAAAGTGCTACCGATAACTGTTGCCCCTGGAACAATATTTTCAGCTAAATGTCTTGGGAGAGTCGTATCCTGAACTGTCATCCCCCAGTTAAAGGATGCCGTCGCCGCTTCAGAACGAAGTCCATTTTTACCTACTGCAACGACTTTCAATTCCTGAGTCCTACCAGTTGCATTAGCAGAACGGCTAACTTTTGGCAAGTAGATGGTTGAAGCAGATGAACCTGTCAACAAACGCCAGTTATCCCCATCTTTTTCGTAGACTTCATAGAAATCCGCATCTTGGTTACCCGAAAACTGGACCACCGCTTCAGCTTCTTGGGCATTCTTGAGAGATTGTTTCACCACAGAAAGTCCCGTCGGCGCTTGTGGTGCTTGGTGATTGTCTGAAATTGTTAATTGACCTAGGTTGAACTGATAATCTTTTACTGCTCCTTCATGCTCAAAGAAGAGTTTAACTGCATAGATGGTTTTTCCAGCTAGTGAGCTGAGGTCAAATTCTTCATTTGTCCAGTTGTCAGAAAGAGTCAGTTCTTTCCATGCCTCTGCATCCTCAAATTTGTAGTCTGGTGTTGTAGAGAAAGCCATATAAACTTTAGAACCTTTTCCTCCCTTGTGGGCAACACGAAATTTGGTGTTTTCGGTCACTTCTAGTTTGGTAGAATACAAATTCACATCCTGGTCTGTCTTGCCAGCTACCTCACCTGAGAATTTAAGGGAGTTCCCACCATTATAGGCATCTGTAAAGTCATATTCTGCACGAAGTTTTTCCCCCGTTGAAGTCTGCCACCAGCGCCATGTTGGCAAGACACCTGAAACCGAACGGTAGTTCCACTCAGAATCCTTAGAAACTTTACCGTCAACAAACCATTTTCTACCATGACCTGTATTAAAAGAGGTAGTGAAGGTGCGTCCTACTGCTGGTGTGCGGTCAGCAACCAAATTGGCAATTCCATACCACTCTTTATCCGCTGGTTTTTGAGCCGTTGGATCTCCTTGGTAGCCTGTGAAGAAGATATCTTCATTCTTATGGTAGTCTTCGCCTGTTTTTCCTAGACTGGTAATCGTATCTGGTGCAAAGAGTCCAAGTGACAAACGCAACTTACCTTTTTCATCTAAAAGAGCATCCCAGTTGACCTTGGTCTTATAAGAGCCACCTTGTTGCAATTCTAAGCCTGCAAAGACATCATATTGGCTACGTTCCAGCCATTTTGCCATTTCTACAGAGTGGTCATTCTTTTCCTTGTTCCAGTTAAAATTGGCAAAAAATTGATCTGCAGGGACCTTGTCACCTTCTTTTTGCATAAACTGGTAGTTGTAGTCTCCCAAGCCATCTTCGTGGTATCGACCGTATTTGTAGGTCATGGCATCGTACCAAGCATACTTGATTGGGTGGTTGACCTTAGCTGCATATTCCTTTGTATAGAGCATGAATTGGCGCATTTTTTCACCAAGAGGTGCTACCAATTCCCCCGTTGTTTCTTGGTTGATGAAATAGCCATCAAAGCCATAGTACTTAGCGAGATCAACGAGTTTACGTGCAATCGGGAAGGTACCATCTGCATCTTGTTTCAAGGCAGCGGCAAATTTCTCTTGGTCAGCAATACTGTTTGACCAGTTGAAGAAAAGTGTTCCATAAACGGGAACTCCGTTGCGGTGGCCTGCATCAATGACATCTGGAGTTGGAACTAGGCCTTCCCAGAAGACCATTGAATCCAGGTATTGCCAGTAGTCAAAAGCGTAGGCCTTGAATTCTTCTCCACCAACAGAAGCGTGGTCTTTGCCCTTTGAGTTGGTGTTTGCTAGCGCCTGAACCTTGGCTCTTCTGCTTGCTTTTTCGTTAACCAACTGGCCTCTATGGCGCTTGGCGAGTTCAACTGATGAACGGTTAATGGGATCATCCTCACGCGCACCCGGTTCCCATTTCAACAAATCCTCCCAAGTATCAAATTTGATTTCTTTTGGTCGGAGACTCTTTTCTTCATTTTTAGGAACGTCTGCTAGAGTCGGTTTGTCGGCTTTCTTCTCAGCCACTTGAGGAGCTTCCTCTGGTTTGACTTCTTCTTTTTCAGTTGGTTGAGCAGGTTTTTCAGTTTTATCTGTCGGAGTTGGCTTTGCTTCTTCTTTTTCATTAACCAAATCCGTTATTGCTGGAGTGTTTTCTGAAATTGGTTGCTCAGCTACTTTGTTCTCTATTTCCGATAATTGTTTTTCGATAGCTGCAGTATCTGGATTAGTTGTCTCACTAGTACTTGTAGCTTGAGCGCTCGTGTTTGCGGCTGTTTCAGGGACAGCGACTTGTTCCGCAAGAGCTGGGCTCGCAAATAGAGCTGAACCAATCATCAAGGAGCAAGCCCCAATTGACAGCTTACGAATACTGTAACGGCAACGTTTTTCAAAAAATAGATCTTTCATCTTATCCTCCTAATAGAACAAAAAAGTAACTGTTCCCACAATCAAGCACCAGAACAGGATTATCTTCATTTTATCTTATATGAAAGCGATGTCAATCTATTTTACGCATAAACTATAACTAGGATAAAAAACAGTTAAATTTGGATATAATCCTTGCAGACATTTATACTTGAGGTAAGAACTCTATTTAAGGAAGAAATTTAAAAAAGTTAGCGATTTCTTACTAAAATATTAAGAAAACACTTGTTGGATTTCCTATTATCCTTTAAAATAGAATAGGAGAAATTCCGTTATTATTTTTCGGAGGAAAAAGAAATGTCCATTAATTGGCAGGAAATTTTATTTCACTTTTTAGGAGGTCTAGGACTGTTTTTATATAGTATCAAGACCATGGGAGACGGTTTGCAACAAGCTGCTGGAGATCGCCTTCGTTTTTACATTGACAAGTACACCAGCAATCCCTTCTTCGGTGTGCTGGTTGGTATCGGTATGACGGCGCTGATTCAATCAAGTTCTGGTGTTACAGTCATTACAGTGGGACTTGTCAGTGCAGGACTTTTGACCTTGCGTCAGGCTATCGGTATTGTCATGGGTGCCAATATTGGAACCACCGTTACATCCTTTATCATCGGTTTTAAGCTAGGAGATTACGCCTTACCTATGCTCTTTATCGGAGCAGTTTGTCTCTTCTTCACCAAGAATCGCTCCATCAATAACATTGGACGGATTATCTTTGGTGTAGGAGGTATCTTCTTCGCTCTCAATCTTATGAGCGGTGCAATGGAACCCCTAAAAGACCTGCAAGTCTTTAGAGACTACATGGTTGAACTAAGTAAGAGTCCTATTCTAGGTGTCTTTGTCGGAACTGGACTGACCCTACTCATTCAGGCTTCATCCGCAACTATCGGTATCTTACAGAACCTGTACGCAAGTGGTTTGATTGACCTACAAGGTGCCCTACCGGTCTTGTTTGGTGATAATATCGGGACGACCATTACAGCCATCATTGCTTCTCTTGGAGCCAATATCGCTGCCAAACGTGTTGCCGGTGCCCACGTTGCCTTTAATGTGATTGGTACGGTTATCTGTATTGTCTTCCTTGTACCTTTCACTGGCTTGATTCAATGGTTTGAATCTGCACTCAATCTAGCTCCAGAAATGACCATTGCCTTTGCCCACGGAACCTTTAATATTACAAATACCATTATCCAGTTCCCATTCATCGGCGCCTTGGCTTACATTGTTACCAAGCTCATTCCTGGTGAAGATGAAGTTGTTAAATACGAGGCTCTCTACTTGGATGAACAACTCATCAAACAGGCGCCTTCTATCGCTCTAGGAAATGCCAAAAAAGAACTTCTTCACTTGGGGAACTATGCTGCAAAAGCTTTTGACCTTTCTTATAGCTATATCATCGGTTTGGATGAAAAGGTAGCTGAAAAAGGGCACAAGACAGAGGAAGCCATCAACACCATCGATGAAAAACTCACTCGTTACCTCATCAGACTCTCAAGCGAATCCTTGAGCCAAAAGGAAAGCGAAGTGTTGACTAACATTCTGGATTCATCTCGTGATTTGGAACGGATTGGAGACCACGCAGAAGGGTTAATCAACCTAACAGACTATCTCCAACGCAAGAATGTTCAGTTCTCTGAGGCCGCTTTGGAAGAGCTAGCTACGATTTATCACGCTACCACTGAGTTCATCAAAGATGCCCTTGATAGTGTGGAAAACAATGATATTGAAAAAGCTCAAAGGCTGATTGAACGTCATAAAGAAATCAACAATATGGAACGCGTTCTCAGAAAGACCCACATCAAACGCCTTAACAAGGGCGAATGTTCAACACAAGCTGGGGTCAACTTCATCGATATCATTTCCCACTATACTCGTGTATCTGACCACGCTATGAATCTAGCTGAAAAGGTTATCGCTGAACAAATCTAATAAACAAAAAGCTATCCTAAATGGGATGGCTTTTTCGTCTCCTCATCAAGAATGTTTTTTCTGACATATAAAAATGCTTTGATTCACAGTGTAATCAAAGCATCTTAAAGAGTTCACCAAACATGATAGCAGAAACTGCAGTGCCTCTGTACTTGGCTTCTTCTCTTTTGATAAAACGCGCCAAGTTGATCAATTCAGGTGCTGGGTGTTTGGGATTGGTGAGCAATTCACGGGTGACCAGTCCTGAGAGACGGACTGCTAGTAATTGCTCATTTGTAGTTGGTAGTTTTTTAGCAGTCTCTAGGAGAGCAGCAACTAAATCTTCACTCAAGCCCTGACGGGCATGGTTATAGAGATCTTTTATAAGGCTTTCTAGATTTGGTTCTGCCATCCTGACCACCTCCCTTATGTTTAATAATTTTTAATCAAATCAACCGTTGAGCGATTCAATTTTTTCACCAAGGCTTGCAAGAAAGCTTGAGCTTCTAGGAAGTCATCCATAGCGTAGAGGGTTTGGTGAGAATGGATATAACGAGCGCAGACACCGATAGTTGTAGATGGGACACCACCATTTTTCAGATGAGCTGCTCCAGCGTCTGTTCCGCCTTTTCCACAGTAGTATTGGTACTTGATGCCAGCTTCTTCAGCCGTTGTCAAAAGGAAATCCTTCATACCTGGGAGGAGCAAGTGACCTGGATCGTAGAAGCGAATCAAGGTTCCATCCCCAATCTTGCCTTGGCCACCATAAACATCACCAGCAGGTGAACAGTCAACAGCTAGGAAAACTTCTGGATCAAACTTAGTTGTAGATGTATGAGCACCACGCAGACCAACCTCTTCTTGGACATTGGCACCAAGATAGAGTTCATTTCCGAGTTTTTGACCTGAAAGGGCTTCTGCTAGCTCGCTAACCATGAGAACCCCGTAGCGGTTGTCCCAAGCTTTTGAGATGATATTCTTTTCATTGGCTGTAAGAATTGCGCTACTATCAGGGACAATCGTGTCACCAGGACGGATGCCAAAACTTTCTGCCTCAGCCTTGTCTGCAAAACCACCATCAAAAACGATATCCGAGATAGCAGGCATGGTTGGTCCGCCCTTTCCACGTGTCAAATGTGGAGGAACAGAACCTGAGATTACAGGAATTTCACGACCGTCACGAGTAAAGAGTTTGAAACGTTGGCTGCTGACTACCATTGGATTCCAACCACCAATTTCAACGACACGGAAGGTACCATCTGGCTTAATCTCACTGACCATAAAACCAACTTCGTCCATGTGAGAAGCGACTAAGACGCGTGGTGCATCCGTAGCTTCTGAATGCTTGATACCAAAAATACCACCCAAGCCATCTGTCACTACTTCATCCACGTGCGGTGTCAACTTTTCACGAAGATAAGTCCGGACAGGCGCTTCATGACCTGAGATCGCAGCAAGCTCTGTTACTTCTTTGATTTTTGAAAATAATGTTGTCATATCAGTTCCTTCTTTCTGTCCTCCATTTTACCACTTTTTATAGGAGAAGGATAGTGGGAAGGTGGATTGGTTTTTACTCATTTTTTCCAATAAAAGAGAGGGGCAGATGTAATTTCAGGAATTTTTCTTTCTTTTTACATTAAATTGTCAGAAAATTTATTGACAGATTAAAAAAATCGTGTTACATTTATATCCGCAGGTATCTTTCGATACCAAATCTACACGAAAGGACGGGGTATGAAACTCTCTCATTATTTAACTGGCTTACTTCTACTCCTAGTCTTTCTTTCCATCACCATTGGAACCAGTGATTTTTCTTGGGAAAAATTCTTTGCTTTTGACCAACAGACTTGGCTTCTCTTTCAAGAGTCGCGTCTTCCAAGAACCATCAGCATTCTCCTTGCAGCCTCTAGTATGAGCATGGCAGGACTCCTCATGCAGACCATTACTCAAAATCAATTTGCTGCTCCGAGTACAGTCGGAACGACAGAAGCCGCCAAACTGGGAATGGTGTTAAGCCTCTTTGTCTTTCCGTCTGCGAGTCTGACCCAAAAGATGCTCTTTGCATTTGGCTCATCCATCTTATTTACCCTCTTCTTCCTGGCCTTTATGACTATTTTTTCTGTAAAGGAAAGGTGGATGTTGCCCTTGATCGGGATCATCTATAGTGGGATTATTGGTTCTATCACAGAAGTTATCGCCTATCGTTTCAATCTGGTTCAGAGTATGACGGCCTGGACCCAGGGCTCCTTCTCCATGATTCAGACCCATCAGTATGAGTGGCTCTTCTTAGGCCTCATTATCCTGATAGCCGTTTGGAAATTATCCCAAACCTTTACCATCATGAATCTGGGCAAGGAAACCAGTGAGAGTTTGGGAATTTCCTACTCCCTGCTTGAAAAGCTGGCCCTCTTTCTAGTGGCGCTAACGACAAGTGTCACCATGATTACCGTAGGTGCCTTGCCCTTTCTCGGGGTCATCGTTCCCAATCTAGTCCGCAAGCGCTATGGAGATAATTTGAGTCAAACCAAACTCATCGTCGCACTGGTCGGCGCCAATCTGGTTCTGGCCTGCGACATCCTCTCTCGAGTCTTGATTCGGCCCTATGAACTGTCTGTCAGTCTCCTACTAGGAATCATCGGCAGCCTCGTCTTTATCCTACTTCTATGGAGAGGGGGACAAAAGGATGCATCTTAAAAGCAAACATACCAAGCTCTTCTGCCTTCTCATTATTCTGGCCATCGGAGCTTGTCTTCTCTACTTTTGGCCCATCACCCAGCTGTCTGCCTTTGCCTGGAAGCTGCGTTCCCAAAAAATCATCGTTTATCTCTTGGTAGCCATCGCGACAGGGATTTCGACCATTAGTTTTCAAACCCTGACGGAAAATCGCTTTCTGACGCCAAGTATTTTGGGAATCGAATCCTTCTATGTTTTGTTGCAAACCCTGCTACTGATATTTGAAAGCAAATTTCTACAGCTTGGAAAGTCTCCTATCTTAGAATTTCTAGTCTTGCTTCTTGTCCAATCTCTCTTCTTTCTTGCCTTACAAGGTTACTTGAAGACACTGATGAAGCAAAATCTGGTCTTCATTCTGCTAATCTGCCTAGCCCTCGGAAGTCTCTTTCGAAATATCAGTACATTCCTCCAAGTCCTGATGGATCCAAACGAATACGATAAACTGCAGAACAGTCTTTTTGCTTCCTTTCAACATCTCAACACTTCCATCCTAGCCATCGGTTCTCTGATCATCCTCGCTTTGACAATCTTTTTCTTTCGAAAAGCAGTCGTTCTGGATGTCTTGCATCTGCAAAGAGAAACGGCTCAGATACTGGGACTCGATGTTGAAAAAGAACAGAGAGAACTCCTCTGGGGCATCGTGCTCTTGACCTCAACAGCCACTGCCTTGGTAGGGCCTATGGCCTTCTTCGGCTTTATGCTAGCCAATCTCACCTACCTAATCGTCAAAGATTATCGGCACAAGTTGCTCTTTATCGTAGCCATTCTAATTGGATTTATTAGTTTGACCTTGGGGCAAGCCCTCATCGAACGAGTCTTTGCTTTGGAAATTCGCATCAGCATGATCATCGAGAGTGTGGGTGGCTTCTTATTCTTTATCTTACTATATAGGAGGGCGCGTCGGTGAAACTGGAAAACATTGACAAATCCATTCAAAAACAGGATATTTTGCAAGACATTTCGCTTGAAGTCAGTCCTCATAAACTGACAGCCTTTATTGGTCCAAATGGTGCTGGAAAATCAACTCTCCTCTCCATTATGAGCAGACTAACCAAGAAGGATCAGGGAATTCTCAGCATCAAAGGTCGTGAAATCGAGAGTTGGAATTCGCAAGAACTAGCAAAAGAACTCACCATCCTAAAGCAAAAGATTAATTACCAAGCCAAATTGACCGTTGAAGAATTAGTCAGCTTTGGACGTTTTCCCTACAGCCGTGGTCGACTGAAGGTAGAAGACTGGGAAAAAATCCGAGAAACTCTGGACTATCTAGATCTGACCAACCTAAAAGATCGCTACATCGATAGCCTGTCTGGTGGACAGCTCCAACGTGTCTTTATCGCCATGGTACTAGCCCAGGATACAGACTTTATCTTGCTAGACGAACCGCTCAATAATCTCGATATCAAGCAAAGCGTCAGCATGATGCAGATTCTCAAGCGACTGGTGGAGGAACTAGGGAAGACCATAATCATCGTCCTCCACGATATCAACATGGCCAGTCAGTATGCAGATGAAATTGTTGCCTTTAAAGACGGCCAAGTCTTTTGCAAGGGAACGACTACTCAAATCATGCAGGCTGACCTGCTCAGTCAACTCTATGAGATTCCCATTACGCTGGCGGATATCAATGGCAAAAAGATCTGTATCTATAGCTAGCCATTCTGAACTCATGTTAGAGAACCCTCTGTCTCTTAGCTAACAAGCCTATCTAAGAGCCCCTTACATCGTTATCACATTTTAAAAAGGAGAAATCATGAAAACATCCCTTAAACTTTATCTCACTGCCCTAGTGGCTAACTTCTTGCTCCTACTTGGTGCATGTAGTACAAATACAAACTCAAGCACTAGCCAGACAGAGACAAGTAGCTCTGCTCCAACAGAGATAACCATTAAAAGTTCACTAGACGAGGTCAAACTTTCAAAGGTTCCTGAAAAGATTGTGACCTTTGATCTCGGTGCTGCGGATACTATTCGCGCTTTAGGTTTTGAAAAGAATATCGTCGGAATGCCTACAAAAACTGTTCCGACTTACCTAAAAGATCTTGCAGGAAATGTCAACAATGTGGGTTCCATGGTTGAGCCAGACCTAGAAGCTATTGCTGCTCTTGAACCAGATCTAATTATTGCTTCTCCACGTACCCAAAAATTCGTAGACAAGTTCAAAGAAATTGCTCCAACTGTGCTCTTCCAAGCAAGTAAGGACGACTACTGGACTTCTACCAAGGCTAATATCGAATCCTTAGCAAGCGCCTTCGGCGAAACTGGTACACAGAAAGCCAAGGAAGAATTAGCCAACCTAGACAAGAGCATCCAAGAAGTCGCAACTAAAAACGAAAGTTCTGACAAAAAAGCCCTTGCTATCCTCCTCAATGAAGGAAAAATGGCTGCCTTTGGTGCCCAATCTCGTTTCTCTTTCTTGTACCAAACCTTGAAATTTAAGCCAACTGATACTCAATTTGAAGACTCACGCCACGGACAGGAAGTCAGCTTTGAAAGTGTCAAAGAAATCAATCCCGACATCCTCTTTGTCATCAACCGTACCCTTGCCATCGGCGGTGACAACTCAAGCAACGACGGCGTCCTAGAAAATGCCCTTATCGCTGAAACCCCTGCCGCTAAAAACGGTAAAATTATCCAACTAACACCAGACCTCTGGTATCTAAGTGGTGGCGGACTTGAATCAACTAAACTCATGATTGAAGACGCTCAAAAAGCTTTGAAATAACAAGAAAACCCAACATCAAATGATGTTGGGTTATTTTTCTTCTCGATTCCGTTTGAGGGAAAAGTGATCTGGTACGGGATCCTTACCTGTTTTCGACCAGGGATGGCAACGTAAAATCCGAGCCAAGCCCATCAGAACCCCCTTAAAGCCATGCTTTTCAATAGCCTGAATCATGTAGTTGGAACAAGTCGGCTCAAAACGACAAGAGGGTGGAAAGGCTGGTGAGATAAAGCGTTGGTAAAAGCGTACTGGCGCTATTAAGATTCGTTTCATTATTTCTTGGTTACAGCCATGGTGTGTAGTTGGCTGATTTCTTTTTTATTGAGGCGACGCGATTCGCCTGGACGAAGACCTGTCAAGTCTAAGTGTCCAAAACGTGTCCGTGACAACTTATCCACTTGAAGACCGACGGCTTCAAACATCTTTTTAACCTGATGGTTGCGTCCTTCATGGATGGTCAACTGCACTACTGAACGATTTTTGACTGGATCCACTTTGAGAATCTCATAGACAGCAGGCTTGGTTTTCTTGCCATCAATCTCAAGACCACGGGTTAAGGGACGGAGATTTTCTTTATTGGCCACACCTTTAACACGCGCGACATAGACCTTGTCTATCTCATTACGGGGGTGAATCATTTCATCCGTAAAATCCCCATCATTGGTCAAAATCAAGACTCCTGATGTATCCCAGTCCAAACGTCCCACAGGGTAGATGCGCTCTTTGACATTGGGCAAGAGGTCAACAACAGTCTTGCGGCCCTTATCATCTGTCACACTGGAAATCACTCCACGTGGTTTGTTAAGCAGATAGTAGACCTTTTCTTCGTTGTAGATGGGTTGACCTTCCACTTCGACTTTGTCGCCTGACTTAATAGTCGTTGCGAGTTCACGCACCACTTGGCCGTTGACCGTCACCAAGCCTTGCTTGATCAGCTCCTCTGCTTTTCTCCTACTGGCCACACCTGCGTGGGCAATATACTTATTGATTCTCATCTTCTTCTATCCTTTCACCAAATAATTGGCTTTCTTGAGCCTGAATCTCAAGCTCATCAATCACTGGCAGTTCTTCCAAATGGTTAATTCCCATGTAATCTAGGAAATAATCCGTAGTCACATAGAGGTTGGGGCGACCCAACACTTCTTTTTTCCCGTCTTCTCGTATCAAGTCAAAGGCCTGCAACTTTGCCAAAGCCCCACTCGAATTGACCCCACGGATAGCATCAATTTCTATCCGCGTAATCGGCTGCTTGTAGGCAATGATGGACAAGGTCTCAAGGGCAGCCCGAGATAAACTCTGGTTGATGGGGGCCTTGGAATATTCCTTCAAAATCGCTGCAAATTGAGGCTTGGTCACCAATCTGTAAGCGCCCCCTGTCTCAATCAGGGACAAGCTCGACTCTTGGTCTTTTTCATACTTTTGGGCTAATTTTTCTAAACTCTGCTGGATGCCTGTCGGGGGAAGCGATAGGAGTTCAGCCAACTGACGGACTCGAATCCCATCTTCACCTGCTACAAACAAGAGCGCTTCTATTTCTGCTAAAGTACTCATCTTTCCTCTCTATCAAGTCTAGCTTTGTGCCTCTTGACTTTCTTCCTTCTTTTCCATGAGATAGATATCTCCGAAACTCTCCTCTTGTACGAGGATCAGTTCCTGGGTTTTGATTAACTCTAAGGTCGCCAAAAAGAGGGTAATGACCTCTTGAACATTCTGGGCTTCCTTGAACAAATCCTGCAAACGCAACTGGTCTCGTCCAGTCAAGGACTCTTTTACAATGCCCATCATATCCTCAATCTTATACTCATCCCGCAAGATGGTCGTGTGATTCTGAGCGAATTCCTCTTTTTTCTTGGCTAGAATATTTGAAAAAGCCAAAAAGAGGTCAATGGTCGTCTTGTCATGTACAAGCTCCGCATCCTCGTAAATCAACTCTGTTGGCGCTTTGGAATAGTACTGGGCCCGATCTTGGTGCTTAGCCTCCAAGTGCTCACCCAAGAGCTTGAACTTGCGGTATTCTTCGATTTGAGAGAGAAGGTCCTGCTCCAGGTCATCCTCCAAGTCTGTCACTTCTGCTACCTTTGGCAAGAGCTTGCGACTCTTGATCAGCATCAGCTGACTAGCCATGACCATATACTCGCCCGTCACTTCCAGACGCATGGCCTGCAGGGTTGAGACATAGGCTAGGTACTGTTCGATGACTTCTGTGATAGGCACATCGTAGATATCCATCTGGTACTTTGAGACTAGGTGCAAGAGCAGGTCCAGGGGCCCTTCAAAATCTTTTAATTTAATATCCATTATCTATATTTTTCTAAGGTCAGGACTGTTTTTAATCCTAATTTTTTTGCAATTTCGTAAAAATCGACCTTGTTTTCTATTTGTCTTAGAATGAACTGTTCCCGCAAGGCTTGGGCTGATAAGGTTGGGAAACCTTTCTCCTTGACAAAGGACTCTAGCTGACGAAAGGCCCACTGACGAGAATAAGTTTTCCTACCCCTTTCAAAGAGATAGGTCTGCCCCATCAAGGGTTCTAGCTCTGGAATCAAGGTCCTAGGAATGGCTACAATCCTCTGTTGGGAAGCCTTGCTGATTCTCAACACTTGAAAATCCAGATTGATATCCGTAACCTTGAGAGCTAAAATCTCACTTGGTAAGAGCCCTATTTCCAAGATAAGAAGCGCCAGCAAGCGTCCTTCTGGATAATTACTTTCCTGCCAAAAAGAGTCTAGGTCTAGAATCTCTGGTTTCTCAGTCTTCTTTTCAGCTTGCTTGGCTAATTCCAGACGGTAAAAACTGTCCACTTCTCCTTTTTGATAGAGAAAGTAGAGAAATTGGTTACAGGCCGAAAGTTTTCGCTTCTGAGCGCTGATTTTTAGATTGGCTAGCTGAGCTTGGTAAATCTTGAGACTGGTCTCAGAGATCCGTTCCCCTACCATGTCTAAAAACTGCTCCAGATCATACTTATAAGATTGCTTTGAATTGGCAGACAATCCCTGCTTTTTCTCTAAAAAGTCTGAAATCCTATCTCTCATTTGCATCGAATCTCATATTCCTTACTAAAGTCATGCAAAAGGGCATTGACGGCCTTGAGGATGGACTTGCGCGTGATGATTCCTTGGAAAATTCCTTCATCATCTACGACTGGCAAGAAAGGTTCATCTACCAGTTTATGGAGGACTTCAGTGATGTTATAGTCTGGAGCGACGACTGCCACATCTGTCTTGGTCATATTGACGATATCTGTTGTTGCCATCTGCTCATCTGTCAAACCTTGCTCCATTTGATAAGCCAAAATGTCTCTCAGACCAATGGTTCCGACAAAGCGTTTGTCAAAGGTCACAACAGGGATACGGGTATAGGTGATTTGGCTCAGCACCAAAATTGCATGGTCAGCGTTATGGGTATCAATCAAGGCTGCTAGATTCTCAGCAGGGGTAAGAAAAGTTTCTTCCTGCTCCAGTAAAAATGCTTCAAATTCCTTGGCAATCATCGAGCAAACTCCTTGGATAAGCCTGGATAAATCTCATGATCACGTGTCAAAAAGTCTACTTTGAAATAGCTGTCATCAATCTCCACACGAGCATAGAGGCATTCTCTGATGGTTCCTCGTGGCTGGCTGATGGAGCCTGGATTGAGAAAGAGTGTTTTGCCTTCCATCCAAGCATTAGGCACATGCAAGTGACCATAGAGACAGATATCGGCATCTTCTTCCTGAGCCCAGTAGTCCAACTTTTGAAAGTTGAAATTGATGTCAAACAAGTGTCCATGCGTCTGGATGATCTTAGTGGGACCAAGTTGAGTCACCAACCGTTCTGGGTAGCCAGCATAAAAGTCCATATTTCCTTTGACGACATGAATGCCTTCCCAGAGCGGAGAGTCTGGACGGAGTTCTGAGTCACCATCGTGAAAAATGGCATCAACTTTCCCCAGATAACGATCACGAATTTCTTCCACAATCAAGCTATCGCCATGGGAATCACTCATTACAATGATGGTTTGCTTTGCCATGATGGAAATACCTCCAAAAGTTTCTTAACGGCTAAGGCACGGTGGGATTGGCTATTTTTTTCTTCAAGGGTTAATTCAGCTGCTGACTTACCTGTCTCTCCCACAAGGAAGAGCGGATCATAACCAAAGCCATTTTCACCCTTGGGTTCAAAGTTGATATAACCTGGCCAGTCAGCTTCAACCACCAAGCTTTCCTTGTTTGGACTAGCTACGACTAGGGTTGTGTGGAATTGAGCCGAACGGTCCTTGAGTTCAAAGACCATGGCCAATTCGTGCAAGAGTTTGGCATTGTTTTCACGGTCGGTTGCTCCCACACCTGCAAAACGGGCTGACCAGACTCCTGGCAAACCGCCGAGGACATCGACTTTGAGACCTGAGTCATCTGCTAGCACCATCTTGCCTGTTAATTGGGAAATGGTTTCTGCTTTGAGGCGGGCATTTTCTTCAAAGGTCATACCTGTTTCAGCTACTTCAGGCAAATCTGGATAGTCATTGAGATTTTCCACATCGTAGCCTAACTTGTCAAAGATAGCTCGGAATTCCTTGGTCTTTCCTTCGTTACGAGTCGCAATGAGCAGAGTTTCTCTGACCTTGCTAGTTTCAAAGAAGGTTTCCACTTCAACTCCTTCTTTAGGCAATTCGACATGCAAAAGCTGTCCATTTTCAATCAAGAGCAGGGCACCCTGACGTTGGATGACTTCTAGATTGCGGCCTGCTTCAGCATTTAAAATCTCAACGATAAAGGAGAGCAGACGGAAGTTAGAAGACCAGCGCATCACCGTTATCGTAATCGGAAAGCCATTTTCCTCGTCACGAAAAATCCGCGCTAAATCCATAAAATCAAGCTCGAGAGAATCTTTGATAAGGCTATAGATGCCTCCATAGACATCCCAGACACCGACATACCAGTCCTGGTCATCCTTGTATTCATAAATTTTATTTGTCATAATGTTACATGCTCCACATGAATCTCTTTTTCCAGCCATTCTTCCCCAATCTGGGCAAAACTTTGGCTACTGGCTGTTGTGTAAAAACGATGTTGAAGAGGCCCCGCATCTCGGCTACGATTGATTTCAAAATAGTTCAGTAAAACCGAGATATCCCGTACACACTCTGCCCCACTATCGATGAGTTTTACATCTGGTCCCATGACATTTTGGATGATGGGGCGAAGGAGCGGGTAATGGGTACAACCCAGAATCAAGCTATCCACCTTGCCGACCAAGGGACGCAGGGTTTCATAAACCACTTTCTTGGTTACACTAGTTGATAAGGCACCAGATTCAACCAAGGGGGCAAACTTGGGACAGGCCAAACTTTCCACCTGTAAGTCTGGATCCAAATCATGGATTTTCTGACGGTAGATGTCTGATTGTACCGTCATGGGAGTTCCAATCACCCCGATTTTCCCACCTTGACTGGACTTGATAGCTGCCGAAGCTCCTGGCAAAATCACACCTAGAACGGGAATGTCTAGTTTGGCCTTGATTTCTTCCCAGACGACCGCAGTCGCAGTATTACAAGCAATGACAATCATCTTGACATCCTTGGTCAAGAGAAAGTTGACCAACTGCCAAGTATATTCACGAATTTGCTCAGCAGGGCGGGGACCATAGGGTGCCCGTGCCGAATCTCCAATATAGACGATTTCTTCATGGGGAAGCTGGCGCATGAGCTCACGAACAACAGTCAAGCCCCCGACACCCGAATCCAAAAAACCAATTGGTCGATTATCCATACAGTCTTCTTTCTAGTCTTTTTTCTGATTGATAGTTCATCATGATTCCTTGTCCTGAACGATCGGATAGACAGCTTGATAAAATGTCAACTTCCTCTCTCTTAATCATAATCAAATATCAATAGAATGCAAGGAAAAAGTCTTATCATTGAGAACTATTGAACATAGTGAGAAGTCTGGAACTTTCATCCCAGACTTTTCCTATTTATTTCTTTTTATTGTTAGCAAGGGCTGCTTTTTGTTGGCGGATGATTTGGTGGTAAACTTGTTGTACCTTGGCTTCGCTTGGTTTTTGACCATTTGCGCTCAAGAGAGCACGAACTGCCTCAGCATTCAAACGTGGGTTGTCCGCAAATTCTTTTTCAATTTGCTTACGAACCAAGTACATACCTCCAAGAGCTCCTCCTAGAAAAGCTAGCACAATCAAGATAATTGCTAAAAGTAAATCCATTCTTTTTCTCCTGTTTCTTTTTGAGTCTTCTATATTATACCATAAAGTGACTTTCCTGACTAGTTTGTTTTACGCTTTCAAGAGGGGGTTAAGCCAATTCTAAGCTAGTCTTACAATCAGATTGAACTATGAAATTACGAATAATTCCACCCTTTCCTCTCTTTCTTCTACTATTTTAAGAAAAAACAACAACAAATATGTATCTTGCTAAAAAGCTCTTGACAAATGCTAAACGACCATTAGAATGGGAGGTGAGGAGATAAATAGAAACAAATTAAACGAAACTGCTTTATAAAATGTAAGCGGTTTCTAATAAACGAAGGAGGGTTTTATGAAAAAACACTTTTGGGAGAAATCCTGTCGCTATAGCATCCGCAAGCTGACGGTTGGGACTGCTTCTGTTTTACTGGGGGCTGTTTTTCTAGTCAACCATACTGTAGCTGCAGACAGTGTTGAGGTCAAGCAAACTGAACCAACCTCTGTCGAAGCTATCACTAAGCCTGATAGTGAACCCAAAGCTGCTGAAGCTACTGAAACTACAAAACCGTCTCTAGCCGAGAGTCCAGTAGTTTCCGAAAACAAGCCAGCTGAGGAGACTCAGACGACAAATAGTCAAGCTAGTGAAGAAGCCATTGTAGAAGCTAAAGAAAATAAGGAACCTGAAAAAGCAGACCAACCTGTGACAAAACAAGAAAACTATCAACTCAACTACGATCAACCAACAGCTCCCTCCTATGATGGATGGGAAAAACAAGCCCTCCCTGTCGGAAATGGAGAAATGGGAGCCAAGGTTTTCGGACTCATTGGGGAAGAGAGAATCCAGTACAACGAAAAGACCCTCTGGTCAGGAGGGCCACAACCCGATAGCACCGACTATAACGGAGGAAACTACAAGGATCGCTACAAGGTTTTAGCAGAGATACGTAAAGCCCTCGAAGCTGGCGACCGCCAAAAAGCAAAACAGCTCGCTGAACAAAATCTAGTTGGACCAAACAACGCCCAGTATGGACGTTACCTAGCCTTTGGAGATATCTTCATGGTCTTTAATAACCAGAAGAAAGGGTTAGATACTGTAACAGATTATCATCGTGGTTTGGATATCACTGAAGCCACTACGACCACTTCTTACACCCAAGATGGGACGACTTTCAAACGCGAAACCTTCTCCAGTTATCCTGATGATATCACTGTGACCTACTTGACCAAAAAAGGAAACAAGACACTTGACTTTACCCTTTGGAACAGTTTGACAGAAGACTTGCTTGCTAATGGCAACTACTCTTGGGAATATTCTAACTATAAGAATGGTCATGTCACTACAGATGCAAACGGAATCCTTCTAAAGGGAACTGTCAAAGATAACGGCCTTCAATTTGCATCCTATCTAGGAATTAAAACGGACGGAAAGGTGACTGTTCAGGACGAAACTCTAACCGTTACAGGCGCAAGTTATGCGACCCTCTATCTCAGTGCCAAGACTAACTTTGCTCAGAATCCAAAAACCAACTATCGAAAAGACATTGACCTCGAAAAAACAGTTAAAGGGATTGTCGAAGCAGCTAAGGCCAAAGACTACGAGACACTGAAAAAGGCCCATATCAAGGACTATCAAAGTCTCTTTAACCGCGTTAAACTAAATCTAGGCGGAACCAAGACTACTCAAACGACAAAAGAGGCCCTTCAAGGCTATAACCCAGAAAAAGGGCAAAAATTGGAAGAACTCTTCTTCCAATATGGCCGATATCTACTCATCAGTTCGTCTCGTGATCGGACAGATGCTCTTCCTGCCAACCTCCAAGGAGTCTGGAACGCTGTAGACAATCCACCTTGGAACGCTGACTACCACCTCAATGTCAATTTGCAAATGAACTATTGGCCAGCTTACATGAGCAACCTTGCTGAAACTGCCAAGCCAATGATCAATTACATTGATGACATGCGCTATTATGGCCGTATCGCTGCCAAGGAATACGCAGGTATCGAATCCAAAGACGGACAAGAAAATGGTTGGCTGGTCCACACCCAGGCGACACCATTTGGCTGGACTACTCCAGGCTGGAATTACTATTGGGGTTGGTCTCCAGCAGCCAACGCTTGGATGATGCAGAATGTCTATGACTACTACAAATTCACCAAGGATGAGACCTATCTCAAAGAAAAGATCTATCCTATGTTGAAAGAGACTGCCAAGTTCTGGAACTCCTTCTTGCACTATGACCAGGCCAGTGACCGTTGGGTGTCTTCTCCATCCTACTCACCAGAACACGGTACCATCACCATCGGAAATACCTTTGACCAATCGCTAGTCTGGCAGCTATTCCACGACTACATGGAAGTTGCCAACCATCTGAATGTCGACAAAGACTTAGTCACAGAGGTCAAGGCTAAATTTGACAAACTTAAACCACTTCACATCAATAAAGAGGGCCGTATCAAAGAATGGTACGAAGAAGACAGTCCGCAATTCACCAATGAAGGGATTGAAAATCACCACCGCCACGTTTCCCATCTAGTTGGTCTCTTCCCAGGTACGCTCTTTAGCAAGGACCAGGCTGAATACCTAGAGGCTGCGCGTGCTACCTTGAATCACCGTGGAGATGGGGGGACTGGTTGGTCTAAGGCCAATAAAATCAACCTCTGGGCTCGTCTGCTGGACGGTAACCGTGCCCATCGCTTACTCGCTGAACAGCTCAAGTACTCAACTCTAGAAAACCTTTGGGATACCCACGCGCCTTTCCAAATCGACGGAAACTTTGGAGCGACCAGTGGGATGGCAGAAATGCTTCTCCAATCACACACTGGCTATATTGCACCATTGCCAGCCCTTCCAGATGCATGGAAAGACGGTCAAGTTTCTGGCTTGGTTGCCCGTGGTAACTTTGAAGTCAGCATGAAGTGGAAAGATAAAAACCTGCAAAGCTTGTCCTTCCTTTCAAATGTCGGTGGAGACCTGGTTGTAGATTATCCAAATATCGAAGCTAGCCAAATCAAGGTCAATGGCAAACCAGTCAAGGCAACGATCCTTAAAGATAATCGTATCCAGCTTGCAACGCAAAAAGGTGACGTCATTACCTTTGAACATTTCCCTGGCCGTGTGACCAGTCTGACAGCCGTTCGACAAAATGGAGTCACTGCCGAACTTACCTTCAACCAAGTAGAAGGCGCTACCCACTATGTCATCCAAAGACAAGTGAAAGACGAAACTGGCCAAACCTCTGCGACCAGAGAATTTGTAACCAATCAAACCCACTTTATTGACCGATCACTAAATCCTCAACTCGCCTATACTTATACTGTCAAGGCTATGCTGGGCGAAGTTTCCACACAAGTTTCTGAACAGGCCACTGTCGAAACCTATAGCGAGTTGATGGACGACCGAGATAGCCGCATCCAGTACGGAGCTGCCTTTGGAAACTGGGCAGACTCAGAATTATTTGGAGGAACAGAGAAATTTGCTGACCTTTCAAAAGGAGACTACACAGACGAAGATCTCACTGCTACCATTCCTTTCACTGGCGTTGGTATCGAAATCTATGGACTGAAATCGTCTGAACTAGGTCTTGCCACTGCTAAAATTGATGGCAAAGAAGTCGGGGAGCTTGACTTCCATACTGCTGGAGCAACTGAAAAAGGTAGTCTCATTGGTCGCTTCGCAGGACTATCTGACGGACCTCACACATTGACTCTTAGTGTTAAACGTGAGCACAAAGGACGTGGTAGTGAGCGCTCGAAAATTTCATTAGACTACTTCAAGATCCTAGCAGGAACAGGCAATACGATTGAAAAAATAGATGATCGCGATTCGCGCATCCAGTATGGTGCCCAGTTTAAGGACTGGTCTGACCCTGAACTCTACGGAGGTACGGAAAAATACGCTGATATTAACAACAGCGACTCTAGTGCAGCTTCAGAAGCTCAGGCAACTATTTCCTTTACAGGGACGGGTATTCGTATCTTTGGCTTAAAGAGCCTCGCTCTTGGACGAGCACGTGTTACACTAGATGGCAAAGAAATGCCAAGTCTAGACTTCTACACTTCAGGTGCAACTGAAAAGAGAGCTTTTATTGGCGAATTTACAAATCTCACTGACGGTCCGCATACCCTGACATTACAAGTTGATCCAGATTCGCCAGAAGGTCGCAAGAAAATCTCTCTAGACTCCTTTGATATCATCAAAGCTCCTGCTGTTGGTATAGATAGCCCGAGCATTGCGCCTCTTAAGGAAAATGACAAAACCATTTCCTTAAGCCTACCAGCTGGAGATTGGGAAGCCATCGCAGTGACCTTCCCAGGAGTCAAAGATCCTCTAGTTTTGCGTAAGGTGGATGAAACGCATCTGGTTACCAGTGGGGATCAGACTATCCTATCAATCCAAGACAATCAAGTTCAAATCCCAATCCCTGACGAAACCAATCGCAAAGCTGGAAATGCCATTGAAGCTTATACCATTCAAGGAAATACCACAAGCAGCCCTATCGTGGCCGTCTTTACTAAAAAGGATGAGAAAAAGGTTGACGAGAGTCAGCCAACTACAAGCAAGGGAGAGGAACCAGCTCCTACTGTTGAAATTCCTGAATACACTAAACCTATCGGGACTGCAGGGCAAGAAGTGCCACCCACTGTAGAAAAGCCTGAATACACCGAACCTATCGGAACGGCGGGGCAAGAAGAGTCTCCTACTGTAGAAAAGCCTGAATACACCGAACCTATCGGAACAGCAGGTCAAGAGGAAGCACCTACTGTTGAAAAACCTGAATACACCAAACCTATCGGAACAGCAGGTCAAGAGGAAACTCCTACTGTTGAAAAACCTGAATACACTAAACCTATCGGAACTAGCGGAGATCAGGCCGCTCCAAGCCTTAGCCTTCCTGACTATCCAGTTCAAGTCTTAAAAGATAAGGAGACTGGAGTAGAATTCATCGGTGGAGCCAGCGACTTAGAAGGAATTTCTCACGTTTCTAGCCGACGTGTCCTAGCTCAGGAACTCTTTGGCAAGACCTATGATGCTTACGACCTACAACTGAAAAATCCAACCAATCATAGCTTGCAGCCAAAAGGCTCTGTCTTGGTTCGCTTGCCTATTTCAGCTAGCGTAGAAAACATCTACTACATCACTCCGACCAAGGAGTTGCAAGCCCTTGATTTCACCGTTCAAGACGGAAAGGCAGAATTCATCACTAGTCATTTCAGTACCTATGCTGTCGTCTATCAAGCTGCTGGAACAACCCCTAGTACAGATGAAAAACCAAGTACTTCAGATGCAGAAACCTTGGCACACGAGGCCGAACAACTTTCAGCTAGTCCGATCCCTGCGAAAACTGGAAATCATTCTCCTAAAGAAGAACTTCCAGCAACAGGAGAAGCGTCCAACCCACTCCTCTTCTTAGCAGGACTCAGCCTAGCCCTTACAGGCACTTTTATGTTAAAAGGAAGAAAGGATGACTCCAACTAACCTTTAAGCACACAAAAACAGGATGAAGATTCCCTTCATCCTGTTTTATTTTGTCATCAAAAGTTAGTTTTACAGTAGGTATAAAAAGGCTAAGGTCAAGAGACTTGCTAGAAGCCCAACTCCCCAAAAGAAGAAGTCAACCTTCCACTCGCTCCAAGGATTGCCCTTGCCTGAGAATCCTCCAAGTTCAAAATGGTGGTGGACAGGCGTCATACGGAAAATACGCTTTCCACCACTGAGTTTGAAGTAGGTAACCTGCATCATAACAGAGCTTGTCTCAAAGACATAGATAATCCCAATCAGCAAAAGGGTCCATTCTTGGTGGAGAGCCATAGAGATTGCTGCCAGCATCCCACCTAGAGCCAAACTTCCCACATCTCCCATGAAAACCTTGGCAGGCTTGTGGTTAAAGACGAAGAAGCCTAATAAACCACCAATCATGGCAAGAATCACAAGAAGGATATCCAGTTGATTTTGCATATAAGCAATCACACCGTAGGCCGATAAGCTAATCACTACGGAAATACTTGCTAAGCCGTCAATCCCGTCCGTCAGATTCACCGCATTTGAAAAGCCAACTAGCCAGAAAAGGGCAAAGAAAATATAGAAAATGCCTAGATGAACTTGGTAGCCAAAGACTGAAAGCATGTCGCCACCACGCTCATAAAAGAGGTAGAAAATCACTCCTCCAAGGAGCTGGAGAGCAAGCTTTTGCTTGGGATTTAAGCCTTCGTTAATCTTACGAAAGACCTTGAGGAAATCATCCAAAAAACCTACCAAACCATACAAAACCAAGATAAACAAAATCATGCCGACATTGTTGGTCAATTGTTGGGTAAAGAGAGCGACAAGGAAGCTCACAACAACTGCAACGATCAGGAAGACAAGACCTCCCATGGTTGGAGTCCCAGCTTTAGCTTGGTGTTGCTTGACATCCTCGTGCATCTGCTGACCTGTAATCTGTGCTTTTCGATAAAATCGGATAAAGGCTGGAATACCTATCAAGGTCAATAGAAAGGCTAGAACTCCAGCACTAATGGAACTAATCATCTTAATCTCCTAAAGTTATTTTCATTTTTTTAAGGTCTTTGAGGGCTGTATTGGCACGGACACTTTGTTTCTTGACCGTTTTGCCACTACCTTCCCACTCGACTTCTATATTCAGCCATTTGGCAAATGTTTGCACATTTTCATCTGTCCAGCCATACATATCAGGCATTTCTTCGACCTTATCTGACAGGATCAAGGTCTGCTGATTGGCTTCCAAATTATCTCCTTCAGAAACCGAGAGTTCCTTGATCTTGGTTCCTGTTCCGATAACGATTGGTTGGACAAGGTTACGACGCAATTCCTCTGCTAGGTCTCCTGGAGTAAAGTCCTTGGTAGCTGGCATGGTATAGCTTGTCGTCTTGCTGACCTGATCCAAGCTCTTGGCAGTTGACTGAAGATTGAGGGACTCTTTCGTGGCAGAAGCTCGCTCAAGGATTGGGTTGGCAAACTCCCCAAGCTGAACACCCGAATAATGCTCTGGCTGTTGCACCGTTACATAGAGGATAAAGTCAGGATTTTCTGCAGGATGCATCGACACAACAGAGAAGATATAGTTGGTTTCACCTGTCAGGTAACCCCCATTCTTCTCATCAGCAATCTGAGCAGTCCCGGATTTCAGAGCGACATTTTGCCCCGGAACATTGACATTTGGCTTTCCTGTACTGTGGTTGTACATGGTACCATAGACAGGATCTGTTCCGACCATGACCATGTGATCCCGAGTAGAGGAAGCTGCCGCTTTTGATACAGGATTTCCGACGATTTCCTTTTGAGACTTACGAACAGACTGGTCATTCGGGTCATAGAGGGCGCTGATAAATTTAGGCTCCAACATAACCCCATCATTGGCGATGGCTGTAAAGGCACGTAGCATCTGGGTCTGCGTTACAGAAATCCCCTGACCAAATGCACTCATGGCAATATTGACAATATTATCTGCAGGCAATTGACCTGTGTACTCATCAGTCAGACCAAAACGCGTCGGCACTCCAAACTTAAAGCGGTTTAGATAATCCAACCAAGTAGCATCTCCCATTTTTTGTTCAAGTAGACTCATTCCAACATTACTGGAGTGAGCGAAACCTTGTGAGAAAGTCATCATCCCACCAGTAGTCAAACCATCATTAACATCCCAATCTCGAATGGTCGCGTCAGCTATTTTCAATTCACTACTGTTAAAGTATTCTCCACTTGGGAAGGTATTATTATCAATAGAAGAAGCTAACGTCATAACCTTCATGGCTGATCCTGGTTCATAGTTACTTTGATAAAGAATATCTCGCCAGACAAAGTCTTTTGTGATGCCATCCTTGGTATCGGCATTGAAGGTCGGACGTTGGGTCGTAGCGAGGATTTCCCCTGTTTTAGCGCTGACCAAGGTAGCCGTCATATACTTGCCTTTTACCTTTTCCTGGAAGGCATCCATCTGGGTTTCCATAAAGGATTGCAAAGGACTAGAAAGGGTTGTGTAAACATCCTTTCCGTCTACCATGTGTTGGGAAGCCTGCTCCGTACCCGGAACAATATTTCCCAGACGATCCTTCTCATAGGTGATAATCCCATCTGTACCCGCCAGAATGTTATTTAAAGAACTCTCCAATCCAGATGTCCCAATCAAACGTTTGGTCCCATCCTCATTTTCATGGAGTTGCGCTAAACCGATAAAGGAAGAAGCAAACTGTCCATTGGGATAACTACGGTTAGGGCTAGTTGTGAAGTCAACTCCCTCAACGCCAGCAGTTTTGAGGTCATTTTTAATAGCCATCATATTGGCATAGGTGATCCCATTTCCCTTGGTACCAAAGGATACCTGTTTTAGATCTGGTTGAGAAAGCTGTTCTTTGACATAAGACTCTTCCATATCTAGGTATTTATGGAAAATCTCAGCCACCTTATTAAATTGAGAATCCTCTACATAGAGAATTTTGCCTGTTGCTGACTTGTAGGTCTTGTCAATAACGGCATAGATATTATACGAAGTCGCATCCTCAGCAATAGGCGTTCCATTACGATCGTAGATGGTTCCTCGTTTTGCAGGAATCGTCTTGGTTGTTTGATGGACCTTGTTTGCTTCTTGAACCAAGTCCTTACCAAATTTTTTACCCGTTCCGATAATGACCGCAAAGTTGACCAAAAAGACAGCGAAGAGTATGACAGCCAATAAACTCAGGCTTTTTCCTACTCTTCGACGATTTTCTTCTGGAGATTTACGATTACGAACGGCATAACGGATGATTTTTTCTTTCCAATGTTTCATTTCTTACTCCGCTGCTCGGATATTTTCGTTATTCAGCTGCAAATCCTTGGAGTTTGCAATCTCTTTCAAACGTTCTGAACGAATCAATTCATTGACCTCTTGCTTGGCATCGTCTAGCTCAGTTTTCTTTTCTTCGATTTGAGCATTGACCTTGGTCAATTCATTCTGAACTTGTAATAGCTTGGTTTGCATAAACACAACGCTAATTGCCAGGATAATCATTGTTGCAGCAATCGAAACATAGAAGGCCTTTTCCACACGTGAAAAACCTTTAAACTTCGTTTGCAATAACTGACTTGTTTTTTCGATTCTTTCTGCCATGTTTTTCCTCTTACTTGTGAATTTTTCTAGCCACGCGCAACTTGGCTGAATGCGAACGATTGTTGGCTTCTAGCTCTTCGGCACTTGGCAAGATTGGTTTGCGGGATACCAATTCCATCTTAGGCTTAAGATCATCTGGAATGAAGGGCAAGCCTTTGGGAACTTCCACTGTTGAAGCCTCCTTAAACAACTGCTTGGTCAAGCGGTCTTCCAGCGAATGGAAGGTAATGACTGAGATTCTCCCATCCAGAGCCAGCATGTCCATGGCCTGCTGGATGGATTCGTCTGCTGCCCCTAGCTCATCATTGACTTCGATTCGGATAGCCTGGAAAATCTGCTTGGCAGGGTGTCCCTTTTTCTTGAGCTCCTTGGCAGGCTTGGCCGACTTGATAATCTCTGCCAACTCTGTCGTTGTCTCAATTGGTTTCACCTCACGTGCTTGCTCAATCTTGCGGGCAATCTGTTTAGAAAACTTATCCTCCCCATACTTGAAAAAGATCCGAACCAAGTCATGATAGTCATAATGATTGACCACCTCATAGGCCGTCAAACTAGCTTCCTGATTCATCCGCATATCCAGTGGCGCATCCTTTTTATAAGAAAAGCCACGCTCACGCTGATCCAGCTGAGGACTGGACACTCCCAAGTCATAACAAATTCCATCAATTTCCTGGACACCAGCCTCTTGCAAACGTGCCTGCAAATGACGGAAGTTATCCTTGATAAAGGTTACCATCCCCTTTTCGATATAGGGTGCCAAACGTTTTTGCGCATTGTCAATAGCATTCTGGTCCTGGTCAAAAGCATAGAGATGCCCTTTTTCGCTCAATTTACTTAATAAATATTCGCTATGGCCTGCTCCACCCAAAGTCGCATCCACGTAGATACCGTCAGGTTTTACGTCAAGCATATCAATCGTTTCATGAAGCAAGACCGTTACATGATGAAATTCTTTTGTCATATCCTATCTATTTTACCACAAATCTGACCAGCTTGCACTTGTCAGACAAAGCTAAAGACCTTCGAAAAAAATTCTCCAAAAAATGTCGTATATACTTGACACCTTCCTCCTAAAAAAATATAATATGGTCAAATATATACGACATATCAGAAAGGAGAACAGATGAATCGTGTCAAAGAATTCCGCAAGGAACTGGGTATTTCCCAACTCGAGCTCGCCAAAGATATCGGTGTCTCGAGACAGACCATCAACATGATTGAAAACGACAAGTACAATCCAACTTTGGAACTTTGTCTCAATCTCGCCCGTAGCCTCCAAACTGACCTCAACAGTCTCTTTTGGGAAGACGATTTTTAAAAAAGGAGCAAACAAATGAAAAAAGAAACTCTCACTGACAAACTTATCAAACGCACATACGGCATTTCCGGCCCCCTTGATGAACACAAACGGCGCGAGGTCGATCGTATCGGGAATCAAGTCTTTATCGTTCTCTTTTATCTGATGATATTTGGCAACCTCATCCCCTTTGTCCTTGCTTATAAATACCCGCAAATTGTCGCTATCGGCTATCCTCTCGTGGTGTTTGGCATTTCGATGGTAGCTGCCCTCTATGTGGTCTCTCAAACCAAGAAAACGGGCATCACAGCTATTGATCCCGAAATGTTAAGTAAGAAAGAAAGTAAACAACTGCATTTTCCTGGTCTAAAAGCCGGTCTAATCTACGGCATAGCGATATTTTTTATAATGCCACTCATCGATACCCTAACCAGTGAAAATCCAAATTTCATCAGTTCTCTTCTGAATTCAAAACATATTTTAAAAACTATACTGGGAGCGTTCTTTTTTGGACTGATGATGCAAATTGTTGTCTCTCTTCGCATTCGAAAAGCCAAGAAAGAGCAAGAAGACGACTAGGAGGTGCCTTATGAAATCACTAGCTAGACTACTGATCGGTCATGTTTTTATCAGTATTTTCCTTTCCTTCGCCCTTGTTTCAGGAGCTGTTTCTCATACAGTTTTAATACTCTTACTCCTCTTTCTTCCTGCACTCAATAAAGGACTTGAGAAAATGCAATCAAAACGGGTACCTGTCCTCAACGCCGCCCTCTTCTTCCTCCTTATATCCTTTCCACAGCTTCTAACCAACCCTGTCCAATGGAAATTTTCAATATTCCTAGTCGTAACCATCATCTCAAGTTTGGTCTACTTCTATAACTTTTATCAAGTGGTTAAAGAAGTAGATCAAAAACAGTTGATTTAGGAGATCACTCCCATAATTTCTCATTTTATAGGCAAACAATCCCATCCAGCTCATGCTAGATGGGATTCTTTTATTTCTTAACAGAGGTTGCAAGTCATTTCCCTTTCATCTTAGAAAGTCGACTCTTTCCAACTCACACTACAATCCAAGACTTGTTGCCTTTCTTCTTGATTGCGACCTTCAATCTGGTCAATCAAAATCTTTGTAGCCTGTTGTCCTTCTTCAAAGGCGGGCTGAACCAGCGTCGAAACACTTGGAGAAGAAAAGCAAGTCCACTCCGTATTGTCAAAACCAATCAACCCAACTTGTGGCAAGTTATAATTCAACTCTTTGATAACGGTAAAGACTAGAGGAAGGGCCCAACAGTTAGGAACAAATACCAGAGTTTTTTCATCGGGATTGATTTCTTTTTGTAAAAATTCCTTAATTTGTTCCAAATTCGTATGCTTATCTTCAATGGTTAGACTGGCGTGGCGCATATTAGCATCTGTTAAAGCATCCACAAAACCACTTGCCCGCTCAATCCGAGTACTCAAGCGACTCGTATCCGCTGTAATCAAGAGAAAATGCTCATAACCTTTTTCGATACAGGACTGGGTCATGTCATAAACGGCATCATAGTTATTGGTTTTGACCCAGCTAGTCCGGTGTTCATAGAGCTGACTATCAAAAAAGACCATTTTCTTCTTTTTCTCATCGATGATACGAGAATATTTTCGGAAATTAGAGGTCGGCTGAATAATAAAGCCGTCTACTCCCAAGAGAAGCATGCTTTCAATATACCGGTCCTCACTCTCTTGGCTGTAATTACTATTTCCTATCATTACCTGGTAGCCATTCTGGCTGGCGATATCCTCAATTCCCTTAACAATTTGGTTCGAGAAACTGTTGGTAATATCACCGATCAAAACACCAATTAATTTTGTTCGTTTGGAGTTTAAGCTACGCGCAACAATGCTCGGTTTGTAATTTGTTTCATGAATAACTTTTTCAATCTTTTCACGTGTCTCTCGGGACATTTTTTCATATTTCCCGTTTAGGTAAAATGACACGGTTGTTTTCGAGGTCTGAGCCATTTCTGCAATGTCTTTTATGGTCAGTTTCTTCTCCAATCTAAAACACCTCCTACTAATACTTAGTATAACATATTCACCATTCAAAATGCCTATTTCTAGCACTGCAAGCGAATCATTCTCTCATTTATTTTATCATATACTAGACATTTCCCACGCATTTTTGTTCCGTCAATGAGGCATAATTTTTCACCTACACAAATATCCTCGCTTAACAACAGAATCAGCTTGTCTGTTTCGTCATTTTTCACTTCAAAGGCCAGAGCATTTTCTACTTGATGACCATCTGTCTGGTAAACAGAATGACGGATGATTTCAAAACTCTCATGCGCAATGATGGTATAATCCAGCATCTGATTCTCAAAGAATTGGTGTTTGGTGAGTTTGCTACTTTTTTCAAACTCATTGTATTTAGGAGAAATAATGGTAGCTTCCAAATCAAAATCAACTTCACTCCATAGTTTCAACTGATTGATTTTCCCATCTTGATAGGTCACATCCTTGTCAAGGATAAACTGAGTCAACGCCTCATGCTGACCTTGACACCTGATATCATCTACCAAGAGCCAGACATCCTCTGCCAACATGAGAATTTTTCTCCTGTAAAGATAAGGCAAATCAGGTTCTGCTGACAAATAAGCCCCCTCAATATAATGCACTCCCTCTCTTTCTTTGTGGTGACAAAATAGGGAGTGAGGATAGTATTCATATTCCCAGGATCCCACGATCCTTTCTGGAGCTTTCCCATCTACCATACAGGTCGAATGACTCCAGGCACTCTTTAAGAGATAACGTTCATCTATCTCCCGATAAGAATAACGCCCCGCATCTATGAAAATCGGTTGACCTTGATACTGTAAGCAAAAACTATTCTCGTCACTATGGCTATGGGAACTTCCCAGCGGGCCGTTTTTGAAAAATAGATAACGATGTTCATCCTTAATGCAGACATGCCCAGAGTCTTCAAAGATCCTGAACTTAGGCTGCCAAGCTCTCTTTTCAAATTCCTGCAGTTGCTTGACCTTTTCTCGCCCCAGAAACAAGAGACTAACCAAATCGACTTTAACATCCAGACCGTTAAGAAGGTCTTCCTTGTTCAAAACCACAGCAGACAGGCTCAAAATCTCTGCCGTTTCTGTAGAATCACTATCACCAAAAGCCAAAGTCCGTCCATCCAAGCCTGTCATCATTTGAATGTAAGTCGCCATCTTTTCCATCAACTCTTGAAAGCTATCTTGCAAGTCTGGAAGCAATATACACAAGTCTAGCAAGGCTTTATAAACCTCTACATGATAGAGAATCGACTGTTCAAACTGGCTTCCATCCTCTAAAATCTGCGTCTCAATTTGCTTTTTCAACTCCTCTGAAGCAAAACGGTAAGCTTCTTCTAGGTCAATCTTATCTGAAAAGAAATGGTAGATTGCAAGTATCGGAATCGTTTGTAAAATCCCCCAGTTACTAAGAGTGTACTTGGCACGATAGTGGCTTTTCATAAAGTCAATCTGCTTTTCTAAACTGACCAAAATTTTCTCTAGTTCCTCCTCTTCTAGCAAGTCAAATTTCAAGATGAGCAAGAGTAGTTTCAACCAGGTAAAGGAACGAATGCCCGTATCCAAGGTTCTAGTCATCAAAGATTGAGGAGGAAACTCTCTCACCTGCTCAATCCAATCAAATAGAAAGAACTTGCACTTTTGAATATAGCCCTCATCTCCTTCTACCAGATACCCTATCATAAACTGCAAGAGATATTCTTGTCGATTGAGCATATAAGTCCATTCTGGATCATCTTCAAATACTTGATCCCATACCATCGGCTGGATTTGATGGATCGTTGAACAAGGTTCCATGTCCCAAGGACTATCAAACATAAAACGATTGTCCATCAAGCGTTCAAGGGAATTCTTGACTTTCTCATAGTCTTTTGAACAGTGGGACAAGATATAGTCACGACATTGGTCCCCATCAACTCTTTCAAAAAATTGTCTTCTTTCTTCTTTCATTATCTATTACCAGAAAAAGAACTACTTAAAAAGCAGTTCTTTTGTCTTTCCCATTACACTTTCCTTCTCTACATAGATGACCACTCCTTTTGCAATCTGCAAAGAGAGCAATTCATCTTTGATAGAAATGATTTTTCCATGAATTCCAGACAACAACAATACTTCATCACCAGATGTTAAAGAAGCAAGATACTCTTGTCGTTGCTCCATCTGTTTGTGAAGCAACTTTTGTTGACGAATAGACTGAAAGCTTGACAGTAAAAGGGGGCTCACTGCCAAGACAATCACTATTCCATAAAACAATGTCGTATCCATTAAGCCAGAATCTTAAGCCAGCTTCCGATAATTCCGATGATAACTGTTAAAATAACAAGTTTATATGTTGTCCATTTCTTTTCTTTGATCAAGTAATAAACTAAAAGTGTAAATAGGGCTGGTAGAAGAGCTGGAGCAACCTTATCAAGCATTCCCTGAATACTTACGATACTTTGTTTAGCATCTGCCTTAACTTCCCCTGCAGCAAAGGTAATCGGCACCATAATTTTAACAGATGTCGCCGCCAAACCAGCAATTACGGTTACACCGATAATATTGGCAATACGAGAAATCGTTGCCATCTGCTCGCTTAGTTTATCAATCACAGTCGTTCCTAGTTTGTATCCATACAGACCAGTTGACAATTTAATCGCTGTCAAAATCGTATTCATCGCAAGGAAGAACAAGATTGGACCGACAACCAAGCCTTCTTGAGCAAACGAAGCTGCGATGGTTGAGAACAAAGGAGCTAAACAGAATTGAGAAAGAGAATCCCCAATACCTGCCAATGGTCCCATCAAGGCCATCTTGATGCTACGTGTTTCTTTTGCTGGTCGGCCATTTTCCAACATTACAAGGTGCAAGCTGGTAATAAAAGGCAGGAAGTGTGGGTTGGTATTATAGAATTCACAGTTTTCTTCCAAGGCTTGGTAGAAACCTTCCTGATCCTCTCCATAATGTTTTTTCAAAGCAGGATACATCACATTGGCATATCCCAACCCTTGATAGTTACTATAGTTAAATCCATTTTGACAAAAGAATGCCCGCAAAGACGTTTTAAGATAATCACGTTTTGTTAATTTGTTAGATCCAGTCATCGTGTGCTTCCTCCTCTACCACATGATCCGCTGTTTTTGGCTTGTTATAAAATTCAATCAAAGCAAAGATAGTACCAACAATTGCAATACCAATTGTTGGGATATTTAGATAAGCTGCACAAACATATCCCAACAAGACAAACGGAATCAACTCTTTCTTAGCCATCACTGACAAGATCATCGCAAAACCGATAGCTGGGAGCATTTTACCAGCAACTGTCAAACCTGTAAGCAATACTGGTGGAATGTAGTCTACGAGTTTCAACAAGGTATCCATTGAAAGGGCACCCAAGCAACCCAAGGTAAATCCAATAAAGGCAAACAACCAAATTGTTGCATTTAGAGTGAACTTAAATTTCTTCAAATTATGGTTTTTCAAGTGCTTCATCGCTGTTTCAGGCGCACCAGCACGTACAGTGTAGGCGAAAGTTTGTAAGAATTGAATCGCCACAGCAATCGGAGTAGAGAGGGCAAGAGCCGCTTCTGGACTGACTTTACCAGCGCTAGTGATAGCCATCAAGGTACCAAAGATACCAGGTCCGATTGGGTTTGGTGGAACAGTACCTCCAGCACCAACACCGAATCCCATATAAGCCAATTCACCAATAGCTCCCATTGCAAGAGCAGTAGGCAAATCACCTAGAATAATTCCGACACCAAATGACAGAACAATACATCTATTGGTGTAAATCCCTAACAGCATTCCACTAAAACAGAAAGCTGTCCATAATCCAATTAAAATCGCTTGAAATACATTAATCGACATAACGATCTCCTCTTTTAAATATAGTCCAGAATGTTAACTTCAACAGCTCCGTCATTTCCTGTTGGAGTTGTTTTCGTATTAAATGTTACTTGATGCTTTTGGCTCAATTCCTTGAGGGCTGCCTTGTCCTCTTCACCTAGGAAGATGGAGCGGGTCACTTGCTCTTTACCAGGAGCATTGTGAATGTTCCCGATATTGATTTCTTTGATAGGGACACCACCTTCTACCAAGGTTAAAGCGTCCTTCACATCCTTTACAACGATAAAGATTGTTTGAGCAGGATTAGCTTTGTGAATGATATCAATCACCTTTTGCAAAGGGAAGAAACGCATGGCAACTGAGTCTGGCACAACTGTTTTCATCAGAGTTTGTTGCATCTTGTCCGTGCTCACTTCGTCATTGGCAACAATGACCGTATTACAACCTAAGTATTTTACCCAAAGTTGCCCTTGCCCGTGAATCAAACGTTCATCGATACGGGTCATAATAATATTTGGCGTTGTCATATTTCTCCTCCTACCAATATAGGTTCCAGTCTTTGTAGAAACGGATTAGCGCTTCTAGGTAATAGTAGTCACCCCAGATATTGCCTTCATCCACTCCTTTACCTGAATGCCATGAGTACACACCGTGGAGGAGACTTGTCCCACCAGGGGTAAATTGATCATTTGCATAATGTTCGATCAAGGAACGAAGCATGGCATGCATAGCATGTTTATAAATATCTTTGTCAGCATCCACCTCTGGGAGATGTTTTAGCATTTCATGAATCCCACAGACGGCGATAGCTGTTGCTGAAGAATCTCGTGATTGATCACTACCATCATTAAAAATCAAATCCCAATAGGAAACATGATCTTTTGGAAGACGATTCAAGAAATAATTGGTTACACCCTTAAACAAGTCAAAGCAGGACTCGTCTTTCAGGTGACGATAAGTCAAAGGAATACCATAGACTCCCCATGATTGACCACGTGCCCAGCATGAATCATCACTATACCCTTGTCTCGTTACACCTTTAAGGGGTTGACCTGTCTCAGGATCAAAATAGAAGGTGTGGAAGGACGAAGCGTCATCACGAATTACATTATTAGCTGAAGCATAGAAATGACTTTCTGCAATATCGTAGTATTTTTGATTACCTGTTTCTTGATAAGCAAAGAACAAGAGTTGAATGTTGAGCAAGCAGTCGATAATCAAACGGTAATGCTCTTTCTTGCCCAAGTCTCCCCAAGCTTGAATAAAGCCACCTTTTTCTTGATAGCGTTCAATCAACTTATCTGCAGCTTTCAAGGCCGCTTCTCTAGCCTCCCCATCTCCATTTATCTTATATTCAGCCATACAAGATGGTGTGTATAAGAAACCGAGATCATGGTGGTCCAATTCTACTCTCTTATTGACACGATCCAGGAAAGAAAGAACATTTTTACGAGCGATGTTTTTAAATGCATCCTGTTGACTGTATTCATAAGCCAACCACAGTTCTCCTGTCCAGAAACCATTGGTCCATTCCGTGTTATCCATGATTGGATAGACATTATTAAAGGTAGCTGGCGTCGGGAAATCTTCCTTGAAATAGTCAAGGTTGAGTTCTAACTGCCGAATAACCTTATCAATTGCCTGGCCGACTTCTTCTTTCGTCAGAAGTGGTACTTCTAAGAAGCGATCAGGCGATTTTATTTCTTCAATCGTAACCTTTTTTATCATTCTTTTACCCTTTAAATACCCGATTCGAAATCTTCTTCCTCTGCCTCTGCATCCGTTGAAAACAATTCTTTACCATTTACGACTCCGCCCTGGGCCGCCGCTACTGATTTATTAACAACCTCATCAAAGCTATGAGCCATTCTAGCAAAGACTGCTTCCATTAACATGGCTAAGTTCAAACCCGAGAGAACATTCATTGTTTTGGCTGGATTTTCTCCCATTATAGTAGAAGAAACCTTGAATGGCGATCCTCCCAAGAGGTCACTTAGAATTAAAACTTCTTCTTCATTTGAAATTGCAAGTAAGATTTTTTGCTTGAGTTCATCTGCTGACATTCCTTCCACAAAGTCAATCGCCTCCACATTTTCTTGATTGCCTGCAATCAATTGTAAAGAACTATAAATCCCTGTGGCAAAATGTCCATGCCCTACAAGTACAATTTTCATCTTTTCTCCTTTCTTGTTTGAGTTTACCGGTTTACTTTACATTTCCCATTGTAACCCTTTATTTTTATCTTGTCAATAGTTTTTTAAAAAAATATTAGCGCTTTCATTGCTTATTTAACCAATATAATAGACAAAAATTTCAAAATCTTCCGTTTTTTAGGAAAACAAAGATTTTTGGAAATAAAAATATTTAACCATTGACAAAACCGGTTTACTAGAATATAATTTGGTTATAGAGAAGTCTTAACAAATTTGAAAGGAAGTATCAAATGACAAATACATCATTCTCAATTGAGCAGTTTTCTTTAAAAGGAAAAATTGCTCTCATCACCGGCGCTTCTTATGGAATTGGATTTGCTATTGCCAAATCCTACGCTGAGGCCGGCGCTACTATTGTCTTTAACGATATCAATCAAGATCTGGTCAATCAAGGGATTGAAGCTTATCGTGAAGTTGGCATCGAAGCCCATGGATATGTCTGTGACGTGACAGACGAGGACGGTATCCAAGCCATGGTCAAGCAAATCGAACAAGAGGTTGGTGTCATTGACATCCTCGTTAATAACGCTGGTATTATCCGCCGAGTTCCAATGTGCGAAATGAGCGTCGCTGATTTCCGTAAGGTCATCGATATTGACTTAAACGCACCATTTATCGTTTCAAAGGCAGTTATTCCTTCTATGATAAAGAAAGGGCATGGAAAGATTATCAATATTTGTTCGATGATGAGCGAACTGGGACGTGAAACAGTTAGCGCTTATGCTGCCGCTAAAGGAGGCTTGAAAATGTTGACCCGCAACATTGCGTCTGAATACGGTGGAGCCAATATCCAATGTAACGGAATTGGACCGGGTTATATTGCCACTCCTCAAACAGCACCTCTTCGTGAGTTGCAAGAAGATGGTTCTCGCCACCCATTTGACCAGTTCATCATTGCAAAAACACCTGCTGCACGTTGGGGAAATCCTGAAGATTTGATGGGCCCTGCTGTCTTTCTCGCTAGTGATGCCAGCAATTTTGTCAATGGCCACATCTTATATGTAGATGGCGGTATCTTAGCCTACATCGGAAAACAACCTGAGTAAAAATAGAAAGAAGATCTTATGAAAATCGCATTAATCAATGAAAATAGTCAAGCTAGCAAGAATCACATTATTTACGATAGTCTGAAAGAAGCAACAGATAAAAAAGGCTACCAATTATTTAACTATGGTATGCGTGGAGAAGGAGGTGAAAATCCATTAACATACGTACAAAACGGCCTAATGGCTGCCATCCTTTTAAATACAAAAGCAGTTGACTTTGTTGTTACCGGCTGTGGTACAGGTGTAGGGGCTATGCTTGCTTTGAACAGTTTCCCTGGTGTTGTCTGTGGTCTAGCAGTGGATCCAACTGACGCTTACCTTTATTCTCAAATCAATGGTGGTAACGCCTTGTCTATTCCTTATGCCAAAGGATTTGGTTGGGGGGCAGAACTGACCCTCAAATTGATGTTTGAACGCTTATTTGCTGAAGAAATGGGTGGTGGCTACCCAAGAGAACGTGTGATCCCTGAACAACACAACGCTCGTATCTTGAACGAGGTGAAACAAATCACCCACAATGATTTGATGACCATCCTTAAAACAATCGACCAAGACTTCCTCAAAGACACCATCTCTGGCAAATACTTCCAAGAATACTTCTTTGAAAACTGCCAAGATGATGAAGTCGCTACTTATTTGAAAGAAGTATTAGCCAAGTAAAGCTATTCTAAACCAGAAAGGAACTAATGGATGACGAAAATCTTACTGTTTGGCGAACCATTAATTCGAATCTCACCATTAGATGCCACCAGTATCGGCGATCATGTTGCCAGTTCGACTTATTTTGGCGGATCAGAAATTAATATCGCTTGTAATTTGCAAGCTCTGGGTATCTCAACGAAAGTCTTTACCGCACTCCCTGCCAACGAGATTGGAGATCGTTTTATCACATTCTTGAAACAGCACCAAATCGATACCAGTTCAATCTGTCGGCTTGGCGATCGAATCGGCCTCTACTATTTAGAGAACGGCTTTGGTTGTCGTCAAAGTGAAGTTTTCTACGACCGCAAACATACGAGTATCAGCCAGATTCGGCCAAACATGCTAGATATGGATTCTCTCTTTCAGGAGATTAGCCATTTTCATTTCAGTGGAATCACCGTAGCTATCGGTCAAGAGGTCCGTACGCTCCTTCTCCTACTCTTGGAAGAAGCCAAGCGCCGAGAGATTATCATTTCAATGGATCTCAATCTGAGAACAAAGATGATTTCAGTCCTAGAAGCTAAGTATGAATTTTCTAAGTTTGCTCATTTCGCTGATTATTGCTTTGGTATTGATCCTCTCATGATTGATGACCAAAATCTAGAGATGTTTCCAAGAGACAGTGCCAGCCTAAAAGAGGTGGAAAATCGCATGCGACTTTTAAAAGAAACCTATGGTTTCAAGGCCATTTTCCATACCCTCCGCTCTAGTGATGAGCAAGACAAAAATATCTATCAGGCCTATGCTCTGGGAGAACGATTTGAAGAGTCTGTCCAACTAAAAACTGCAGTCTATCAACGAGTTGGTAGCGGGGATGCCTTTATATCTGGTGCCCTTTACCAACTACTCCATCATTCCTCCCTAAAAACTACCATTGACTTTGCAGTTGCCAGTGCCACTCTCAAATGCACTCTCCCAGGAGACCACCTCTCCACTTCGGCAGCTAGTATTGAAAAATTACTGGCAAATACACAAGATATCATTCGTTAGGAGAATTACATGACCAAATCAGATACGATTATTGAACTAAAAAAACAGAAAATTGTCGCTGTCATTCGAGGAAATACAAAGGAAGAAGGACTGCAAGCCTCGATTGCTTGTATCAAGGGCGGTATCAAAGCAATTGAAATCGCCTATACCAATCAGTATGCAGGGCAAATCATCAAGGAACTTGTAGACTTGTATCAGGACGATCAGAGTGTTTGTATCGGTGCAGGTACTGTGCTTGATGCCGTAACTGCTAGAGATGCTATTCTAGCCGGAGCAAATTACGTTGTTTCTCCATCTTTCCATGCTGAAACTGCAAAAATGTGCAATCTCTATAGCACTCCCTACATTCCAGGCTGTATTACTCTCACAGAGATAACGACTGCACTTGAAGCCGGTAGTGAAATCATCAAACTCTTCCCAGGTAGTGCTCTCAGTCCAGCATATATCTCTGCAGTCAAGGCACCGATCCCACAAGTTTCCGTAATGGTAACCGGAGGAGTCGGCCTAAACAACATCCCTCAATGGTTCGCTGCTGGTGCAGACGCCGTTGGAATTGGTGGCGAACTCAATAAACTCGCTTCCCAAGGCGACTTTGACCGCATCAGCGAGGTTGCCCAACAGTATGTTACACTCAGATAAAATGAAGTGAAAAAGGATAAGTTAACACTTATCCTTTTTAAAAAGAAAAATCCGAAGACATTTTATCTTCTTCGGATTTTTCTATTTTCTACGGTTCCACGTGATTCATCTAGATGATGAGCAAATCAGTTGTTCTTTCCTCTGCGGAATAGATAAATCACCCCAAGTAGCAAGAGCCCTAGACTTGCTAAGATTGACTGACCTTCTCCTGTCTGAGGGAGATTTTTTTGATCCGAATGGTTCTTTTTCTCTTCAGATTTTTCCTTTTCTTTTGAATCCTGAGTTTGTGGTTGAGCTGCTTGTTCTAGCTTTTTAAAGACTTCCTGATCTGGCGCTGATTCCTGGGTTTCAGGATTATAGTAGGCAACCTTATAGTTATCCCCTTCTTTTCGAATGGTATAGACTCCACGTTTCAAGACTTGGAATTGGTTGGAAATAGTAGAGACAGAATCATCATATTTCACAATGCCCCAAACTCCTTGTTTGGCATCATAAACAGACTGAAGGGTTTCGTTATTTTCGATGAGGCTACTTTCTAACTCTTTTACCATTTGATTGAAGGTGGCACGATCCACGTTAGGGATGAGCATATAGCCATAAGAATCTCCTTTTTGCTTATGAGCCTGACTAATCGTAAGAAATTCATTTTCAACTTCCTTGTCTGACTGTCCTTCATTAATATCCTTCCAAGATCCCTTTTGCAAAGCCTTACTCATACTGATTGAACTCTTCTTAAAGAAAAAGTAACCAATATTCTTTTTCGAATCGGACGATTCTAAAAAGACACTTTGGGTTTCAGGATAATCCTTTTCTTGTTCTGTGAGGGAGGCTTCTTTATCATTGACATAGACTTTATATGGATTACTTGATTCCAGTTTTCTCTGGTCAATTGTAGTTACAGCAGTATCTGTTGAGGTGTTTTGGATATTGCTTCCTAAAAAGGCGATCTTATCCTTCAGCATAAACCAGCTCTTATGAGCAGTCAATGTTTGATTCCAGTTAGTGAAATCCATGGTTGCTGTCGCATTGGCCTCATCTAGTTTGCTCGTTCCAACGAAAGCAGACGGTAGAACTTTACCTGTATCGCTATCCGATCTCTTAGCGTCCGTCTCTGTCGTACCAGGCATCTTATAGGGATTGACTGTGGGCCAGTAGCCATCGCTATAGTGACTTAAATCGCCATTGTAAAGATAGAACATCCCATCACTCGTATACCAACCACGTTTGTTCTCCTTGTTCATGTGTTCGTAATTCAAGGTACGACTGGAAAAGAGTGACAAGCCAAATCCAAACCCTTTCTCTGCATTGTACATAGCTGTTTTATCCATCTTGTTAAAGGCAGATAGGTAACTTGTTCTTGGAGTACTTGCGACTCCAGCATCGCTTAACAAGGATTGCATCAAACTGATATCCTTATAAGTCTTCAAATTCTTAAAGACATCATAGTAACTATCTGATTGAACAATGGTCTTCACAAGACTCTGCAAACGTTGTTTGGTTTCTCCTTCAGACATATCCGCTATCCGGTGAATCCCTCTTAGCACTTCTACTGCGGCCACGTGCCCCTCGCTATTTGCACGACTGATAGAGCGTCCACGACTCATATCCATCAGCTCTCCGTTCACTAACAAAGGAGCAAACGATTTATCAATCCAGTGGTACATAGTTTGCATTTTATCTTTATCGATTGGGCTCTTGGTCTTTTGAATGACTGGCAACAGTTGAGAAAGGCCATCAATCAAGACATTCCCATAAGCACCCGTATAGGCAACATTGGTGTGGTCGATATAAGATCCATCCTGATAAAAACCTTCACCTTGGTCTACCAACTTGAACACTTGCTCAATCGAACGAATGGTAGAAGAAATTTCTTGGTCATCCTTGCGCAGTAAACCAGCTATCACTTTTACCCTTCCCATATCAACTAAGTTTCCACCTAGAGCCTTAAATGGGTTATCAGTCGTCTTTCGAAAATGTTCGGGATCTGGCACAAATTTTTCAATCACATCTGTATATTTTTTTATTTCCTCATCAGAGAAGTATTCTTTCATCAGAGACAAGGTATTGTTGATGGCACGAGGTGTACCGATTTCATAATCCCACCAGTTCCCAACAATGCTCTTTTCACCATTGTAGACATGTTTATGCATCCATTCCATGGAATCCCTGACTGTTCGAATGACGGTTTCATCTTGATAATAACGAGAAGAAGGATTGGTCACTTGCTTGGCCATCTCTTCTAATTTCCGATAAGTAGCAGTTAGATTCGCAGACGTTTTATAATTTGAAAATTTTTCCCACAAATAGGTGCGGTCCGCCTGACTTGAAATACTGGATAGGCTATCAGCTACCTTTCCTTCCAGCTCCTGATTTAACTTGGCCATCTGTTCATTTTTAGAATCATAGTATTGATTCCCAGCGATGATGCCATTCCAGTCATCCAAACGGGCTGTGTATGCATCCTTAACAGAGGCTAGAATCTTCAAAGGAATCTTTTTCACTTCCTTACCATCTTTACTGACAATGACATTGGTTGTCCCTTCCTTAAGAGGTTCTAAAAGTCCATTTTTGACTGAAGCAACGTCAGGATTTTCTACCTTATAAGTATAGTCCGCAAGAGCAAAAACATGTTTTTTCCCAATTGGTAAATCAATCTTTTCCTCAAGCTGTTTATCTGTTTGAGAATCCTCAGAAGGCTGGTCTGCTACCTCTACCAGCTCAATATCCTTAAAGGAAACAGTCCCTGTTCCCGTTTCATAGAATAACTCCAGCTTGATTTTATCAACATCTAAAGTCGGGCTATAGTCTGCTTCAATAGTCTGCCAGTCCTTTGTTCCTGACGTCGTTGCAGAATTCCACAATTGCTTGTCCTTACCACTTTCCTCAATGATACGAACCTTGGCAATCCCGACTTTATTATCTGTTTTAATCTTGAAACGCAGTTTATACTTTTTCTTAGCTTCAATAGGGACCATACGGTGAATCACTGCCCTTAGTTTCTCAGAACTTGAGATAGTGACAGCCCCATCCTTGGCTTCAATGACTCGAGTTGAGGCACCTGAAGAACTATTCTTCTGGTCTACCCAAGCTGACCACCCCTGGGCTTTGCTTCCTGTCCAAGGACTGCTTCCGTTCTCCGTCTGACTAAAATCACCATTTTCAACTAAATTCTTGGCATCCCTTTGCTGATACTGAACTTCCTTCTGGCTTTGCTGAATGGTATTCGTAGTCGTTTCTTCCGCTCCAACTGTCATATAATGGTTTAATAAAAATCCTGATAAAACAAGTGAAGACAAACTCACAATGAGTTTCTTTGTTTTTGTTTGCATGTATACACTCCAATAAACATATTGTAAAATCAATAGGAACTAAATCTCAAATTAGAGATTTATAACAGCTAAGTAAACCGGTTTAATTAAATCATACCATTTTAAAAGTTATTTGTAAACGATTTCTATCATATCAGGGGCCTATTTTTCAACAACTTCTTCCATCCGACTCGACGAAAAGGGTAAAAACTGTTACAATGTAGAAAAAGAAAAGAGGCCATCATGACCAGTATATATGATTTTTCCGTTTTAAACCAAAATAACCAAGCAACTCCCTTGGAGAGCTATCGTGGCAACGTTCTCTTGATTGTCAACACTGCTACTGGATGTGGTTTAACGCCCCAGTATCAGGGACTTCAAGAACTCTATGAACGCTATCAAGATCAGGGTTTTGAAATCTTGGATTTCCCTTGCAATCAGTTCATGGGACAAGCACCCGGCAGCGCAGAGGAAATCAATAGCTTCTGTAGCCTACATTATCAGACAACTTTCCCTCGCTTTGCCAAGATCAAGGTCAACGGCAAGGAAGCAGATCCTCTTTATGTTTGGCTTAAAGACCAGAAATCTGGTCCTCTAGGAAAACGAATCGAATGGAATTTCGCTAAGTTTCTCATTGGCCGAGATGGGCAAGTCCTTGAGCGTTTCTCTTCCAAAACAGACCCCAAAACTATTCAAGAGTCTCTCCAAAAGATACTCTAATTTCTTTTTAAAACGTGTCCTTTCATTTAGTTTGAGACTTGAAAGGATGCGCTTTTTCTTTAAAAAGTAACTGATTCTCTTTAATTTATACTTATTTTTTTGTTTTTCGCTATTGCAATTCTTTTATTAATTTAGTATATTTGTTATATTAAAAGTTTTCAGTCATTTTAAGGGAGAAATGACCTTTTAAATTTTTTACCTCAAGATGAAAGCGCTTTATAAATAGGAGGTAAGGTAGCTTACAAATTATCAGAGAGTTTTTTCATTAAATCAAGTTGTAACCAAGTCAGACTTGGGCTTGGGCAGTAGCTGACTGCCTTTCTAAAAACTAGGAGTATATTATGAATCGATACCTTTTTGAAAAAGGGCAAACATTTAGCATTCGGAAGTTAACCGTAGGTGTGGCCTCTGTCATCGTCGGACTGGCATTTTTTGCTTCTGGAACCGTGCGTGCGGACGAAACCTCTCCTGCCACAAGATCCAATTTAGATCAGCAAATTGAACAAGTCGCAGATATAGAAGAAAGCAAGGCTGAACCAGTCAAAGAAGAAGGGCGTGTAGAAGCTGAAAAACAAGAAACACCTGTTGCAGATACCAACAGTGCTGACTTGCTCCCTGAAGACATTCAGGACCGTGCCTACCCCGACACACCTGTCAAAGAACTCGATACGACTACTATCGTTGACCAGAAAGCTAGTCCAAAAGTAGAAACTAAGAGCATTCTAAAGGATAAGGAAGAAGCGCCAAAAGAAACTGAGAACGGAAACCGTGCTATTATAAAAGGTGGAGAAGACCTCAAACATATCAACTACGAGGGGCAACCTGCTACTGCTGCCACTATGGTTTACAGCACCTACAATGCAGGAGAGCAACGCTACCTCGTTTCAGGATCTGGTATCTTTGTTGCACCTAATTTGATTCTTACCGTTGCACATAACTTCCTAGAAGCCAATAAAGAAACTGGCGAAGGTCACATTCGTGGTGGAAAATCTGCCCAATTTTACTATAACGTTGGTTCAAACAGCGAAAAGAAAAACTCACTTCCATCTTCTGGAACTACGGTTTTATTTAGAGAAAAGGACATCCATTTCTGGAACAAGAAGGAGTTTGGAAAAGGCTATAAGAACGACCTTGCTCTTGTAGAAGCTCCTATTCCTCTTCCGATTGCTAGTCCAAACAAAGCAGCAACCTTTGCGCCTTTAGCGGAGCACAAGACGCATCAGCCGGGAGAAGCCATCAGTACGATTGGCTACCCAACTGACTCGAGCTCAAAAGAACTGAAACAGCCTATCCTAGCCGGTCAGCTTTACAAGGCAGACGGGACCATCCGATCTGTTGAGTCTTATGATGATAAGGGAACGACTGGTATCACCTACAAAACCACTTCTGTATCTGGTTTGTCTGGTGGCGGGATTGTGGATAGCCAAGGAAAAGTTCTGGGTGTTCACCAACACGGAACCGTTGACAATGGTGTTCCTGAAAAGGATCGCTTTGGTGGCGGACTCGTCCTTTCACCTGAACAACTGAAATGGGTGAAGGACTTGATTGCCAAATATGGTGTGAAAGGCTGGTACCAGGGAGACAACGGAAATCGTTACTACTTTACTGATGAGGGGCGTATGCTTCGGAATGAGAAAGCTGTTATCGGAAGCAACGAATATTCCTTCAACCAAGATGGGATTGCTACCTTGACCAAGGGAGTTGAATACGGACGCGTGGTTATCCAACACGAAGACGAAGAAGGAAATCCTGTCAAAGATAATGACACCTTTATCGAACAGACAAGTGTCGGAGCAGAGTTCAACTATAACTTTAAGTCAGAAATCGAGAAGACGGACTTCTATCAAAAGAATAAAGACAAATATGAAATTGTATCAATCGATAAATCACCTGTTAATAAACAGCTAAAAGATACATGGTCTGAAGATCACAATGTTGTCAGCAAAGCGCCTGCCGGTACACGTGTCATCAAGGTGGTCTATAAAGTCAACAAAGGCTCCTTCAAAGTTTACTACCGTCAAAAAGGAACCACTACTGAACTAGCGGAAGCGACAGTTGATAACAATGACGGCCAAGAGTATGACGTTTCCTTTGTCAACACCTTCCATGCAAAAGACATTGCTGGCTACCGTCCAGTAAAAGCTAGCTTGGAAGCAAGGATCCAGCAAAAAGGGGTGAATGAGGTCGTCTTTGAATACGAGCCAGTCGCTAATACAGCTAATCCAACGACTCCAACACCACCAGTAGCTCATCCAGAAGATAAGGAAACCGAGATTGGCAATCATGGGGCTCTTCCAAGCAAGGCTCAACTCGATTACCACAAGGAAGAATTGGCGGCCTTCATCCACTACGGAATGAACACTTATACCAATTCTGAATGGGGAAATGGGAAAGAAGACCCCCGATACTTCAATCCAACCAACTTGGATACTGACCAGTGGATTCGCACTCTGAAGGAAACAGGCTTCAAACGAACCATTATGGTTGTTAAACACCACGACGGTTTCGTTGCTTACCCTTCTAAGTATACAGATCATACTGTAGCTGCTAGCCCATGGAAAGATGGAAAGGGTGACCTTCTCGAAGAAGTTTCCAAGTCTGCTAGCAAGTATGACATGAATATGGGTGTTTACTTGTCACCATGGGATGCCAATCATCCAAAATACCATGTTGCAACCGAAAAAGAATACAACCAATACTATCTCAACCAGCTGAAAGAAATCCTAGGTAATCCGAAATACGGTAATAAAGGGAAATTTATCGAGGTTTGGATGGACGGTGCGCGTGGTAGCGGTGCCCAAAAAGTGACCTACACTTTTGATGAATGGTTCAAATATATCAAAGAAGCTGAAGGAGATATTGCTATCTTCTCTGCTCAACCGACAAGCGTTCGCTGGATTGGAAATGAACGGGGTATCGCAGGTGACCCTGTCTGGCATAAAGTCAAAAGGGCCAACATCACAGACGATGTGAAAAACGAATACCTCAACCATGGTGACCCAGATGGTGATATGTACTCTGTAGGGGAAGCTGATGTTTCGATCCGTTCGGGCTGGTTCTACCATGACAATCAACAGCCGAAATCACTCAAAGAGTTGATGGATATCTACTTCAAGTCTGTTGGTCGTGGAACGCCACTTCTTCTCAATATTCCACCAAATAAAGAAGGAAAATTCGCAGATGCAGATGTAGCTCGCTTGAAGGAATTCAAGGCAACTCTAGACCAAATGTATGCGACTGACTTTGCCAAAGGTGCCACTGTAACAGCAAGTTCTACTCGTCAGAACCACCTCTACAAGGAAAGTCACCTGACTGACGGTAAAGATGATACTAGCTGGGCGCTCTCAAATGATGCCACAACCGGTAGTTTCACAGTCGATTTAGGGCAAAAGAGACGCTTTGACGTTGTCGAACTCAAAGAAGATATCGCCAAAGGTCAACGGATCTCTGGTTTCAAGATTGAAGTTGAAATCAACGGTCGCTGGGTGACTTACGGTGAAGGTTCAACTGTTGGTTACCGTCGCTTGATTCAAGGTAAACCTGTAGAAGCTCAAAAAATCCGTGTGACCATCACAGGAGCACAGGCTACACCTATCTTGAACAACTTCTCAGTCTACAAAACGCCAAGTAGTATTGAAAAGACAGATGGCTACCCTCTTGGACTTGAATACCACTCAAACACAACGGCAGATACAGCCGGAACAACTTGGTACAATGAATCTGAAGGAGTTCGTGGCACTTCTATGTGGACCAATCAAAAAGATGCCAAAGTAAGCTATACCTTCACAGGAACCAAGGCCTATGTCGTCTCTACAGTCGACCCAGGTCATGGAGAAATGTCCGTCTACGTTGATGGCCAAAAAGTTGCGGATGTGCAAACTAAGAACGCAAGCCGTAAACGCAGCCAAAAAGTCTTTGAGACAGGTGATTTAGCACCAGGCCAACACACTATTACTCTCGTGAACAAAACAGGCGAACCAATTGCTACAGAAGGAATCTACACCCTAAACAATGATAGTAAAGGGATGTTTGAACTCGAGTCTACTAACTACGAAGTCGAAAAAGGAAAACCAGTCACTGTTAAGATTAAACGTGTTGGTGGAAGCAAGGGAACTGCTACTGTTCGCTTCATCACAGAACCTGGAACTGGAGTTCACGGTAAAGTTTACCAAGATACAACTCAAGATGTGACCTTTAAAGACGGAGAAACAGAAAAGACTGTTACCATCCCAACGATTGACTTTACAGAACAAGCCGACTCTGTCTTTGACTTCAAAGCCAAGCTCACTTCTGTCACTGATGGTGCCCTGCTCGGTTTCGCTACCGATGCAACCATCCAAGTGATGAAAGCTGAATTGCTGATCAAGGATCAAACAAGTTATGATGACCAAGCTAGTCAGTTGGATTACAGTCCTGGCTGGCACCATGAAACCAATTCGGCAGATAAATACCAAAAGACGGAGTCTTGGGCTTCCTTTGGTCGCTTAACTGATGAGCAAAAGAAAAAAACAACTGTCACAGCCTACTTCTACGGTACTGGACTTGATATCAAGGGCTATGTTGATCCAAATCATGGTATCTACAAAGTCTTCCTAGACGGCAAAGAAGTTCCTTACCAAGATGGAATGGGAAATGCTTCAACTATCGATGGTAAGAAATACTTTAGCGGTCGCGCAGCCCAACGCCAAGGCAATCAAACTCTGGTTAGCTTAAAAGGTCTGGACGAAAACTTGCACGCAGTCACCCTTCAACTAGATCCTGATCGAAACGATTTGTCTCAAAATATCGGTATTCAGGTGGATCAATTCATCACTCGTGGTGAAGGAAGCGAACTCTACAGCAAAGAAGAGCTTCTCCAATCCATCACTAAATGGAAGGACGATTTGGCCAACTTTGACCTAACAGGATTGAAAAATACACCTACTGCACGCCAAGCTTTCCAAGCAAATCTAGACAAATTGAAAAACCAACTCAGCGCTGAAACTGTAGAGGCCCAGGATGTTATGTTGACAGTAAGTACTTTGCAAGATATCCTCAGTAAGGACGAAAACTACCAAAAACCTGGCGAAGAACCTAGTCCAGAACAACCAGAACAGCCTGCTGAACCGAAACAGCCGGAAATCGAATACAATAAGGCCATGGCTAGCTTGACAGAAGCCATCGAGAAAAAAGTCGGTGAGCTTGGAACTAACAATGAAGCTAAGAAGAAATTAATTGAACTTGCAAACCAAGCAATCGCTGCAATTCAAGAGGCCAAGACTCAAGAAGAAGTTAATAAAGCGCTAGAATCCGCTCTTGAACAAATTAGCAAGCTTGAAGCAGCTAAGCCTGAAAAACCAGCTGAGCCGGAGAAACCAGCTGAACCGGAAAAACCAGCTGAGCCTGAGAAACCAGCTGAACCGGAAAAACCAGCTGAACCGGAAAAACCGGCTGAACCGGAGAAACCAGCTGAACCGGAAAAACCGGCTGAGCCTGAGAAACCAGCTGAGCCTGAGAAACCAGCTGAACCGGAAAAACCGGCTGAACCGGAGAAACCAGCTGAACCGGAAAAACCAGCTGAGCCTGAAAAACCAGCTGAGCCTGAGAAACCGGCTGAACCTGAGAAACCAGCTGAACCGGAAAAACCAGCTGAACCGGAAAAACCGGCTGAACCGGAAAAACCAGCTGAGCCTGAAAAACCAGCTGAGCCTGAGAAACCAGCTCAACCTGAAAAACCGGCTGAACCGGAGAAATCAACTGAACCGGAAAAACCAGCTGAGCCTGAAAAACCAGCTGAGCCTGAAAAACCAGCTGAGCCTGAGAAACCAGCTCAACCGGAAAAACCAGCTGAACCGGAAAAGCCGGCTGAACCGGAAAAACCAGCCGAACCTGAGAAACCAGCTCAACCGGAAAAACCGGCTGAACCGGAAAAACCGGCTGAACCTGAGAAACCAGCTGAGCCTGAGAAACCGACTGAGCCTGAAAAACCAGTTGAACCTGAAAAACCAGCTGAGCCTGAGAAACCAGCTCAACCGGAAAAACCAGCTCAACCGGAAAAACCAGCTCAACCGGAAAAACCAGCTCAACCGGAAAAACCAGCTCAACCGGAAAAACCAGCTCAACCGGAAAAACCAGCTCAACCGGAAAAACCAGCTCAACCGGAAAAACCAGCTCAACCGGAAAAACCAGCTCAACCGGAAAAACCAGCTCAACCGGAAAAACCAGCTCAACCGGAAAAACCAGCTCAACCGGAAAAACCGATTACTTCTTCATCTCCTGAAGAAGGAGTTAAGAACCTTGTCTTTACACTTCCAAGTTTGGAAATTGTCAATAAGGTCGTACCATTCAAGACTATCCATCGCGAAAATGCCCTACTAGATAAAGGAAAAGAGCAAATCTTATCAGAAGGTAAAAACGGTCTGATAGTCGAGTATGTTGAAGTAGATGGTGACAATCGCAAAGTTCTCCAAACAGAATCGACTCCGGCTCAAGATCGAGTGATTGAGGTAGGTAGTAAACAAAGCTCAGTTGGAACAGAGGCTCCACCAGTTCTGACTCTTCCTGAGTACGTTCTACCAAGAGAGACTGAAAAACCTACTCCAGTCGTAACAGACAATTCACCAGTAAAAGATGAAAACGCTCCTGTTGCAACTACAGTCAAACAAGAAAAGGAAAAACAACTCCCAGCAACTGGGGAACAAGAAGCAACTGCCTTCCTCTTCTTGGCAGCAGTTACTTCAGTCTTGTCTCTTCTCATCTTCAAAAAGAATTTCAAAGACTAATCAAAATCTTTGATTGATTCTTTTCCATTATTTCAGTTCCCCCGTAGAGAAGACCATCTGGTCTTCTCTTTTTTATCAATGGAAAGCAAAAAAACATCCATAAATTCACATGGATGTTCTGGTATACATCTATAAATAAGGTGATCATTGAGGATAAGTGTTTTCAAATTCAACTACGATTTCAAGGAAACTGTCAGCAAAAACTATAAAGTTTTTTTCTTATATGGCTATCTCTTCCGATGGAAATCGCTCTTCTGCTCGTATCTTCAAAGCTAGTTGAGTTCAAGGGATAGTCCATCTGCAGTTTGTTTTCATGCAGCTCTTTTCTAATCATCAATCTCCTTCTCCCACAGTCGAATTTCGAGGACATCTACAATCTCTACCAGCCTATATCCCTCATTTGTCCTAATAGATAGAGTTTGATGTGATAATTCGCTCACCTCACCAATGATCGTGATTTTATGCTTCTTTTCCTTGACCACAAAGCATCCCTTCAGTTGCCCGACATAAAGCTGAGAAAGCAAGAGTAGCTTCTCAACTGAATCCAAATTCGTCGAAAAATCAACACGATTTTTTTCTTCACCAAGCGAGCTGGTATGCTCTGAGAGAAAAAAGCCCATCCACTTCTGCATCCCTGGATCTTGATAGTCTCGCGCAGATTGAAAAGGTAAATAAGAACGATCAATCATTGTAATCCATCTAATCCTCCAGCAGAATGTCCACCAATCAGCTTGCTTCTAGCAAGACTCCTAGAGGCTTCTTCCAGTGCATTGGCTTTTAAAAGGGAGGTGAAACCAAATTGTTCCCGAATAGAATCAATAGCCGTCTGGAGCCTTTCTTCTTTTTCTAACTTGTCAACATCATCAAAGAGAGAGATCAAACCAAAGGACTCGTCCACAAATCCTGAATAGTTGACTCCGACACTTCTGACCGCTCCAGAAGTGTATTTGTTATGAAATAGCTTCAAAACATAATCCGTTAAGATAGCGGTATTATTGGTAGGTTCGACCTTCATTTGTGTATGAATAGACGGCCTGACCTCCTGTTTAGAGAAACCAACATAGATAGAGACAAGGGTTGTTTTCTTGCCCGCTCTTCTCAGTCTAATAGCCACCTGCTCTGCCATTTCTCGGAGAATAATTTCGATATCCCGTAACTTCACGTAGTCTCTCGGCAAGATTTGAGAATTTCCCAAACCTTGGGACTTGGCTTTATAGGGCTTATGAACATTGCTCTCATCAATCCCGTTAGCATGAAACCACAAACGCAGGCCAGCCTGACCGAGAGCTTTCTTTAGCTGATCTGGATTGCTGGTTGCCAATTCCTTGATAGAAAAAATCCCCAGAGCATGCAAGCGTTTCTCCATCCGCCTGCCAATCCCCCAAAAGTCCGTCATCTTGGGAATGGCCCAAACCTTCTCTTCCACGTCTTGGTAAGACCAGTTAGCCCTCATGGTCGGGGTGTGCTTGGCCTCATTATCCAGAGCCAACTTGGCCAGTAAGGGATTGGCATTGGACATCCCCACTGTAGAGTAGATCCCTGTCTGCCTCCAAATATCCCTCTGAATACGAGCAGAAAGCATATCCAGCTTGTCTTTGCGAGAGAGATGCTTGTCTGGTATGAAATAGTTGAGCGAACTAGTCAGGTCAATAAAGCCCTCATCGATAGAGTAAGGATAAATATCCTCTGGACTACCATAGTTTTGAAAGATTCGCTGGATTTCCATATTGACTGCTATGTATTCATCCATCCTAGGTGGTACAATCAAAGTCACTTGAGCCCAATCTTCGATGTAGCGAACATAGTCTGAGTCAGTTGGCAAGCCTTGCTTTCGAGCATTGTAATAGGAAAATTTGCGCGTTTTGATATCAAAGGGCAGATCATAGGCCCGGCCAACATTTGACTTGCCAAAAATCCTCTTAAACATGGGAGAGGAGGCTAGGATAAGACCAGTTGAATTATCCGCGCGACTCATGACACAAAGCGAGGTCTTCAGCGGATGTAAGCCCCTTTTCACACACTCGACACTAGCATAAAAAGATTTCATATCAACAAAGGCAATGTCACTTTTGGGCTCTCTGGAATAATCAAAGTAGCCCATAGGCTAGCCCTCCATTGGCACAAAATTCCCAACGATAATCCCTACAATCCGAGGATCTTCCTCATAGGAGATGAAAATATCCTTGTATTTAGGATTGATAGAGACCAGACGCAAGCCATCTTCCTCCCGATAAACCCGTTTGATATAGGTCTGGTTGTTGCAAACCACTGCATAAACAGCCCCATCATAATCAAATCCTGTTTCCCGAATCAGAGCCACGGAGCCATTTTGATATTTAGGTTCCATGGAGTCCCCAGCCACCCAGGAAGCAAAATCATGAGCCAGTTCTTCATTGAAATAAACCGTATCAAAGTTTCGATCATCATAAACCGAAGCCCCGATCCCTGCTGACATGCGTTCATAGACACGGTACTCGAAAAGTTTTTCTGGCATGGCCGTTACCTTCTTGGCTTGTTCCTCTTGAGCTAGATTGCGAACATAGACCACTACCTTTTCCTTCCCCTGATGGGAGAGACTATTATAGAGACGTACAATTTCGATTTGGGTAAAATACCCTTCTACTACCTTTAAAATCTTCTCTAGCTGAGCAACCTTCTCCTTGGATGGTTCCTTGATGCCACGTTCCCAAGCCGAGTAAGCCTGAAAACTAATCCCAAGCCGCTCTGCAATTTCCTTCTGTGTCAATTTTAACTCTTTTCTCCGAGCCTTGAGTTTTTCTGGTTGGTACATGATTCACCTCCTAGTGTGACGCTTTCGTTGCAGGTTGACTCTATTTCAAAGCTCAACCATTTTGGTTTAGTTTTATTATATAAAAAAAGTGGACGATTGTCCACTGGGAAAACCAAGTTTAAGTAGCAACACTTATTTATTCTGAACAAAAAAGACATCCAAGAGAAAATTCTTGAATGTCTGTAAATCTTAATATCATGATGAATCAACGGATGCCTTAAGCATTTTCCTTAAGGCAGTGGCTGAGGATAAAACCAAAAGGTAACTAGCAATCCCCGAAAGATGCAAGAAGGTAGAAATCCATCCGGTGATCATTGGTAAAAGCATCAGGCTAGATAGAAGGATTAAGAAAAGATAACACAGTTTTACGGTGCATGAAAATTCTTTCCATATATTTGACAGGAGCATGACTCCTCCAGTTATAAAAGCATAACCAACCGCAGAAATCCCAGTCGCCTGAATTTTTTGCCCCAGTGTTAACAAGTGAAAGGCGATAGAAGAGACGACTGTCGCAGTAACAAAAATAACCAAGACATGTTTGGAGCCTCTTTTCCTTTCCAGCAGTCCGCCAAAAGGTAGAATCATGAGCCCATTTAAAAACAGATGTACCCATAAAAACCAGAGGGGGGCTCCTTTACTTCCATGCATCAAGGTTCCACTCATATACTGCCAATAATACACTGGTTTTGAATGAAAGGCCAATAGGTCGTACATAGCATTCCCATAAATAGAAGTGAGAATTCCTAAAAATAAACAAATGAAAGTTAAAGTGCTGACAACTGGGTAGGTTTTGAGGATACTTTTCATGTTAATAATTTTCTTCTACATATTTCTCATTTTTGCAGTTCTTCATCTATGACTATTATACCACTTTTTTATTTCCTAATTTATAAAATTAAGTTAGACAGAGAAGCACCTATGAGGTGAACTCTTAAGTGTTTCAAAACGTTGATAGTATCGTGTTAATTAACGTTTTGAGGCAACTGACTGTATTCGACTAAAGTCGCAACAACTGTGTCAATTGCACCAATTTAGTATGGAAATATAAAAAAGAACACCCCAAAAGGTGCTCTTTGTAAGTATAGTAATTCTCTCGAATTAACATTTTGAGAATTGTGATGCTTTACGAGCTTTCTTAAGACCTGGTTTCATAGCTCCATATCTCATTTAGTTTCAAAATGTTGGATCCTCAATGTTTTTACTTCAAAAGCATATAGATTATATCATAAGATTGGAATAAGTTACAAGTCAATCATGGAATTTTCTATATTGCTTTATGTTTCCGAAAAAGACATCTTTTTTGGAAAATGAGATAAACACCTCTTACTAGTATTAGTTTGTTTGTGTTCTTCCTATAAAACAAAAATATAACAATTCTCTAAATTCAATCTGCTCTTGACTAGACGATAAAGCTGTCTCAAGATATTCCTCATTGTAATATTTTACAGCTTCTTCGAATGTGTTATAAATTCCTCCTGATACAGATTTCACCCTAGGATTTCGTAATATTGAACTTAACAATCCAAATGCATTTTGAAATTTTCTTAAAGGTAATGGCAACTCGTCCTCATTAAAATCATCAACATATTCAATAATCTCGTCTTCTGAGGGATAGCTCATTGATTGGATTTCTTCCCTGTGACTAATTAACCAAAAGTAAGCCTCATCCCACCCTTTGCTTTTAACCATCGCTAATAAATATTTGTCTATTAGCTGAATATTGTCAAATCCTTTTAACTCAAACAATTTTTGCAAAGTTCTAAATCTTATATCTGGGGGAAGTTTAGAAAACATTGATAATACATTTTTATCAGATTTTAAACTCAAATTATATTTTAAGAAATATTGTACAAATAAGTAGGAGAATAAATCCCAAATCAGATTTTCAGCCTCAACCCACTCTTCTAGATTAGAAATTTTATTATTTTGTGTGTGAGAATACTTATTGCCTATCTCTCTCAAATTATTTACCGTAGCCTCAAAGTCTTCACGCAATTTACCATTCACAGAATTAAGTCTCTCCGTCGTTTTAAATTTTTGATTTTTTTCAGTAGTGGTGATGTCTCCTAATTCCATTTTCTCACCTTTACCTAAATTTAATAATCTCCGGGAAATTAATTCGGTCAATTTACGCTGTAATACAATTCTACTACTTATGCTGATTTCAGAATAATATATATCTGCAATTAAGTCTGAAATCAATACCTCATAATCATTATTATCAAAAGGGTTAATTGCCATGATTTTCACTCCTAAAAAAGCATACGAAACCACAGTTCCATATGCTTACCTGTTACTCAATAGAAACCTAATCATTTGCAAGTTGTGCAAGAGTGATTTCTTTATATGAAGCAACAACATCCGATGCTAGTCCAATAAGGGCTAGAATAATTTTTGTCAAATCAACTTCCATTATTTCTTCCTCCTTCTAGACACTTCCAGTGCCAAAAACCGAGGACTAACACCGATATAATTTTATATTTAAATAAAGATTTTGTCAACTTATTTTTAAATCAACCTTATAGGAGGCTAGGAGTATCATTGTAATGTAGTCGATTACATTTATCAACCTTAATGTATAGATCTTTCAGGAGATTAATACTTGTTAAAACAGCTTCACCTGTATTTAATTTCTTCACTTGATTTATCTGATTTTCAGATAAATGATTCTGTATTGCCTTTAGTTCATCAGGAGATGTAAGGCGATGAACTAATAAAGTCCCAACCTGACCTAAGAGCACCTTATCTACATCATTTGGATTCTGTGTAGTAAGAAACAGAAAAATTCCTTTCTTCCTGCCTTCACGTGCAATACTATTCAGTCCAGTATAAAACGTGAAACCTTCATTATTGAGTCCCTTTGTATATCTATGGACTTCATCAACAAACATTACAAACGGTTTTATTGATTCTGAACTCAAATTAACTAAATAATTTGAAATTAGATCAACAATCATCCCACCAATACCATCAGTTGTTCCAATTTGAGAAACATCTATATACAATGACTTACCAGTTCCTCCTTCTGTAAATGAGTTGATAATATCAATTAAACTATTCCCCGTTGAAGTGAAAAAATTTACAAGTGAAGTGTTGTCTAACTTATAATTTACCTTTTGAATAAGATACTGATTTACATTAAAATTGAAAGTGTCAGCTATAAAATGCCCCCTATTATCTTGCTTAGTTGTTTCAACAGCTATCTGAGCTGATAGATGCTCAAGTTGAAAATTTCTATCCTCATCAGTAAGTTCTGAAAAATCACTCTCAACTTCTGTCACTGACTTTCCTACTTTTTTGTAGATGTCCTGATTTCCAATCTTGAATTGATATCGTAGTGAACGTATTGCTTCAGCCAATACTGCTGGTTGTGTGCCATCGTTGGTCTCAAAAAGAATTGACCACTGATTCATTGAAATTTGAGATAACGGAAGAAAAGCATTTTCGCCAAGTATGTACTTATCCACTTCTTCCTCAGTAAATGAATCGGAATACTCTCCTGTTGGATCTATAATTAAAGTCCGTATACCATCATTTGCTAGTTTATCTAAAATACTCAAAGCTGATGTGGATTTACCACTATTAGTAGTCCCCACTGTCATTAAATGTCTATTAAATAGAGTTTTAGGTTGTAATGTTATTGGGTACTCTTGAGAGCTAAATGCGAGTCTTGCAAAAGAAGATAGCTGCTTCTCGTCGTCTGGACTTACTTCGATTGATTTAATAAATAACTCTACTACCTTTTCATTTGCAATATATACCCTATCAGTTATACCAACGGTATTTGTCCCATTAAGTTTGAAATACTTTTCCCCCAATGGTATATACCCTAGTACGTCAATACTTATTTCTGGAAAAATTTTTTCTTGTTGTCCATTCGTCAACATCTCGTGTACACTATCAGAATTTGGAACTTTAGACTGAAATATTTCCCCAAAGAATAAGCCGTTACTCGAATCAATCAAAACATAGAAATTTATTGTATTTGGAGCAAGAATATCTGTTCTTAATTTTCTATATGAAAATAGCGACAAATTTTCTATTTGAATAGTAGAATATGAACGATTTACTTGAGAAATCATACCAAGATAATAGTTACTTTTATCTGCTATTTCATAAAAACTATCAATTTTCATCATTCAAATACCTTCCAGACAAATAATCAACCAAGTCACTATTCATAGTTGCCTTTAAAAATGAGATTGGATAACCTTCATTCATCAGATGTATAAGTTCTCCCCAGTTTTTATTATATTTAGTATCCGACTCCACAATCTCATCATATTGTTTATTCGTCTCATCCCACTGCCTGTTTGGGTCAATATTAAAGTCTGTTACCAGTAATTTCATACTAGAGTTATTTTTTAATGCCTGTGTAATCATCTTAGAAATATGATCATCCGCAAAACTAAAACCTGAAGAAATCAGTAAAGTATTGGGACGCTTTATAAGCTCTTGAAATTTTGTGAATAATTCAAAATATGGCTCCTGATAGCTTTGAGCAAACTTATCTGAACTTGGAAAAACCATGACCATTTTATCTGTCTCAGTAATACTGTCCTTATTTTTTCTTACGATATCACCATTATCCTGTTTTTCCCAAGTCAGTGAACCATGGATTTTAACAAGATTAAATGTCTTCTCCTTATATTCAACTTCTCTGGTATTGACATTCTGGATCTCCTTCACAAGATTCCATTCAAACATATTGCTATCAAACTTTGGAAGAGGAGTAAAGTTGAATCCATCAAAAATTACAAAATTGTTTTCTGATGCAGCTTCTTCAATCAAAACATCATAATTAGTTGTGATAACGGAAAATTTATTTCCATCTTTTCCTGATAGGTCAGATAAAAACTTTAGTAATGCTCCATGCTTCAAGACTTTACCATTATACGAGTAGTTTGTGTTTTTCTTAATCAGTTGTAAAATTTTATCAAGTGTTTCGTTAAACTTCACTTTATCATCATCTGGCACATATGGACGATAATGGAATAATGCGGATAGAAAATCTTCCAAATTAAAACCATTATCCAATGTAGAACTCTCAGATGATTCAAATTCTGTGAAGTCTAATATCTTTCCGTCTTTGTACCTGCACATTTCAGCCAATTCTTCTAATGTGTAGAGCTCGTCTATGCCATGTAGTTTTTCAAATACATCATCTGCAATCATTTTGACTGTTTTTCCATAATTTGGATTTCCTCCTACTACAGATGCTCCAGCCCCAGCAAGAAAAATAATATTTGAATATTTCTCTCCATAAATAGTTTTTCGGACTTTTTCACTAATCAAGCGCTTAAAATCACTCTCTTTAAATTCGTTTTGAGAGTCATCCTTTGATTCTTGCTTTTCGAGCTTACCAAGTGAATCAAAAAACTCCTTGCCATCAATTTTATCTGCACCGTATGAAATAGAATTAGATAAATAATGCAATTCAACCTGTTTATCGTTAGATTTATTCTCATCATCAAAAAAGAAAAAAAACATTTAACTACTCCTCCACTTCAAACTTAGGCAAGCTATTAACCAAATCTACAGTCTGCATTGACACATTGATAATGCTCGGCAGTAGATTAAAGATATACTTCTCATCTGTACTGTAGTCATTCGTATCATCGGTTATACCAGATTTCTTATCCGTCTTAACCTGATACTGGTCCATAATCCACTCAATAGCTGAGCGACCATTGACCATATATTCATAAGCCTTCTCAGGGATATTTTTGATAATAATATCGGCTCTATAATTTCTGTAGTGGGTAAAACCACTGTAGGAATTATGGGGTCTCTTTTGTTTTAGAAAAAAGTCCCATAAGACCTATAATAAAAAGCGACCAAACCATCATTAGAAAGACTCCTATGGAACAACTCAATTTTATCACAAACTTACTGGGAATAAAAGACCCTAACATCACTATTTTGGATGTTCTAGATACTGGAACACACAAGGAAATCATGGCTAAGCTAGATTATCCAGCACCTAAATGCCCTCACTGCCAAGGAAAAATGACTAAATATGACTTCCAAAAAGAATCTAAAATCCCTTATCTAGAATGTGTGGGTCACAAGACATTGATTCGCTTAAAGAAGCGCCGTTTTCGCTGTACAGACTGTGGAGGAAATGGCTGTATCTGAGACTTCCTTAGTCAAGAAGAACCACCAAATCGCAAACATCGTCAAGCAGAAAATAGCCCAAAAATTGATCGAGAAAGTCCCTATGACTGCTATCGCAGAAAGTTTATCTGTATCTACTTCCACCGTCATTCATAAACTGAAAGAGTTTAAATTCAAGACAGATTTATCTTCCAACTCACATGTCTTGGGAGTGAAACAATCTGGGAAGAGACTGTTTCAGCTGGCTTCAAGAAGGGAAAGATGAGCTTCATTGCTCAGGATTTTGACTCGCTCAAGATCGTCACAATCCTCGACGGACGGACTCAAGCAACCATTCGCAATCACTTCCTGCGCTATTCCAGAAAAGTCCGAAACCAAGTCAAAGTCATTACAATGGACATGTTTAGCCCATACTACGATATTGCCAGAAAACTCTTTCCTTCTGCGAAAATTGTCCTCGACCGCTTTCACATTGTACAACATCTCAGCCGGGCTACGAACCGTCTTCGCATCCAAATCATGAATCAGTTGAATCGAACATCACACGAATATAAGGCACTCAAGCGCTACTGAAAACTGCTCCAACAAGATAGTCGGAAACTAAAGCATAAACGATTTTATCGTCCAACTTTTCGGTTGCACTTAACTAATAAAGAGATTCTTGAAAAGATTCTCTCGTACTCTCAAAAACTCCGAGAACATTATGAGCTTTATCAACTCTTACTTTTTCATTTCCAAGAGAAACGGGCTGACCATTTCTTTGGACTCATTGAAGATACCATTTCATGTGTGAAGCTTAACTTTCAAACTGTTTTTAAGACCTTTTTGAAAGATAAGGACAAGATCATGAACGCACTGGAACTGCCCTACTCAAATGCAAAACTAGAAGCTACGAATAATCTCATCAAGCGCAACGCTTTCGGATTTCGGAACTTTGACAATTTTAAAACTAGAATTCTCATCTCTTTGAATATCAAAAAGGAGAGGACCAATTCGGTCCTCTCCAGAGTATGACTTTTCAGAAACCCACTACAGTTGACAAAGAGCCAAAATCTTGAATGTCTGTAAACGTTGATATAATCGTGTTGATTAACGTTTTGAGGCAACTAACCTTATCAGGTTGCAGCCACATTTGTAAGCGACTAAAGTCGCAACAACTGTGTCAATTGCACCAATTTAGTAAGAAAGTATAAAAAAGAACACCCCGAAAGGTGCTCTCTGTAAGTATAGTAATTCTTTCGAATTAACGTTTACTAAATTGTGATGCTTTACGAGCTTTCTTAAGACCTGGTTTGGAAAGTATGAGTTTCATTTGGACTAAAAATAGCGTAATATCAAGGCTATTCAGAACGATATTTACTGATTGATTTCATAAAATTTGAATCAATATTTTTAAAATAGGGGAATTTCTTAATTCAGAACCTTCACTCAGACCATAACCCTAATTATCCTAATAAAGTTTGGAGTATTGGAATAACAATTATAAAGAGCACTGTACTTAGAGTCACCACATTCGTTGAAAACTCAACATCTCCTTTTCCTTGATTGGCAAGGATTGGAAGAACTGCTAGAGCTGGTGTAGCAGACTGAATCATAAAGGTCTTAAATTCTGCTGTTGTCATATTTGGGGCAAAAAACTTCAATACAAGAAGCATGGTCAGAGGAGCTAGGATAAAACGTCCAACCAAAGTGACAATTGTATCTTTATCAAAAGCAATCGTATTCAAGCCTGCCTTTGCAAGAACAATACCGATATAGACAAGAGATAGTGGCGTTGTTAAACTACCAATATAAGTCAAGGTACTTTCCGCAAAACTTGGGACAGGAAGACGGAGCACTAAAAATACGAGGGCTACGAGAAATCCCAATAAAGGGGCTGGGAAGAGCTTCTTCCAATTGAATTTTTGAGCTTGTTTTGAAGCTCCTTCTTTGCTATCCGAGGTCATTAGATAGACACCTAATGTCCAAGTAGATACCGTATTTGTAATATAATACACCAAGAAGTAGGGAAGGGCTTGATCTCCAAACAGAGCTATGTTTAAAGGCAAACCAATAAAAATGGTATTAGCATTCACGAAAGTATTAATCATGGTTCCTCGACGGCCCGGGCGCACTCTAAAAAGTTTCACAGCTATAAAGGCCATTAGGTAACCAAGAATGAAGGCGATAAACGTATACAACAAACCGCCAGACAAGCTAATCAATTTATCTAACGTTAAATATTTAAGAACAGAGGTAAAAATTGCCACTGGCATGGCCACATTCATAATGAGTTTTGATAAATCATTTCCAAAACTCTCTTGAAACCAACCACGGACTTGTAAGAAGTAACCTAAAATGATAATGACAATAATAGGTACAATACTCTGAATTGAAGTTAAAAAGATTTCCATAGTCTCCCTTTCTATATGTCATAGCGTATAGTTTAGGGCGTACGAAGCATCCAGTCGCACTCGTACACCCCATTTCCATTTACTTATTTATAGGTTGGATACCATTTCAAATCACGAACTGCTTTAGCCATATCAGTTTCTTTAGCACGTGCAAGACCTTGTTCTTGCGCTTTTTTAGCGACTGCTTCAGCTACCTTAATAGAAACATCTGCTACATACTTGAATGGTGGCAAGACAGGAGCTCCTGGTTGGCCTGAATTGACAATACCACTCAATGAATGAGCCGCTGCTCCAATCATTTCATCTGTCAGTAGACTTGCTTCAGAAGCTAACATACCTAGACCAAGACCCGGGTAAATCAAGGCATTATTGGCTTGACCAATCACATAGTCTACACCTTTATAAGAGACCGTATCAGCAGGAATTCCTGTTGCGACAAAAGCTTTGCCATCTGACCATTCGATCAAATCTTTGGCGCTTGCTTCGGCCAGCTTGGTTGGATTTGATAATGGGAAGATCATTGGACGTTCAGTATTTTCGCACATAGCTTCTACTATTTCTTTAGTGAAGGTATTAGGTTGAGTTGAAGTTCCTACAAGAATGGTTGGCTTCACAGTCTTCACTACTTCAAGCAGGTCAGTCAACTTGTCTGCGTTACTAAAGTCGGCACGTTTCTTAGCAAACGGTTTTTGTTCAGGAGTTAGGTCATCCATGTCATCAAAGAGAAGACCTTGTTTATCAACCATAAAGAAACGTTTATAAGCTTCTTCTTCGGAAAGACCTTCACTCACCATTTCACGAAGAACACGAGAGGCAATTCCTGCACCCGCAGTACCACCACCATAGCAGAGATAAACTTGATCTGTTAATTTTTCACCACTAATATCCAATGAACCAAAGATACCACCTAAGGTAACGATTCCTGTACCTTGAATATCATCATTAAAGGTTGGAATTTGCTTCCGGTATTTTTCAAGAATATTGGCAGCATTCAAGCGACCGAAGTCTTCCCAGTGAAGGTAGAGTTTAGGAAAGAGACGTTCTGCTGCTTGAACGAATTGGTCAATGAAGTCGTAGTAACGATCTCCGCGGACCCGTTCGTGACGATTTCCTAAGTAATTAGGATTGTTACGAAGTTCTTCACGGTTAGTCCCTGCATCAATGACTAAAGGAAGGACCATAGAAGGATCGATTCCAGCAGCACCCGTATAGACCATCAATTTCCCAACAGAAATATCGACACCATTTGTTCCCCAGTCTCCAATTCCAAGAATTCCTTCTGCATCTGTTACAACAATGAGTCGAATCTCGCGATCCCCGGCAGCATTTTTCAAAGTAGCTTCAATATTTTCAGGATGATTGATATCAAGATATCCCGCATATTGTGGATCTACAAAAAGGTCACTATAGCCTTCAATCGTATCTGCAATGGTTGGGTCATATACAATTGGATTAAATTCTTCCAAATGTTGAGAAAAGAGATAATAGAAAAGAGTCCGGTTGGTATTAAAGATTTCCATTAAGAACAAACGTTTTTCCAAATCATTGGCTTTTGTTTCCATTTGTGCATAAGTTTGCGCTGCTTGTTCTTCAATCGTTTGGACATAAGGTGGCAATAACCCAATAAGGCCTAGTTCCTTTCGCTCCTCTAAGGTAAAGGCAGTTCCCTTATTAAGGAAAGGATTGTTTAAAATATCATGTGCAGTCATAGTGCAACCTCCTTTTTTACTAATATTATACCACTTAAAATGAATTGTTTGGAAAACTTTGTTGTTTAAAAAATACTATTGTGTACGCATATGTTATAATGAGTCTACGAGAACAATTTTCTAATAAGCTCTTTATACTTAAAACACTACTGTTAATGGCACTTTAAGTTGTTATATTTTATAAAGTTCTGAACTCATAAAACTCTCGATGATCACTCTTTACTAAAAGTTTCGAGTAAAAGAAACTAATCATACAAATTGGCAATCCGAATTAAAATAAATATCCTTTAAGTTTACTATAAAGTACTTTGTATTTTTTAAGGTGTTTTTTTGTCATACAAAACTTGTATTCTATTTATATGACAACTAAAAACTATTTACAACAATATATTTCCCAAAAAGTGAAATATTTTCGAACACAGAATAAAATGAGCCAGGAAGAACTTTCTGAACAGGCGGGACTTGGTCTTAAGTATATCAATCAACTAGAAAACCAAAGTGTGAATCTGACCATTCACAGTCTAGAAAAAGTGATTGATGCCTTACAGATGACCCCAGAGGAGTTTTTCAATTTTAGTAGCCTTGAATCCACCTCTGATAAGACTGAAAATCTTTCACTAAAGAGATTGAACATGAAGATTAAACAACTCCCTATTGATAAACGAGAAAAGATGTTGGTCATTTTTGAAAGTATCTTAGATAATCTCTGATATCCCTGACTCACATACATTATAACTGGTAAAAAAACGTATAGTCAAACGAAGTGATACGGATAAATATTATTTATCTGGTTATTTCCCTAGATGTTGAAAGTGAGCCTTTATGAACTTAAAAGACCTACAGTATTTTTATGATCTCTGCCAAGTCCAATCCTATACAGACGTAGCAAAACAGCACAAAGTTAGCCAACCTTCTATTTCTTATGCCATCAAGCGATTAGAGGAGGCCTTTAATTGTAAGTTGATTCACCACGATCCCTCACACCGATCCTTCAAACTGACTCATCAAGGAGAAATCCTTCTGAAACACACAGAACTGATCTTACCTGAGGTCATTTCTGCTCGCAAAGAAATAAATCGTTCTTTGGCTCATTACTCTACTGTAGGATTTCCTCCTATTATCATACAGTATCTCTTTGCTTCTCTAAATGAAGAAAAAGAATTTGATTTTTTAAAAAAAATACGTCCCATCCGCGGTGGCTCCGTGGAGTTATTAAACCTTCTCCTCAAGGGAGACCTTGATGCAAGCTTACTCGGTTTGATTGAACCACTCAATCATCCTTCAATAGAGACGCATGAACTATTTCATAAAGAACTGTATGTCGTTTTATCCAAGAACCATCCTCTTGCTACTGCTTCTTCCCTCATTTTTCGAGATTTAGTAGATCAACCCTTTATCCTTTTAGACGAACACTTTGTTCACTTGAAAGCTTTTGAACTTCTTAATCAGAAGTATCAAAACAGGGCAGAAATATTCTTCAAGAGTGACGACATTGTCATTCTTAAAGAACTTTTAAAGAAAGGTATCGGCCTTAGTTTACTGGCTGATATCGCACTTTCTGATGAAGATGATGATTTAATAAAAATCCCTCTAATACCGGAGGACCAGATAACATTTACAGTTTATTACGCTTATCTCAAATCAGCTACACTGTCATCAGAAGTAGAATCCTTATTTAATCTCATTAAATCATATGAATAGAAAAAAACTCTAACTATCAACTACCTAATAGCTAGAGTTTTTTACATTATAGGTATTAGACTAAAGCACGAAGAAATAGGATATTATCACCGAATTTTTCATTTACCTGATACCATTCAACGAGATCCCCAATTATAAATCTACAAAGTGTCGATAAAAAAGAACAACCCGAAAGGTGTACAGTAATTCTTTCGAAGAACATTTTGAGTGCAGTGGTTACCTTCCAATCAAACATCGCTTCACTTGTTTTCTTGGGGTAACTGTGCATAGCATATCTCTACGCGACTAAAGTCGCTAGAGCTATCCTAATTGAGCACCGCCAGTTCTCATAGAAAAAACACCTTGCAAGATGCAAAGTGTTTTCGTTTGTATTCTGCTGTCCAGCAACGAATTAACGTTTTGAGAACTGGCTAGCTTTACGGGCTTTCTTAAGACCTGGTTTCTTACGCTCAACCTTACGTGAGTCACGAGTAAGAAGTCCTGCGCGTTTCAATGAATCGCGGAAGTCTGGGTCTACTTGAAGAAGGGCACGAGCGATACCGTGACGGATAGCTCCTGCTTGACCAGCGTATCCACCACCTACAACGTTAACGAAAACGTCGTATGAACCTACAGTTGAAGTAACTGCGAATGGTTGGTTGATAACAAGACGAAGGTCAGCGTGTGGGATGTACTCTTCAACATCTTTTTTGTTAACAGTGATTTTACCAGTTCCTGGAACAAGGCGAACGCGTGCAACAGCGTTTTTACGACGTCCAGTACCTGCATATTGTGCTTGTGACATACTTTATTGTTCCTTTCCTTAGATAAGTCCTGAAATGTCAAGAACTTCTGGTTGTTGTGCAGCGTGAGTGTGCTCAGCTCCAACGAATACTTTCAACTTCATACCTTGAGCGCGTCCAAGAGTATTGTGTGGAAGCATACCTTTAACTGATTTTTCGATCAAACGTACTGCATTTTTAGAACGAAGTTCACCAGCAGAGATTGATTTCAATCCACCTGGGTGGTTTGAGTGAGTGTAGTAGATCTTATCAGTTGCTTTTTTACCAGTCAATTTAACTTTTTCAGCATTGATAACGATTACGAAGTCACCTGTATCAGTGTGTGGTGTGAATGTTGGTTTGTTTTTTCCGCGAAGTACGCTAGCAACAACTGCTGAAAGGCGTCCAAGAGGTACATCAGTTGCGTCAACAACGTACCATTTGCGTTCTACTTGGCCTGGTTTAGCCATGAATGTAGTTTTGTTCATGATTTCTCCTATATGAATATCGTTTTTGTTTACAGGGCGGATGTTCCAGTCCGCGGGGTATTTGAAAGGTTCCGGGGCCTTACAAATGGGGTAAACAATACCGTCTACTATCATACCAAATTTTACCACTAAAAGTCAATAGATATGAAAAATATTTTTGCTGATTTCAGTGTTTAACATCTAGAAAAACCTCGCTTTTGCGAGGCTCTCCTATTTATAAGCTAAGGCACGTTTAAAAGTTTTCCAGATTCCTAAATCATCCGTTTGAAGGACTAGGCTGGCATACATGCGTCCGATAAAGACTGTTGCAGTGACTGCAAAAGCAACCGTTATGGCAAGAGAAGTCCAAGCTTCCAGACCACTTGCATACCCATTTATAGCTCTAAATGGCATAAAGAAAGTCGAAATGAAAGGGATATAGGAACCAATTTTCAGAACTAAATTATCCCCAGCAGCACCTAGAGAGGTCACACCCACAAATCCTGCTATAATCAAGATCATCAATGGCGACAAGGCCTTTCCTGAATCCTCAGGGCGAGAAACCATGGATCCTAGGAAGGCTGCTAAAACAACGTACATAAAGAGACTAACCAAGACAAACAATAAGGTATTGAGCGAGAAGGCCTCTCCCAAGTGGTTTAAAATACCAGATTGTGCCAAGATAGGGATATCTTTAAAGAGCAGAATGGCAGCCAGCCCACCCACGACGTAAATTCCAATATGAGTCAAAATCACAAGAAGCAGAGCCAGCATGCGAGCGTAGAAATAATGACTAGCTCTGATACTAGAAAAGACCACTTCCATGATTTTGGTTCCTTTCTCGCTGGCTACTTCCTGAGCAGTGACACTAGCATAAGTAATCAAAATCATATAAAGGAAGAAACCAAGCCCTGCGGCCGCAATGGTTTGAACCATCTTTTTATCTTCTTTGGATTCATCAATCTTCTCAGTAAAGTCAACGGTTTGACTCAGGCGTTTTTCCTGTTCTTGAGACAAATTGGCTGCCGAACGATTGAGTTGGTATTGCAGTTCATTGAGTTTATTGGTTACTGCTAGCTTGATACCTGTTTCAAGAGAAGTTTCACCATGGTAAACGGCCTTGAGGACACTGTCCTCTTGATCAATAGTTAGATAACCCTTGATTTTCTCATCCTTGATAGCAGCTTGGGCACTGGCTTCATCCTGATAGTCAAAGTTAATGCCATTGGTACCCTTGAGCCCTTCTGCCACAGTTGGAACAGTTGTTACCACTGCTACCTTGCTATTCTTGGCCATAGAAGACCCTTGGAGATAGCCGATTCCTACAGATAATCCTAAAAAGAGAAACGGCGAAATCACCATAAAGAAGAAACTCCAGGACTTGACATGTCGCAGATAAGTTTCTTTAATAACTACCCACATATTTCTCATACTTCCACCCCTGATTCTAGTTTAAAGATTTCATCGATTGTTGGAGCTTGTTGGTCAAAGGTCGCGATGTATTGACCTTGAGTGAGGATTGGGAAGAGTTCCCTTCCAGCACTCTCATCATCTAAAATCAATTTCCAACTGCCTTGCTTGGTCAAGCTCACCTGTTTGACATGAGGAAGACTTTCCAGTTCTTCCTTGCTTCGTTCACTTGAAACAAAGAGACGCGTTTTACCGTATTGATTGCGAACTTCTTGGACTGGTCCATGCAAGACCACACGCCCATCTCGAATCATGAGAATATCATCGCAAAGCTCCTCGACATTGGTCATGACATGGTCAGAAAAGATAATGGTCGCCCCACGCTCTTTTTCTTTTAAGATAACCTGCTTGAGCAACTCGGTATTGACTGGATCCAGACCACTAAAGGGCTCATCCAGGATAATCAAGTCTGGCTCATGGATGAGGGTGATAATCAACTGGATTTTCTGCTGATTTCCTTTTGAGAGGCTCTTGATTTTGTCAGTCAATTTCCCCTTCACTTCCAGTTTTTCCATCCATTGAGGAAGTTTTTCTTTGACCTCCTTAGCATCCATGCCCTTTAGAGTAGCCAAGTAACGAACTTGCTCAAGGACTGTCAACTTGGGCATGAGACTGCGTTCTTCAGGCAAATAACCTATCCGAGCGTAAGTCTCCTGACGAATCTCCTGTCCATCCAGACTGATCTCTCCTTGATAGTCCAAAAATTTCAAAATACTGTGGAAAATCGTTGTTTTCCCAGAACCATTTTTCCCGACCAGCCCCAGAATCCGTCCTGGACTTGCCTGAAAATCTACACCAAACAAGACTTGCTTGGAACCGAAACTTTTCTCTAGATTTCTTACTTCTAGCATTTTCCACCTCCGAAATATGTTGCACTTATTATACTCCTTTTTGATAGCCTTTACAAGGATTTATGTACATTTTTATCTTGTTCATCCTTCCTTAAAAACTAAACTCTCTAAGGGTTTTGAGTACCCAAGTGATAGACCAATTATAACCCAATAAAGTATAGCTGAGAGCTTTTACTCCCCAATTGTTCATTTTTGATCCTGAACTGTCCTTTTGAAACTAAAAATCCACCCCGAAGGATGGATTGATGAGTTAACGCACTTCTGCATGGACTTTTTCTTCGAGAGAAGCTTGGATTTTTTCCATATAGCGTGCGACTTCTTCGTCCGTCAAGCTATCTTCTGGATTTTGGAAGGTTAGGCTATAAGCCATTGACTTCATGCCAAGTCCCAATTTTTCACCTGAGAAGACGTCAAAGAGTTTGATGTCTGTCAATCGTTTCACACCTGCAGCTTGGATAGCGTCTACAACTTCTTGATGGCTAATTTCTGCCTTGAGAAGAAGGGCGATATCACGGCTGACTGCTGGGAATTTCGTGATTTCCACAAATGGAGCAGCCGGTTGGAGAGCAGCTTCGATAGCTGAAAGGTTAAGTTCCGCTACATAAGTTTCTGGGATATCGTAAGCCTTGGCAGTGACTGGATGTACTTGGCCAAGGAAACCAAGAACTTGGTCACCGAGTGAAATCACAGCTGTACGACCTGGATGGAGGCTAGCGATTTCAGATGTTGCTGTATAAGTTACTCCTAGTCCCAAACGAGCAAAGAGGGCTTCAAGGATTCCCTTAGCATAGAAGAAATCAACTGGAACCGCTGCTGTTTGGAAGTCTTTTTCTGCGACCAATCCTGTCAAGGCAAAGGCAAAGCTGTTGATTTCGTTTGGTAGGTCTTCTTTGGGATTGCCTGTTTGTTCGAAGACTTTTCCAATCTCGTAAAGAGCCAAGTTTTTGTTCTTACGAGCTACATTGTAGGCCACTGTATCAAGGATACCTGAGATCATATTTTGACGGAGAACGGAGCGATCCACTGTCATAGGCCACATGAGTTCTGTAAGGTTGCTTGGTTGAGCCGTAAACTCAACTGCTTTCTCAGGCGTTGTCAGAGCGTAGGTGATGATTTCTGTCAAACCTGCTCCTTCAGCGATAGTACGAACTTGGCGACGAAGTTTTTGTGTCGCAGTCAATTCACCGGCTGTACCGTCATCTTTTGGAAGGCTAGTTGGCAAGCGGTCGTAACCGTAGATACGAGCGATTTCTTCAAAGAGGTCTGCCTCGATGGTGATATCCCAACGACGACGTGGGACGCTGACAGTGAAGGCTTCCGCATTTCCAGAAAGCCCAAAGCCAAGACGACGGAAAACGTCTTCTACATCTGCGTATGAAAGCTCTGTACCAAGGACACGGTTAACGTCTGCAAGGGTTGAAGAAACTTCTACATCAGAGGTATCAAGTTCACCAGCCGATACGATGCCCTTACGCACCGTCGCACCCGCAAGTTCTACAATCATACTAGCTGCCGCATCAAGGGCTTCATTGACTGTTGCCACATTGATGCCTTTTTCAAAGCGAGAAGATGACTCAGAACGAAGATTCAAGCGACCGCTGGTCTTACGGATAGATTTGCCATTGAAAACAGCTGCTTCAAGGACAACGCGACTAGAATTTTCAGAGATTTCGGTTGCTTGACCACCCATGACACCTGCAAGGGCAACTGGCTTGTCTGCGACAGTGATGACTAGGTCAGTTTCTGCAAGTTCACGTTCTTCACCGTCCAAGGTCACCAATTTTTCACCGGCACGCGCTTCACGCACAAGGATGTCAGTCCCTTCAAAGGTATCCAAGTCAAAGGCATGCATCGGTTGACCAAAGTAAAGCAGGATATAGTTGGTCACGTCGACTACGTTGTTGATAGGACGGATACCTTCATTCATAAGAAGGTTTTGCAACCACTGTGGACTTGGTGCGATAGTCACATTATCCAAAATACGGGCTGCATAGTAAGGAGCCTTGTCTGTGTCAATGCTGACAGAAAGAGCATCCGCTGCAACTTGGTCTGTTTCTGAAAGAGCAAATTCTTTAAAGTTGACTGCCTTGTCATAGATAGCTGCGACTTCGTGCGCAACCCCACGCATCGAAAGAGCGTCTGCACGGTTTGGAGTGATGGAAAGCTCGATGATTTCATCATCCAAGTCTAGGTAAGAGAAGACCTCTTCTCCTGGAACAGCATCCTCTGGCAAAATTTGGATCCCATCTGCAAATTCTTTTGGAACAACTGAGTCAGAAATGCCCAATTCACCTAATGAACAGATCATCCCTAATGACTCTAAACCACGGATTTTTCCTTTTTTAATCTTGTAGTTGTCCGCAATGCGAGCTCCCGGAAGAGCCACCATAACCTTGATGCCTGCGCGCACATTTGGGGCGCCACAGACGATTTGACGGGCTTCTTCTTCGCCCACATTGACTTGGCAAACATGCAAGTGTGTTTCGGGCACATCTTCGCAAGACAAGACCTCACCGACGACAATTTTTGAGAGACCAGCAGCAGGTGATTCCACACCTTCCACTTCAATCCCTGTAGTTGACATTTTTTCAGCCAACTCTTGTGATGGCACATCAATGTCCACCAACTCTTTTAACCATTTATAAGATACAAGCATAATTCTGATTGTAAGATCCCACCGAGTAAGACCTTTTCAATTCCTTTCTTTTTCTTCGAGTCAGTCGTTTCTATTTCTAAACTATGAGAAAACGAGAACGACTATATAGAACTGTATTTCAGGTTTCAATCTTATTTAAACTGTTCTGAGAAACGGACATCTCCTTGGTAGAATCCACGGATATCGTTGATTCCGTAACGGAGCATGGCTACACGCTCTTGACCAAGACCAAAGGCAAAACCAGAGTAAACCGTTGCATCAATACCACTCATCTCAAGGACACGTGGGTGAACCATACCGGCACCCATGATTTCGATCCAACCTGTTTTCTTACATACGTTACAGCCTTCTCCGCCACACTTGAAGCAGGAAACATCCACCTCAACAGATGGCTCTGTGAATGGGAAGTAAGATGGACGCAGACGGATCTGACGCTCTTCACCAAACATTTTTTGGACAATCAACTGAAGCGTTCCTTGAAGGTCAGCCATAGAGATATTTTTCCCAACAACCAAGCCTTCGATTTGGTGGAATTGGTGACTGTGGGTCGCATCGTCCGTGTCACGGCGGAATACACGTCCTGGTGAGATCATCTTCAAAGGACCTTTTGAAAAATCATGGGCATCCATGGCACGCGCCTGAACTGGAGACGTGTGAGTACGGAGCAAGATTTCTTCTGTGATATAGAAAGTGTCCTGCATATCGCGAGCTGGATGGTCTTTTGGAAGATTCATCCGCTCAAAGTTGTAGTAGTCTTTTTCAACTTCAAAGCCATCCACGACTTGATAACCCATACCGATGAAAATATCTTCGATTTCTTCACTGGTTTGCGTAAGGACGTGACGGTGACCAGTCGCAACTGGACGACCTGGAAGGGTCACATCGATGCTCTCGCTAGCAAGTTGTGCTTCAACTTTCTTTTCTTCCAAGAGCTTTGCTGTTTCTTCAAAAGCGGCCGTCAAGACATCACGAGCCTCGTTGACGTGTTTCCCGATGATTGGGCGCATCTCAGCAGAAACATCCTTCATCCCTTTAAGAATTTCGGTAAGCGAACCTTTTTTACCAAGGATAGAGACACGTAATTCTTGCATCTCTTTTTCATTTTCAGCAGTAATCTGCTTCAAGCTAGCCAGCGTTTCTTCGCGAAGCGCTTTTAATTGTTCTTCAATAGTTGACATAATTCCTCCATCAGTCGCTCGTAGATAAAAAGAAAACCACATGCCAAAAACTCCACTCGGAGCGTTGACACGCGGTACCATCCGTTTCATCTGACAAGTCAGACCTTCATTTCTAAATCCATGCGCAAGTGAATTCACTCAGCTTTCATATAGAGAGCTTACAGTCATGGCCCTCCTCCCTGATATACTTCCCTTGAGTTACTAGTCTTGCGGATTTCTATTCGATTACTACATAGTTTATCAAATTTTTAGTTAAAAAACAAGTTAGATTAGACTAATTTCAATATAAAACTCGTTCCTTTTTCTGTTGTTCCATTTTCCACAAATCCAAGCGACTTGAAACACCTCCTATAAGCATGATTGTAGGTGTAGATTTCCTTGACTCTCAATTCTTTCCATCCTTTTACTCGAGCCAATTCAATCAAAGTACTTAGAACCTTTTTTCCAAGTCCTCGATGTTGGTAAGCGGGATTCCCAATCACAATGGGAAGATTATCCTGAGATAGAGTAACATCCCCAATTGGAAACCATTCTCCCTTCTCCTTGACTTCAATCCAAAAAAGCTCACCATGCTGATCCAAATAGGAATACATAGCTTCCAAGGTCGCTGGACTGTAAGGACTCTTCACACCATCTACGAGGTAAACCAAGTTCACATCCTGATACCAAGCAAAAGCTTCCTCACAATGATTGACCTTATAATAAGGAACAAGACGCAATACACTACCTATTTGTAGGACCTGTTTCATCTGCTTTCCTTTTTAATAAAAGAGTTGCTGCTTGATTAAAACCATCGCACCAGTTATACCATTTTGCTTCATACTCATCTTGAGCTAAGATACGGTCTTTTAAATCCAAAACAGAGTAAATCTTTCTTTCCTCGCAAGCTTGCGCATAGAGATAATACAGTTCATCGCCACCATCTCTATCCCACTCAGCAGAAATCGTATCCCTACCTGCCAATAAAGCCTGATAAGCCCTGTGATGCCCGTCTGTAATCAACAAGCAGTCTCCGAACGCAAGAATACTGATTGGAACAACATTGATGATTTCTGCCGATTGATAAAGTGTCTGGATGCCTTCTAGTTTCTTTTCTGATAAGTATAGTTGAGTCGGATGGAGAGCTTTTATGTTGACTTTCATTTCTTTCTCCTCAAGGGAATTCGATACTCACTTCTGCTTGCCTTTAAATCGCCATTGGAAGCGAAGCTTGTCATAGAAGGGAAATTCGATAAACAAGACTCCCAAGCCCACACAGAAACTGGCAAGAACATCAGATGGATAATGAACCCCCAGATAGACCCTTGACACCAGTACACTGACTAGGTAGAACCCAAGAACGATTTGTACGATTTTTCTCCAGACTGGATTTTTAATTCGTTGACTGAGAATGACAATCAAAGTACCTACCATCAGTGTCACTGCAAGAGAATGCCCGCTTGGGAAGGAAAATCCCTTCTCCTCTACCAAGTGTAAGATAGCTGGTCGTGGGCGCTGGTAAATATTTTTAAAGGTCACAATCAAAAGACCGGCTAAGGCTAGATTGCCCGCCATGAAGTAGCTTTCTATCTTCCACTGCTTACGATAAAAGATAAAGGCTGCAATGGCAACCCAGGTGATAATCACTGGAATATCAATCAAATGCGTAAGTGCACGGAATAGAACTGTCAAATAATTTGGCAAGTCCCCACGAAGGGCAGTCTGAATCGGTTGGTCAAATTCGACCAGCGTTTCAGGATAGAACTTAACCATATAGCCAAGAAGGACGAAAAGTAAAAGGGCAAAACTGCCCTTCATTAAAAATGTTTGTTTATCTCTCATAATGTTTTAAGGTTGGTTTCAAGAGGACGTATAACAACCAGAATGAAACGGCAAAGATTAAACCTTCAATCAGGTTAAAAGGTAAAACCATGGTCATCAAGTAGTTAGAAAGTCCTATAATTTCTCTAATATCAAAGTTAGCAAACTGCGCGTATAAAGGAACCGCATAGACATAGTTGAGAACCAACATTGCCACGGTCAAGCCAATAGTTCCAGCTAGAGATCCTAGTAGGAAACGAAGGGTTGTCCGTTCCTTTTTCCAAATCAAAGCAAATACGATGACAAAAACTCCCAAAGCTACGATATTCATCGGCAAACCAATGTAAGTATTCACTCCTTGGCTATTCAGAAGCAACTTCAAGAGTGAACGCATCAAGAGAACTCCTAGAGCAGCAGGTAAGTCCATGACCACCAGACCCACAAGGACTGGCAAGATACTAAATTCGATCTTGAGGAAGGACGCCGCTGGTAGAAGCGGAAAGTCAAAGTACATCAGCACAAATGAAATGGCTGATAAAATCGCGATGGTCGAAATTCGACGTGTGTTTGTCATAACAGGTTCCTCCAATTTTCTATAAAATCAGAAGAAGTTGGAAAGGATCCCTCTATCTATTCTCACTTTTTATATCCCAAAAGTTCCCCCTCACTCTGTTGAGCAAGCGGTTGCAATTCATCTATAAACTCATCAGAACAGACAAAGCCATTCTTTCGTCTTCTCCCATCCAGACTATACTGTCGGTTGTGGAATCGCACCACATCAGCTTGCGCTCGCGGACTTATTTGGCTAAGATATTTTAGATTTATCTAGGCGTCGCAGTCGAAGATAATACTTAAAGTATATCGAGACAAGACAACAACGAGAAAGCTAAAATAGCTAGTCAAATTTACCGCCGGTCGGGAATCACACCCAGCCCTGAAGACCCTCTAATCATAACAAAAAACGCTTGCAAGTGCAAGCATTTTGATTATTTCAATTTATCTGCTTCATAGGTGTGAACAAGCTCAAGACCTGCAAAGTTCTGCTGACGAAGAGCCTCATAGACAATCATGCAGACTGTATTGGAAACATTGAGACTGCGAACATGCTCATCATTCATAGGAATACGGAGAGACTTTTCGGGATGTTCGCGCATAAAATCCTCTGGTAAGCCCTTATCTTCACGCCCAAAGAGAAAATAATGATCCCCACTACTTGCCAAATCTGCTTTAGAATAGACCTTTTCTGCAAATTTGGAAATCAAGTAAAGTTGCCCTTTCATCTGAGACATAAAGTCTGCCAAGTTATCATAAAAATAAATCTCAAGCTTATCCCAGTAATCCAAACCAGCTCGCTTCATCTTGCGATCATCAATGGGAAAGCCCATTGGCTTGATGATGTGGAGGGGAGAATTGGTCGCAGCGCAAGTACGCGCAATGTTGCCTGTATTTTGTGGGATCTGAGGTTCAAATAATACAATGTGATTTGTCACGACTTTCTTCCTTTCACCATTGCAAAAAAATAGCCACACTGCTCGGAGTCAAGCTCAGCAAACAGCGTGGTTAAGGCATCGTTAACTTACCTCACAACAGGTTTGAAGTAAATCAGCGAAACTACTTTCTTAGTATAACACTTTCAGAATCAATGTCAATAGAAACGACTTGATTTTTTTACTTTTTTTATTATATTTTCATACCGAGACATTCACTTTCAAAATAGCCTTAGCAAGAGAGTAAAATCACTTCAAATCAGAGACATCGTTATAGAAGTTAAGCAAATGTAGCTTCAAAAACTTGAAAAAAGCCTTTCTTCCCCTAAAAATCGCCTTAGCAAGTGCATTTTTTGCTAAAAAAGGGTATGATAGTTACATCATGAAAAAGTAGGTTTTTTATATGAAAATTGTCCTTGTTGGTGGAGGGAAAGTCGGTTTTGCCCTCTGTCGTTCACTAGTAGCGGAAAACCATGACGTTGTCCTCATCGAGCAAAATGAAGCTGTACTTAACCATATTGTCAGTCGCTTTGATATCATGGGCCTCCTTGGAAATGGTGCTGACTTTGCCATCTTGGAGCAAGCCGGCGTCCAAGAGTGTGATATCTTTATCGCTCTAACTGAATACGATGAAGTGAATATGATTTCAGCGGTACTTGCCAAAAAAATGGGCGCTAAAGAAACCATCGTTCGAGTGCGAAATCCTGAATACTCCAATGCCTATTTCAAAGAGAAAAATATTCTTGGATTCTCACTTATCGTTAACCCAGAACTCTTAGCAGCCCGTGCCATCTCAAATATCATCGATTTCCCTAATGCCCTCTCAGTTGAGCGTTTTGCTGGAGGTCGTGTCAGCCTGATGGAGTTTGTTATCAAAGATTCTAGCGGGCTCTGTCAAATGCCAATCTCAGACTTTCGTAAGAAATTTGGCAACATCATTGTCTGCGCTATGGAAAGAGACCATCAACTCATGATTCCAAGTGGTGATGTTACTATCCAGGACAAGGATCGGATTTTTGTTACGGGAAATCGTGTGGATATGATGCTTTTCCACAACTATTTCAAATCGCGTGCAGTGAAAAGTTTGCTTATCGTTGGAGCTGGAAAAATTGCCTACTATCTTGTTGGCATCTTGAAAGACAGCCGTATTGACACCAAGGTCATCGAAATTAATCCTGAAAGAGCTCGTTTCTTTAGTGAAAAATTCCCAAATCTCTATATTGTCCAAGGAGATGGAACTGCAAAAGACATTTTGCTGGAAGAAAGTGCTCCCCACTATGATGCAGTCACAACCTTAACCGGGGTTGATGAGGAAAACATCATCACCTCTATGTTTCTTGACCGTGTTGGTGTTCAGAAAAATATCACCAAGGTCAACCGGACCAGCCTCCTAGAAATTATCCATGCGCCTGATTTTTCAAGTATCATCACGCCGAAAATCATCGCAGTGGATACCATTATGCACTTTATCCGTGGTCGGGTAAACGCCCAATACTCAGACCTTCAAGCCATGCACCATCTTGCAAATGGTCAAATTGAAACCCTACAATTCCATATCAAGGAAGCTAATAAAATGACTGCCAAACCTCTATCACAGTTGAAATTGAAAAAAGGGGTTCTCATCGCAGCTATTATCCGAAAAGGAAAAACAATCTTCCCTACTGGAGAGGATATGCTTGAGGTAGGAGACAAGTTGCTCGTGACGACCTTATTGCCGAACATCACCAAAATTTATGATTTGATTGAGAGGTAAAAAATGAATAAAAGTATGATTCGTTACCTCCTCTCAAAACTTCTCTTGATTGAGGCAGCTCTCCTTCTAGTACCTGTTGGTGTAGCGACCTATTACCAAGAATCCAGCCAAGTATTTATAGCTCTTTTTTCTACGATTGGAATATTAGTCCTTCTTGGTTGTTTTGGCGTTTTACGGAAACCTAAAAATCAACGGATTTATGCCAAGGAGGGTGTCTTAATCGTTGCCCTCTGTTGGATTCTCTGGTCTTTCTTTGGTGGCTTACCCTTTGTCTTTTCAGGACAAATTCCCAGCATCATCGATGCATTTTTCGAGATTAGCTCTGGTTTTACAACGACTGGTGCTACTATCCTAACAGATGTTTCCGTTCTCAGTCGTTCCCTCCTCTTCTGGCGAAGTTTCACCCACTTGATCGGAGGAATGGGGGTACTCGTCTTTGCACTTGCCATTATGGACAATGCCAAGAATAGCCACTTGGAAGTGATGAAGGCTGAGGTCCCTGGACCTGTCTTTGGCAAGGTCGTATCCAAGCTAAAAAACACTGCCCAGATCCTCTATCTACTTTACCTAGGGCTATTCTCCCTCTTTGTTGTCATCTACTATCTAGCAGGTATGCCCTTGTTTGATAGCTTTGTCATCGCTATGGGAACAGCGGGAACAGGAGGCTTCACCGTCTATAACGACGGAATTGCCCACTACGGTAGCTCACTCATCACCTATCTAGTTAGTATCGGAGTTCTGGTTTTTGGGGTTAACTTTAATCTCTACTACTACCTCATGCTCCGTCGGGTCAAGGCCTTCTTTGGAGATGAAGAACTGCGGGCTTATGTGATTATTGTCCTAGTGTCTACAGGTTTGATCACTCTCAATACCCTCCACCTTTACCAAGGTGTCTCTAAGAGTTTTGAGATGGCTCTCTTCCAAGTATCCAATATCATCACGACAACTGGATTTGGTTACGGAGATATTACCAACTGGCCTCTCTTCTCCCAGTTTATCCTCCTCTTCCTCATGGGAATCGGTGGCTCAGCTGGTTCAACTGCTGGTGGTCTCAAAATTATCCGTGGACTCATCCTCACAAAAATTGCCAAAAATCAGATTTTATCTATTTTATCCCCTCACCGTGTCTTGACTCTGCATGTCAATAAAACTGTGATTGATAAGGATACCCAGCACAAGATTCTTAAATATTTTGCTATCTACGTGATGATTATACTCTCTCTCATCTTTATCGTCAGTCTTGATAGCAATGATTTTCTAGTCGTGACCAGTGCGGTCTTCAGCTGTTTTAACAATATCGGACCTATTCTAGGTACAACCTCGAGTTTTGCCATCTTTAGTCCCATCTCTAAAATCCTCCTCTCCTTTGCAATGATTGCAGGTCGCTTAGAGATTTACCCAATTTTACTACTCTTTATGAAACGCACTTGGTCTAAACGTTAATTACAATACAATCCCCTTTTACAAGCTCGTAAAAGGGGAATTTTTCTATTAAAAATGAGAAGACCATTCGGTCCTCTCCTAATCTGTTTATTTTTTAAGAGCTTCTTTGTAACGAGCAACTTCTGCTTGGTTAGCCCAAACATAGTGACCTGGACGAATTTCCACCATAGATGGTTTGTCTGTCTCATAGTCATGTTGGTCAGGATCGTAAACTTTCAAGACCTTCTTGCGTTCCAAGATTGGATCTGGAATCGGTACAGCAGATAGAAGCGCCTGAGTATATGGGTGGACAGGATTGTTAAACAACTCCTCTGTCTCCGCCACTTCGACGATAACTCCCTTATAGATAACCGCGATACGATCTGAGATAAAGCGAACAACTGACAAGTCATGCGCGATAAAGAGATAAGTCAAGCCCAACTCTTTTTGGAACTTCTTGAGCAAGTTCAAAACTTGCGCACGCACTGATACGTCCAAGGCTGAAATTGGCTCATCTGCAATAACAAAATCAGGCTCCATCACAAGGGCACGGGCAATCCCGATACGCTGACGTTGACCACCAGAAAACTCGTGTGGATAACGGGTCAAGTGTTCTTTCAAAAGTCCAACTTCATGAATCATCTTTTGAACTTTTTCTTTTCGATCTTCTTCGTCTTTGAACAAGTGGTAGTTGTAAAGACCTTCAGAGATGATATAGTCAACTGTCGCACGCTCATTCAAGCTGGCTGCAGGGTCCTGGAAAATCATCTGGATACGACGAATCAAGTCTGAGGATTCCTTATGAGATTTTTTCCCATTAATTTTCTGGCCATCAAAGATAATCTCTCCTTTACTGGTATTATTTAAACCAATAATGGCACGACCAATCGTTGTTTTCCCACTACCAGACTCACCTACAAGAGAGAAAGTTTCTCCCTTGTTGATAAAGAAGTTGGCGTTTTTAACCGCCACAAACTTCTTACTTCCTTCACCGAAGGAAATTTCTAAATCTTTAATTTCTACTAATTTTTCAGACATTTCCTTCCTCCTAGTCTTCTAGATGAGCAAAGCCCATTTTATCACGAATCTTGTCATGCAAATCTGCAATGACTCCAGGTTTTTCAACTTTAGGAGCATTCTCATGAAGCAACCAAGTCTTAGCCCAGTGGGTATCAGTGACTGAAAACTGAGGTGCTTTCTGTTCAAAATCAATTTGCATCGCATAATCTGAACGAAGGGCAAAGGCATCACCTTTCAACTCAGTATAAAGAGACGGTGGTGTTCCTGGGATAGAGTACAATTCCCCTTTATCATCAGCAAGCTGAGGCAAGCTAGACAAGAGACTCCAAGTATATGGATGACGTGGATCATAGAAGACTTCCTCAACAGTACCGTATTCTACAATTTCACCAGCATACATAACCGCTACCTTATCGGCAATACTTGCTACCACACCAAGGTCATGGGTGATAAAGATAATGGTAAAGTGGTACTCATTTTGCAAGGTTTTAAGCAAATCAATGATTTGCGCTTGGATGGTTACGTCAAGGGCCGTTGTTGGCTCGTCACAGATCAAGATATCTGGACGACACGCAAGGGCAATGGCAATAACGATACGTTGGCGCATCCCTCCAGAATATTGGAAAGGATACTCTTCAAAACGTTTTTCAGCATCTGGAATTCCGACCTTGTTCATATAGTCGATTGCCATCTCTTTGGCTTCCTTAGCTGTTTTCCCTTGGTGTTTAACGATAACTTCAGTGATTTGGCTACCGATTGTATTGATTGGGTCCAAACTTGTCATAGGGTCTTGGAAGATGGTCGCAATTTTAGCACCACGAATCTTCTCCCATTCCTTGTTAGAAGTAAGAGCAGTCAAGTCTTGTCCACGATAGTCGATGCTTCCTTGGGCAATACGTCCATTGTCTTCTAACATCCCTGTAAAGGTTTTTGTTAATACGGATTTACCAGAACCGGACTCACCTACCAAGGCAAGAACTTCTCCTTCAATCAGGTCCAGAGAAACTCCTCGGATAGCCGTCAGAACTTTGTCACGAACGTCAAATTCCACGACAATATCACGAGCAGTCAAAATTACATTATTTCCTTTTGTCATGTCTACTCCTATCTATGTGTACGTGGATCACTAGCGTCCGCTAGGTTTTGACCAACAACGAAAAGAGATAAGGATACCAAAATCAAGGTTGTCAACGGAATCCAGAACAAGTAAGCGTTGGTCGTAACGTTTTGTGAGTAATCTGAGATCAAACGTCCCAAACTTGGTACTGTTACAGGCAAGCCAAGTCCAAAGAAGGAAAGGAAGGCTTCATAAGAGATGAAGCTTGGCAACATCAAGGTCATCGTAGAAACAATAACGGATACCAATTGTGGCATGATGTTTTTAACGATGATTTTAAAGGTTGGTGTCCCCAATGTTTGAGAAGCAAGGTTGTATTCCAAGTCACGATAACGCATGATTTGGATACGAATCATATAGGCAATCCCAATCCAAGTTGTCACACTCATGGCAAAAATCAAATTCCAGAAACCAGCACCAATCGAGTAAGTCAATACGATGACAATCAAGAGAGATGGAATGTTTGAAATAATGTTATAAACTTCCATCATGACGCGGTCAACAGATTTTGAAATTCCCCAAATTCCACCAACAATAACCCCAATCACAAGGTTGATAAAAGTGGCAATGACAGAGATGAGGATCGAGTTACGCGCCCCAAACCAAACCCCGTCAAACAAGGATTTACCATTGCTGTCTGTACCAAACCAATGTTCAGCGTTTGGTTTGATAAAACGAGCAGAAAAGTCATTGACCTTGCTCACATCGTTAAAGTCAAACTTTGAGAACATTGGGTAAATAAAGCTCATCAGGATAATGGCTACCAAAATCCCCAACATAACGACTGTTGATTTTTTCTTTAGAAACTGTCTAAATACAGAACCCCAGTATGAATAGGCAGGGGCGTCAATTGTTTCAGAGGCAAAATCGTCACGTTTTACGAACTGAAATTTTTCTTTTCCGATTGTTGACATTATTTGCCTCCTTTCTCTGTCAATTTAATACGTGGATCAAGCATGGTCATCCAGATATCTCCTACAAAGAGTGAGAAGATAGAAATACATGTGAAGATGAAGACGAGACCAACTACCATTGAGTTGTTTGATGCCTTAACAGAGTCGATCAACATTTTACCCATACCTGGGAAGGCGAAGACGGTTTCTGTCAATGTTGCACCACCAATAACTCCGATTACGGCACCAGGAATACCTGAAACCAAAGGAACCATGGCATTTTTAAAGATGTGTTTATTTGAAATTTCTTTTTCAGACAGTCCTTTTGCACGAGCAAATCGAACGAAATCTTGAGATTGCAAGTCAATCATATAACGACGAATCCAGATAGCTGTACTTGGCGCTCCCAACAAACCTAGAATGACTGCAGGCAAGACATAGGAACGCCAATCCCCAGCACCCAAGATAGGGAATGAGTCTGGCAGACCAATAGATGATCCAATCAAGCGCACGATGTAAACCAAAGCGATCGTTGGAAGGGCAAGCAAGAAGGTTAGAGCACCTGTAGAGAAACTATCAATCCAAGTATTCTTGTGGCGAGCCATAGCAGATCCAAGAGGAATTGCGATAGCATAAGAAATAATCAAACCGATCAAACCAGCAACAGCCGAGCTTGCAATCATTGATGGATATTGATAATTGCTTTCTGTAGCTGTATATGGATCGTCTTTACCATAGTTAGCTACCTCACGCGCATCTGCTTGACTTGGTGACTTGTAGGTACGAGAGTAAATATCTACAGAGGAAGTCTTTTTACCCGTAGGGAATTGAACTTCTGATGTCTTGGTTTGTCCCTGACCCTGTGTGATAACTTGAAGCACTGGTGTGTTTGCATAAGTTGGGTAAGAGTCTCCCAAGTTAATGTTCACAAAGTTTTGGTGTACAAATGGAAATTGATTATTGAAATACAAAAGGTATTTATGTTTTGTACCTGAACCAACCAATGACCAACCTATAGCAGGGTCATTTTCAAAACGAAGATAACGTTCCAAGTTTGGATTTTCAGGGTCTTGAATCTTGTTTGTATGATCAATGTCGAGCAAGTTCGAGTAGAATTTGAAAACACGTTCAAAAATTGGAATTTCACGCGTAGCGTAGAATTGACCACTTTCTGAGAATACACCGAGTGTCCAACCATTACCGAGTTGGTTGATGTATTTTTCGTAGATTGCCTTATTTGTATCATTGGCATCTACTGTTACAGATGAGTCCATTGTGCTCGCTTTTTCTTGCAACTCCTTAGTATCGTAGTACTCTATATAGCCCATCCGCTCATAAACGGTATTTTCATAATTATCCCGTTTATCTGGCGTCGTTGCAATTTTGTTATAGTTGGTATCCTGCTTGAAAATCAGTTTTCGAGGAACCATCGTATAGATAATCGTGTAGGTCAAGGTTGTCACCAAGAAGATAGACACCAATGAACGCAATACACGCATAAAAATATATTTCTTCATATCGTTTCCTTTTAAAATCCCAAAAGAACCTTCTCCTCATGGAGAGAAAGTTCTCTTGAGAGTTATTTATTTAACGTGATTAGCCAATTCTTTTTGAACTTTTTCGTTTGATTCTTTTTTCTCTTTGAGCCATTTTTCACGAGCCTGTTCATAGTCAACTTTTGTTACAACCTTGTCTTGTAACTGAATATACTTGAAGTATACATCTGAGCCCTTATCTCCAGACTGGCTGTATGATGCTGTGAATGGTACAACACGAGAAATGAATGGTGCAGCACCACTTGATGACATAGCTGGCAAGAAGAGTGAGCTATCTGTCAACCAAGCTTGAGCAGCCGCGTATTTTTCATAACGAACATTCAAATCGCTTGTTTCTTTAGCAGCTTCATCAACTAGCTTATCGTATTCTTTCAAACCAACTTGAGCTGCTGCAGCATTATCTGCACCTTCATAACCCATGTATGTTTTTGTTTGTTCAGCATTCGTTGTTTTTAAGATATCAAGGTAAGTTGATGGATCTTCATAGTCAGGGATCCATCCAACTGCTCCTGAGAGGTCCCAATCTTCTGCCGCAGCGTTTGCAGCATAGTAAGTGATGTTGTTCAACTCATCTTTAGAAACTTGTTGGATATCAATCACTACATTATCTTCACCAAGTACTTTTTCAACTGATTGTTTAAAGGATTGAATACGAGCGATATAATTTTTAGATGTTTGGTCTACTGGAACATCCAAGTGAATAGGGAATTTCACGCCTTCTGTTTCCAATGCAGTTTTAGCTTTGGCAAATTCAGCCTTGGCTTTATCAGCATTGAAGAGACCGTCTTGACCATCAGCAAAGTTTACGTTCTTCCATTCATCACCGTAAGTAGCCATCTTATCAGTTACCAAGTCACCGAAAGTTTTTTCACCTGCAGAGACAAACCCTGGTTTCACAAAGAGGTTACGAACTGCAAGGGGGGCCCCTTCCTTACCATTGATTTGTGCTGAGTAAGAAGTACGGTCAAAGGCAAAGTTCAAGGCCTGACGGAAGTCTTTGTTAAGAAGGGCTTTCTTAGTAGAAGTCTTCTCTTCATCAGTTGTCTTAGAAGTGTATTTGTAACCTTGACGGTCAATATTCACACCCAAACCAGCAATCCCTGGTCCTGATGGAGTGTAGAAGATATTTTCCTTGTATGTCTCTTCTACTTTAGAATAGTTTGAACTTGTTGGGTAAAGGCGAGCATAGCTATAGGCTCCACTTGTAAAGTTACGCTCAATGGACTCTTGGTCTGAACCATCATAGAAAGCAAGGGTAACTTTATCAAGGTGAACGTTATCCTTATCCCAGTACTGCTCATTCTTAGCAAATTCGATAGAAGATTTAGTAGTCAAACCTTTCAGCAAGAACGGACCATTATAAAGCAATGACGTAGGATCTGTTGCTTTGGCAAAATCTGATCCTTTTGATTTTTCAAATTCTTCGTTCAATGGCCAGAAGATTGAGTAGGCCATCTTAGAGTTCCAGTATGGTTCGGGTTTGTTCAAAGTGTATTCAAGAGTATAATCATCAACTGCCTTCACACCTACCGTAGAAAAGTCTTTTGAATTTCCAGACAAATAATCAGACAATCCTTTAACAGAAGTTTCTGCTAGATATAGAGCTTCGGATTTCTTATCTGCTGCGTGTTTCAAACCATTTACGAAATCTTTAGCTGTTACTTCAGCGTACTCTTCCCCATCAGATGTCATCCATTTAACACCTTTGCGGATTTTGTAGGTATAAGTCAAACCATCTTTTGAGACTGACCAATCTTCTGCAACTGCGGGAGTCAAATTCCCATATTTGTCATTTGTGAAGAGACCGTCAATACCATTTGAAGTGGCAATCTTAGTACTTTGTTTCCCTGAAATGAGGTAATCCAATGTTTCCGGATCAGCTGTATAAACATAACCATAATTTTTTGGTGCTGTTGAATCAGATGATTTTGAAGAACCGCAAGCAGCGAGAACGCCAGTTGCCAGCAAAGCAATCCCTGCTGTAACAAATACTCTACTTTTTTTCATGTATGTAACTCCTCTTAAAAAATTTAGGCTTATTGTCAATTATACCATAGATTTCTCAAAAAGTAAACGAATTTTCAGAATATTTAGGCGTGTAACCACAAAAAACTTTCATTTATCAAATTTTTCTATTCTTTGTTTGCTATCTATCAAGTCATAAGGCAAACTTAATGCCCATAAAGCCTGATTTTCAGGTTTTCTCTCCCCATTTTTCTATCCAATCAGAAAGGGCAATCTTCTAAATTGGATTTTCGATTAAGAAACTATTGACGTAGAATCATTTTCAAGGTATAATATTAAACGTTGAGGCGGTATAGCCAAGTGGTAAGGCACGGCTCTGCAAAAGCTTGATCGTCGGTTCAAATCCGTCTACCGCCTTTCAGTACCTGAATTAACAGGAATTAACCGAATGAAAAGCCCGTAAAATCGGGCTTTTTTGTTTTTTTCTTCGGATAAAAATAAGGATAACTTTGAAAATCTTTTGAGGCGAATTTGGGGCGAATAAAAAAACAGTGACGAAAATCACTGTTTTACTCGGTTTCTTCTTCGGGGTCTATTTCGGTGATTTGAACTTTTACCTTGGTAACACGTCCATTTTTTACCTTATCATTGGTCAAGACGATCTGCTTGTTTTGGCTGACCAGTTCATAACTGATTTTTTCAGTTGTTGGGATCGTTCCAACACCTGTCAAATAATAACCGGCGATAGTATCAACATCATCGCTTTCTAGTTCAACGCCAAAGTAGTCGTTGAAGTCGTTAAGATTCATGGTTCCTTGTGCAATATAGGTATCCTCACCGATTTGATGGACTTCGATTTCTGCCCTGTCCGTTTCGTCATCAATTTCGCCGACGATTTCCTCTAGGAGATCTTCCAGAGTTACCAAACCAGCCATACCACCGTATTCGTCTAGTAAGATAGCCATTTGATTTTGGGTATTTCGAAGCTCTTTAAGGAGGTCATCCACAAAGATAGTCTCAGGCACAAATAGTGGCGTTTGGAGGATTCGTTTCCAAATAATATTTTCAAAACCATCTGCATAGGCGGCGTTTAGCAAACGCTTGGTATGAATCAAACCAATCACATTGTCCTTATCACCGTCATAAACGGGAATACGTGAGAAATTTTGCTTCAAAATACTTTCGATAATCGCCTTACTGTCATCCTGAATATCTACCATAAAGGCATCGGTACGAGGCACCATTAGCTCACGAGCCATTAGTTCATCTAGAGAAAAGATCCCCTGTAGCATTTCAATCTCATCTGCATCCAGTGTTTCTTCACTATTGGTGAGCATGTACTCTATTTCATCACGTGTCATCTTTTCATCAGCATCATCAAAGGTCATTGGCGTCACACGACTCAACAAATTAGTTGAAGCAGATAGTAGCCAGACAAAGGGACTTACAATCTTTCCAAGACCAATAATAATTGGTGCTGTTCGAATCGCCAAAGCATCTTTCAAATTGAGGGCAATCCGCTTAGGATAGAGCTCACCAAAAACAATGGAGATATAGGTCAAGAATGCCAAAGAGAGGAAACTTGCAATGGCGTAAGCCGTCTCTCCGCTTCCCATCCAAGATGCGATCACTTGTCCAAGGGTATCCGCCAATTTGGCCCCTGACAAGATCGTAATCAAGGTGATACCGACTTGAATCGTTGATAAAAAGTGATTAGGATTTTCAAGTACCTTTAACAAACGGATATAACGTTTGTCTCCTTCTTCTGCCTTTTGCTCTACTCGGGCACGGTTTAGTGACACCATCGCCATTTCAGTGGCTGAGAAAAAAGCATTTAACAAGGTCAAGATAAATAATAATACAAACTGTAGCAACAAATTCTGACTGCTCGGGTCTTCCATAGTCCTTCTCCTAAAATAGTATCTCGTGTTCCATTATATCATAAATTAGCGTAGGAATCACATTATTTTCTAATTTATACAATTGCTCCCTTATCGTATGATAAACAAGGGAGCAATTTTTGTTCTTTTATAGATTGTTTCTAGTTTATCACCGTAACTTGACCTGTTCGGTAGTCAAGCTGGATACCCTTTTGAACATTGGGGATTAGGACATTGAATTCCAACTCGCCATCCGAAGACTTGGCTTCAATTTGTGAAGCGGACGGAACTAGATCCTCATTTGTCGCATAGTGGAGAGTTACCCGATAACGGACTCTCTTATTCTGGTCCAAGGCTTTTCTGACCAAACTCTCATAGTAGTTCTGACCAGTCGAATCCTCAGCTTGCGCTTGATTCGCCCAAGCTGTCTGGACTGCAATGTTCTTGGGATTGCTGGTAGAGGCATCAAAACCATCCAAACCACCTATCAAGGCATAGCCTAGCAGGTGTCCTCTATCAACTGCATGTGTGTAGGCTCCCTTTAGATTTTTAACCTGATGCCATCCTGGTGGCGTCCAAGAGGTGGATCCATTTCCTGTTTCTTCACGATTCTTATACTGCCGAGTCGCTTTGGATAAGATGGCATTGGCAACAGTTGGAACTGTTTCTTTTCCCACTGTCTTTGTCTTATTATCCGCATAGGGTTTGCTAGAAACCTTGGCATCTAGATTGGTCTTATTGCCATTGACAATGAAGGCCCCTGCTCCATTCCACTCGAGTCCCCCCTTGATTTGGTTTTTGATTGACTCAGTTAAGACACTTTCAGCCAGCTCCTGACTGGGAGCTTCTGAAGCTTGCTTTTTCTGACTAACCTTAGTTCTAGGGGTGTTTGGCGCTGTCTGCATCTGCTTGATATAGTAGCTTCCAGCAGCCAAGAGTAAGAATAGAAGTAACCCTATCAGAGCTTGTCTTGTTTTTTTGTCCATTTTTCTCCTTATTTCTTTAGAAAAAGACTGGTCTCCCAGTCTAATTTCCTGTAAATTTGCTAATCAATTCCTGCCACTTTGCCGGAGATAAGATAGCCCACGGATCCTGTCCCTTTCCTAGGATGCCATAGCCTACCATCAAGCCGATTCCTAAAGCAAGGAAACCTATCAAGAGAACAATAAAAATCAACAGTAGGCGGCGGAGTACATAGCGTAAGTTTTTATTCTTCTTCATCATTTGCCTCAATTCGCTGAATCTTCGCTCCTAGCTGAGCCAATTTCTCATGGAAGCGGTAATAACCTCTATCAAGGTGGACTAATTTACCGACAACTGTTTCTCCCTGCGCCACCAAACCTGTCAAAATCAAAGCAGCACTAGCGCGAAGGTCCGTTGATAGAACTTCTGCCCCCTGTAAAGCCTGTCCCCCTACAATACGAGCTGTATCACGGATAATCTCTGAATGCAAGCCCATACGGCGCATTTCCTCTAAGTGTTGGAAGCGATTCTCAAACACCGTTTCCACCATGGTGGATTCCCCTTTTGCGACTGTCATCAGAGCTGTAAATTGCGCCTGCATATCTGTTGGGAATCCTGGATGTGGTAAGGTTTTTACATGAACAGCCTTGAGATTTTCAAGTTGAGAACGAACACGAATACCTTCCGACTCCTCCGTCACCTCAACACCCATCTCAAGTAGTTTTGAAATCAAGGGACGATTATGCTCCCAGACTGCATCACGAACGAGAACATCCCCACCTGTCATGGCTGCTGCTACCATAAAGGTTCCAGCTTCAATACGGTCCTGTACTACAGTATGAGTCGTACCATGGAGGTTCTCGACACCAGTCACTGTGATTGTTTCGGTACCAGCTCCCTTGACCTTGGCTCCCATTTCATTAAGGAAGATAGCGAGATCTACAATTTCTGGCTCACGCGCAGCATTTTCAATGACTGTCACACCATCAGCTAAAGTTGCTGCCATCATCAAGTTTTGTGTTGCGCCGACACTAGGAAAGTCCATGTAGATATGAGCGCCATGCAGGCGTTCCGCCTTGGCTTCAATGTAACCAGCTGTCTGGCTGATCTTAGCCCCCATAGCTTCCAAACCCTTGAGGTGGAGATCGATCGGACGACTCCCGATGGTACATCCACCTGGCATGGATACCTTGGCATGGCCTACACGAGCAAGGATTGGTCCCAAGACCACGATAGATGCCCGCATCTTGCTGACATACTTATACGGAGCTTCCTCCGTGATATCTCCTGTCGCATCGACTTCGACAACATGACCTTCCTCATCAAAGTCCACCTTGGCATTCAGACCTCGAACCACTTGATTCATGGTGAAAACATCTGACAAGATTGGAACATTCTGCAAGACTGTCTTACCCTTGCTTGCTAGAATAGTCGCTGCCAACAAGGGCAAGACGGCATTCTTTGCTCCCTCGATGGTCACACTCCCGACCAAACGATTATCTCCGCCTTGAACCACAATTTTTTCCATAGTTATTTCCTTTACTTTTGATTTTATAATAGTCCTCTAAGTGCTTCTTGCCACAGTTGGTACAAACTGATAAAGAATGAACTCAAGATATAGCCCATCACAATACTAAAGAAGCCTACCAATAAACGAACTTTTTTTGTGTTAGTAGCAGTTACTTTTAAAACCTTTTCCCATCTTACAAGATCTTTTAAAAGGTAAAAACTCAAATAAATAAAGAGTATATGACTACTTAGAGTGAATAATAATTGAACCATTTGACTATTATACCATCTTATCCGCTTGCGCGCTAGTTTTCAATTTTTCTACAAATTAGGGATTGTTTTTAAGGTAATCAATTGCATCCTGCAAAGTCTTAACAGGAACGATTTTCATCTCTGTTTTGATCGTTTTAGCAGCTTCTAGGGCTGTTTCATAGTTGCTTTTCGCATTGGGATCTGCTTTTTTTGCTTCCTCGGTAACTGGATTGTCAGGAGCAAAAAAGATGTTGGCTCCCTGACGAGAGGCTGCAACTACTTTTTTGTCAATTCCACCAATATCGCCAACATTTCCATCGCGATCAATGGTTCCTGTTCCTGCAACGATACGACCATTACGAAGACCTGGATCTGCTATCTGGGTGTAGATAGCTAGGCTAAACATGAGACCTGCACTTGGACCCCCGATACCAGCTGTTGAAAAGCGAATCGGAACATCACTGGTCACTTCCGTACGGTCAATCAAACCAATCCCAATCCCGTTTTTCCCGTTTTCGAGAGTGATAATTTTACCTTCAGCAGTCTTGATTCTTCCGTCTTCTTCGTAGGTTACCTTGACTGGATCTCCTAGTTTTTGAGAGTTGACATAGTCAACCAAGTCTTTGGAACTGTCAAATGTCTTATCATTAACAGCCGTCACTGTGTCTGCAATGTTCAGAATGCCCTTAAAAGTTGAATTGTCCGTCACGGTCAAGACATAGACTCCCAGATACTTGAGCTCGATATCCTTGCCAGCCGTCTTCAAGCCTTGATACTTGGCCATATTTTGGGATGTTTGCATGTAGAACTGATTGATCCGCATAAACTCCGCATCCGTAGAACCACCCGTAGTCTCCTTAGCGCTTCTAATATCCGTGAAAGGTGTTAACCAAGCATAGACAAGATGCGACAGAGTTGCGTGCCGAATACCGACTGTTACAAACTGGTAAGCTCCTGCTTCTGTATCCTCTGTTTCATTGACTTTCAAAACTTGACGAATATCTTCCGCTCCACCTGGAACTTCTATGTAGTAGGGTAAAGGCACTACAAAAGCTAAAAAAGTCACTACTAGTGCTAGGATGACATATAAGGGCCATCTAGTTTTTTTCTTCATGTTCTAATTCCTCCACAACACTGTTTGGTACATATTGCTGAATCTCCTGACCAAACTTCAGAAGTTCTCTCATGGCTGAAGAGCTAATATAGAGGTGCTCTGGGCGACTATATAGGTAAATGGTTTCGATTTCTGGAGCCAGTTGATGATTGTAGTAATCAAAACTAGACTCGTATTGCAAGTCTGTGGCATTCCGCAAGCCACGGACAAGGGTTTTAGCCCCCAGTCTTCTTGCAACATCGACGACTAGTTGGTCATGAGAGGCCAACACCTCTACATTACCTAAATGCGCCACAGCTTTTTCAACTGCTCGTTTGCGATTTTCAACAGGGAGAAAACCTTGTTTGTGGAGGTTGTAGAAAACCCCGACATAGAGCTTATCAAAGAGTTTGCTGGCACGTTCAATGATATCCAGATGTCCATTTGTCATAGGATCAAATGAACCTGTAAATAATCCAATTTTATCTGACATAGACCGTCACCTTACTAATCCCATATATTTTTTCCTTCCAGATACCTAAGCAGGCGATTTCTTCTGGTAGTTCTACAGACTTATCGGTTTCACAGACAACCATGACCTCTTCGGAGAAAAGGTTTCTTTCTGCCATTTTTTCGATATCTGCAACGATTTGTTCCTTGGCATAGGGAGGGTCTAAAAAGACCAGGTCAAAGGGACCTTTCACTTGCTCCAAGGCCCGTTCAGCCTCCATCTTTAAGAGCTGAAATTTGGAAACTTCCTTGGTCATTTGGATATTTTCAGCGATGATAGCTTGGGCTCTTCTATCCCGTTCCACTAGGACAGCATAGGACATACCACGTGATACTGCCTCAATAGATAAGCCACCACTGCCAGCATAGAGATCCAATACACGACCACCATCAAAATAAGGACCTATCATGTTAAAGATAGCTCCACGCACCTTATCCGATGTCGGCCTCGTCGTCTTTCCTTCTAACGTCTTGAGAGGACGCCCTCCGTAGATTCCTGATACGATTTTCATACCGTTTATTATACCAAATTATAGGCAAAAAGAGAAAGAAAACCGAACCTTGCGGTTCGATTCTCTACAAGATATTTTCGTAAGTATCGCGGACTTCTTGAGGCCAGACACTGGTCTGAACTTCTCCAATGTGTTTCTTGCGAAGTAAGAACATGGCCATCCGAGACTGTCCGATACCCCCACCGATTGTCAGTGGGAAAAGGCCGTTAAGCAGAGCCTTATGCCATTCCAACTCCAGACGATCTTCGTCTCCTGTAAGGGCAACTTGGCGACGAAGTGTATCCTCATCTACCCGAATCCCCATTGAGGAGAGTTCAAAGGCACAACCAAGAGATTCATTCCAAACCAGGATATCCCCATTCAATCCCTTGTAGCCATTCTCAGACTCTGTGGTCCAGTCATCGTAGTCAGGCGCACGGCCATCATGCGGTTTTCCATCTGGTAACTCTCCACCAATACCAATCAAGAAGACCGCACCGAACTCTTTACAGATCGCATTTTCACGCTCTTTTGGTGTCAAGTCTGGGTAACGTTCCACCAACTCTTCTGTATGGATAAAGGTGATTTGTTTTGGCAAGATTGATTCGATATCATAGCGGGCTTCTACGGCTAGCTCTGTCAGACGAATAGCCTTGTAAATCTTTTCAACTGTTTCTTTAAGATAAGCGATATTACGTTTTCCATTTGGAATCACTTTTTCCCAGTCCCACTGGTCTACATAAACAGAGTGGGTCGCATCTAGCGAATCTTCATCTGGGCGAAGAGCCTTCATGTGGACAAACAAACCTTCCCCATCACCGAAACCAAAACGAGCCAAGGTGTGGCGTTTCCATTTAGCAAGTGAATGAACGACTTCGTAGGTTTCATCTGGAATTTGCAAGACCTTCACCGATACTGGATTTTCAACACCTGAAAGGTTGTCTTGCATCCCATCGCCGACCTTACTCAAGATAGGTCCCTGAACTTCAACGACTTCTAGTTTATCTTTCAAATACTGGGTAAAGGTGTTTTTAACAAAAGAAATTTCTTCTTGCTGATGAATAAAACTTTTCTTCATAAATACTCCTAAAAACATAATTACTAGCATTATACTCCTATTTTTCAGAAAAGAAAAGGGCAAATAAGAAAAAGTCAGCGCACTTTCGAACACTGACTCTATAATTCTTTAATCGTTTCGACCAAAGATGCGCAAGATGCTAAGGAAGAGGTTGATAAAGTCTAGGTAAATGCTGAGTGCCATTGAAATGACCCAGCCTGTCGCTACTTGTCCTTGTGACTGCTCATAAACATAGCGAATCTTTTGGTTATCCCAAGCAATCAAACCAGAGAAGACCAAGACCATGGCAATACTAATCATGTAGTCAAAGAAACCACTAGCTAAGAAAATATTCACAATCATGGCAATGATGAGGCCAACAAGCGCCGCCATCAGAGCTCGGCCCATTCCACTCAAATCTTTCTTGGTGAAAATCCCGATTGCCGCCATGACAAAGAAGAGTAGGGCACTGGATACAAAGGCTGACAAAACTGTTCCCGGCGTATAGAAAGCTACGACAAAGCTAAGTGTGAAGCCATTCAGTAGGGAGTATACTAGAAATACTGGCAGAGCTGCTGGGCTATTTTTAGCAGCCATGCTACTTGCAACAAAGACCAGACCAAGTTCTGCAAAAGTTGCAATCATCAACCAGAGACGGCCATGCATTAAAAAGTAGACCAATTGAGTCTGAAAGACCGTCAACATCAAAGCTGACACGAGAGCTGACAGACCAATCCCAAGTCCCACAAAGGCGTAAACCTTAGCGTAAAATTGATTGAGACCTGAACGTTCTTGAATAATTGTTTGATTCATTCCGATTCTCCTTTTTCTATAAATATGTCTTGATTATAACAAAGATTTTATAAATTAGCTGAAATAAAACATCAATATACCTGCGGCAACTGCCACGTTGAGACTTTCTGCTCGGCCTTTCATGCCTATATGAACCAGCTGATCAGCACTCTCAACCATGACAGGACTAATTCCCTGTCCTTCATTTCCCATAACTAAAGCAAAGTTTTCTAGAGGAGAAAGCTCACGATAATCCTTTGAATCTCTCGATAAGGTCGTTGCCAGAATGGGCAAGTCACTCTTTTTAGCCCCTTCTACAAAGGTGGCAAGAGGCATACGATAGATGGGCAAGTGAAAATGACTGCCTTGCATGGAACGCAGGGTCTTGAGACTGTAGATATCTGCTGACTTGTCTGAAACAATGACCCCTGTAAAACCTGCAGCATCCGCCGTCCGAATCATGGTACCTACATTACCAGGATCTTGAACATCTTCTAAAAATAGAAACTTGCCCTGACGAAGATCAGGCTGTCCCATTTCTTCTTTTTGAATAACTGCGACAATGCCTTGAGGGGTTTGCGTATCTGCTAAGTCCCGCAAAATCTCCTCTGAAACCCAGACAGTTTGAGGAAAAGCAGCTAACTGATCTCGATAACTTTCTAAGGCAAAAATCTTCTCAATCGTCACTCCTGCTTGAACAGCTTCTTCAAACAAGTGCCAACCTTCAATCAAATAGGCAGACTTTCGATATTTTTTTTGATGCAATTTCTTGGCATTTTTTACCACAGAATTGGCTTTTGAGGTTATAATAGTCATAGAAACATTATAACACAATCAAAGGGGTTTAGTATGCAAAAGGTTAGAATGATTGCCCAAGGCAGAGTACAGGGTGTTGGTTTTCGCTGGGGCGTTTATACTCTAGCGCTTGAAATCGGTGGCATCACTGGTCGTGTCTGGAATAATGACGATGGCACAGTGGAAATTCTTGCTCAGGCAGAGTCCTCTGCCACTATGGCAAAATTTATCCAAGAAATCCGTAAAGGTCCAACGCCTTTTTCAAAAGTTACCTATCTAGATGTGCAGATGAGCAACTTTTCATCCTATTCGGACTTCAAAGTCGCAAATTAGGTCTCCAGAACTATTGTATATTTTACAAAAAAACAGTAGAATAGAAAGGTATAATTTTTAAAGAAGGAATGAAAACATTGAAATCTATTAAACGTTTTGCCCTCTCAGCTATGGGAGTGGCTATGCTACTTATCTTGACAGGCTGTGTTTCTGTTGATAAAACAACTGGAGAACCGACTGGATTTATCTGGAACACCATCGGAGCGCCTATGGCAGAGGCCATCAAATACTTTGCCAATGATATGGGACTTGGTTTTGGAATGGGGATTATCATCGTAACCATTATCGTGCGTTTGATTATCTTGCCACTCGGTATCTACCAATCGTGGAAGGCGACGCTTCACTCTGAAAAGATGAACGCCCTCAAACACGTGCTTGAACCACATCAAACACGTCTCAAAGAGGCAACAACTCAAGAAGAAAAACTTGAGGCTCAACAAGCTCTCTTTGCCGCCCAAAAAGAACATGGTATCAGCATGCTAGGAGGCGTCGGATGTTTCCCTATCTTGCTCCAAATGCCTTTCTTCTCTGCTATCTTCTTTGCTGCCCAACACACTGAAGGAGTTGCTGGTTCTAACTTCTTGGGAATTGATCTTGGCTCACCAAGCATGCTTCTCGTAGCCTTTGCAGGTATTCTTTACTATATCCAATCTCTCCTCTCGCTTCATGGAGTAGAAGATGAGATGCAAAGAGAACAACTTAAGAAAATGATCTACATGAGCCCACTCATGATTGTTATCTTCTCCCTCTTCTCACCAGCCAGTGTGACACTTTACTGGGTTGTCGGTGGTTTCATGATGATTCTCCAACAATTTATCGTCAACTATGTCGTTCGTCCAAAACTTCGTCAAAAAGTACGTGAAGAATACGAAAAGAACCCTCCGAAAGTCAGCCCTTCTGCAGGTGCAAGAAAAGATGTGACTCCTAAACAGCCTCAGGGTATCACAACCAATAAGAAAAAGAAAAACCGCAACTCTGGCAAACAACGATCTAGATAAGACTCAAAAGGCTTAGCTGAAAGGCTAAGTCTTTTTGCATCACAAAAGCCCGATGTTTCCATCAGGCTCCTTTTTATCCATGAACACGTTTCATGTAGTCTTGGTAGCTTTCTGTATCCATCAATTCCTTGGCATTCTTCACACGGTCTGCTGTGGGAGGTTTGACTCCTTCGAGCGAATAAGGAATTCCTAGTTCACGCCACTTGAATTCTCCCATAGTGTGATAAGGTAGGATTTCAAACTTGTCAACGTTTTTGAGGGTTTTGACGAATTTACCGAGTTCGATCAAGTCGTCATCTCTATCTGTCAATCCTGGAACCAATACGTGGCGAATCCAAACAGGTTTTCCAATATCTGATAGGTACCGGGCACAGGCCAAGATGTTTTTATTGGTTTGGCTAGTAACGATCTTGTGCTGTTCTTCGTTGATTTCCTTGATATCCAAGAGAACTAAGTCTGTCACCGCCATGAGTTTATTAAACTTTTCGAGATAACGTGGTGTATTACGGAAAGGAAGGGCACAGGTGTCCAAGGTACAGTGGATCCCTTTTTCCTTGGCCTTGGTAAAGAGGGCAATCAAGAAATCAATCTGTAAGAGAGCCTCTCCACCACTGACAGTGATTCCTCCCTTGTCTCCCCAGAAACCACGATAACGAAGGGCTTCTGTCAAGACATCATCTACTGTCCGTTCGCGTGATTTATTGGTCTCCATAGCCCATGTGTCTGGGTTATGGCAGTACTGGCAACGCATGTGACAACCCTGCAAAAAGACAATAAAACGAATCCCAGGACCATCTACCGCCCCAAAACTCTCTGTCGAATGCACCATTCCTGTCACTTGTCCATAGTCAATTGTTTCTTCAGACATATCGTCACCTTCCTTGAAACCGTTTTATAGTTTTATTATATCACGAGTAAGGTGAAAAACAAGGTTTTTTTGTCTATTTTTTAGAAAGCAATCTGTTTTTCACTTTCATTTTCAATTTCTTTTAATGATCCGATTCAAAATCAAAACCATACAAGGTTGCAAAATAGTCCTCAGGACGCTCTGCACGGCGGATTTGACGGGCTTTGCCTTCTTCAGTATAGAGGATTTCTGCAGAGCGTAATTTGGCATTGTACTGATAACCCATGGAGAATCCATGTGCACCTGTATCATGAATTACCAGCAAATCACCGATTTCTGTATGAGGTAGTTCGCGATTCACTGCAAATTTATCATTGTTTTCACAGAGTGAACCGACCACATCTACCATCTCAATAGGTCCATCTGGATGGGTCAGATTGGTGATATGGTGGTAGGCTCCATACATGGCGGGACGCATGAGGTTGACTGCTGATGCGTCCACACCTAGATAGGTACGGTAAGTTTTTTTCTTATGAGTGACTCTTGTGACCAAAGCTCCGTGAGGGGCTAACATAAATCGACCCAATTCAGTAAAAATCTTGACCTGACCGAGATCTGCTGGTGTAAGGACTTCCTCATACACCTTACGCACCCCTTCACCAATCACAGCGATGTCATTTGGTTCCTGCTCCGGACGATAGTTGACACCAATACCTCCGGAAAGATTGATAAAGTCTAGTGAAATTCCCAACTTTTCCTTGATTTCAACAGCCAATTCAAAGAGCTGACGTGCCAACTCTGGATAATAGAGATGGGTGACAGTATTGGATGCTAGGAAAGAGTGAATCCCAAAAGTCTTAGCTCCTTTTTCCTTTAAGATGGCAAAAGCTTCAAAGAGTTGATTCTTGGTCATCCCAAACTTGGCCTCTCCAGGATTGTCCATGATATCTGTTCCTAGTTCAAAAACGCCACCAGGATTGTAACGACAAGAGATGATTTCTGGAATGCCTGCCGCTCGCTCCAGATGTTCAATATCTTCAAAAGCATCCAAGTTAATGGTCGCACCTAATTCACGCGCATAGGCGTACTCTTGGTCTGGGGTATTGTTAGAAGAGAACATGATCTCAGAACCGGGAAAATCCAGTTTGTGACTCATCAAGAGCTCCACATAACTAGAACAGTCCACACCGCAACCTTCCTCTTGGAGAATTTTCAAGATGGCTGGAGTTGGAGTGGCCTTGACGGCAAAATATTCTTTGAATCCCTTGTTCCATGAAAAGGCCTGATTGACTGCTCTTGCTTTTTCGCGAATCCCCTTCTCGTCGTACAAGTGAAAGGGAGTCGGGAATTCGGAAACAATTGTTTCTAAATCTTCTCGGCTGATAAATGGTGTTTTCATAAGCTTCCTTCTATTCTGTTTGCAAAGAAAGGCTGGGACAATCGTTCCAACCTTTAGTTCTATCTCTTATTTGTCTTCGTCAAAGATATTTCCAATCTCAACATCGATGGATTGGTTCTTAACATCAATATTGGTTACCTTCAAGAGTGACTTGTAATCGAACTGCTTTTCACGTTCTTCTTGGGCATTGTCTGCAAATACTGCGACGCCAGCTAGTTCAGAGTCGAACTCACGCAAGAGACTAATCATCCCATTGACAGTTCCGCCGCCTTTCAAGAAGTCATCCACAATCAAGACACGACTGCCTGCTTTGAGGCTGCGTTTTGAAAGGAACATTTTCTCGATACGGTCTCCACTTGAACCTGATACGTAGTTGACGCTGACAGTTGAACCTTCAGTGATTTTCAAATCACGACGCACGATAACAAAAGGAACATTGAGAACGTTGGCAACCGCATTTGCGAGCGGAACACCCTTTGTTGCCACTGTCATAACGGCATCGATTTTTTGGTCCATAAAGCTCTTGGCAATGATACGCCCAATATTTTTCAAAATGGCAGGTGTACTGAGCAAATCAGATAAGTAGATATAGCCACCTGGCAAGATACGGTCGCTTTCTGAAAGTTTGTCACGCAAGTCTGCAATCATTTCTTTGGCTTCATGACTCGAGATTGATGGTGTAAAGATAACGCCACCACCTGCTCCAGTCACAGTCTGAATATGGCCGATTTCAATTTCCTCAAAGGCACGCTTGATAATCACGATGTCCTCTGAAATCGATGATTTAGCAGATTCGTACTTTTCTGCAAAGGTATTGAGACTTGTTAGTTTGTATGGATTATTAATCAAATAGTTGGAAATGACAACCATCCGATCACTTCTTCTTAATTTCATTTTTATTTACCATTCCATTTAATTTTGATATTTTATCCATTATACCATATTCACATAAAAAAACGAACATTATTGCGTAAAAAATGCTCGTTTTTCTTAAATTATTAATCTAAATCTGGTTTATAGAAGGAACGATTGTCCATAGCGAAGATTTTATTGGTCATCTCTCCTTTGTCCACCAAAGCAAGAGCTGTTGACATCATCATCATGCTGGCATCTAGATTGTCAATCATATGAATAATCTCTGCCTCCATAATGCGTGGACGGACTGGACTTCCATACTCCAGCAAGCCATGATGACTGAGAATCACATGGCGCAGTAGCACCACTTCTTCTCTAGTATCATCGATGCCCAGTTCCATGACTGTCTTGGTAATTTCACTATCGATGAGGGCTATATGGCCGATGAGATTGCCTCGCACTGTGTACTCCGTCTGATTGGGACCGCTGAGCTCTAAAACCTTGGCCAAGTCATGCAACATAATCCCAGCATAGAGGAGGCTCTTGTTGAGCTCGGGGTAGATCTCGCTAATGGCATCTGCCAAGCGTACCATGGTTGCTGTATGATAGGCCAAACCCGTTTCAAAGGCATGGTGGTTGGTCTTGGCAGCTGGATAAGAGTAGAATTCCTTATCATACTTGGTGTAGAGACTGCGAACGATACGCTGCCAGACAGGATTTTCAATTTTGAAAATCATTTGCGACATGTAGTCACGGATTTCCTTGACATCGACTGGTGACTTGACCTTGAAATCAGCTGGATCGTTGGGTTCGCCAGGCTGAGGTAAACGAAGCGTGATTTGATTAACTTGAGGAGTGTTGTTATAAACTTCTCGACGTCCCTGCATGTGGACTACTTTCCCAGCGGTAAAGGCCTCAACATTATGTGGTTGGGCATCCCAGAGTTTCCCTTCAATCTCTCCACTATCATCTTGGAAAGTAAAGGCTAGGTAGTTTTTCCCAGCACGCGTCTGTCTCAGGTCAGCTGACTTGATTAGGTAAAAGCCTTCAAAAAGCTCATCTTTTTTCATGTGACTAATCTTCATATTCTTCCTCATCTTCTTGGAAATGGAGTAGATCAAGCGCAGGCTCACCTTCTGATAACTCAATGTGACGGAGCGTCCGCTCAATAGCTGTGGTACGACGGTTTAATAATTCATCAATATTGCCAGAGGCATGTTGGAGATGTTTCTGTGCCTTAACCAAAATTCCCCCGAACTTGCCAAACTCCGTCTTGACGCTGGCAAGGGTCTTACTGATATGGTCGGCACTCTTTTGGATATTGAGAGTTTTGAAGCCAACTGATAGGGAATTGAGGAGGGCTGACAGGGTACTTGGCCCTGCGACAATAATCTGCTCCTCCCGTCTCAAATCATCAAAGAAAACAGGATTGCGTACAATTTCTGAGTAGAGACCTTCTGTCGGGACAAACAAAACTCCAAAATTTGTTGTTCTAGGGGGAGCCAAGTACTTGCTCTTGATATCCTTGGCAAAGCGCTTAACGCTTGCCAAGAGTGACTTGCGACAGCGTTCGATCTCGTCCTTGTCACCTGCCTCATAGGCTTCTTCCAAGCGGTAATAATCTGCCAGTGGAAACTTGGAGTCAATCGGCAGGTAGACATATTCCTGGTCACCTTGCCCAGGCAACTTGATGGCGTACTCCACTCGTTCATTGGAGTTTTCAACCGTTGCGTATTCTCGTTCGTACTGGGCAGGTGTCATGATGTCCTCGATGATTTGGCCCAGTTGCAATTCACCCAGAATTCCTCGCGTTTTAGTACCTGATAGAACCTTATTGAGGGCACCGACATCACGGGCAACTGTCTGCATTTCTCCAAGGCCACGATTGACAGATTCTAGTTGCTTGGAAACTGTCTCGAAGGAAGCCTGCAAGCGCGTCTGCAAGGTCTTTTCCAACTTTTCCTCGACTGTTTGACGCATTTGTTCTAAACGTTGCTCATTTGATTCCTGCAAGGCTTGAAGACGTTGGTCGGTCTTGTCTCTGGTTTGGATGAGATTATCCGTCATTTCTTGACGAACTTGCGTCAGACCTTGGTGCAACTCCATTCGCACTTCCTGCAAACGGTCGCTGACAGCCACTTCCAAGTCTTTTTGGTCTAGTTGACTAGCTTGTCTGGCTTGCTCAAAACGATAATCCAACTGGTCTGACAGATGATCTGCCTGACCCTCCAAACTCTTGCTTAGGTGTTTCTCCTGCTTATCCTGCCTTTGCCAAATCAGAAAGAGTCCAGCTAGGTTGGCAATTAATAATAGTAATAATACAGTCTCCATCCTACCTCCTGTCCTTGCTATGCAGTACGACTACATAACCATCTGGGCAAGTCACCGAAACTTCCCTATCTATATATTCGTTAGAAGCGTACACTTTTTTAAAGAAAAAATTTTCCTCAGTCAATTCGTACTTAGCACCGATAATGGTCAACTGACTATCCCGAACTGGCATAAAGGCTAGATAGTCATAGTCTGAACGGGGTTGAAGCTGACTGGTTCCTTCTGGACAATAGCTAAGCAAGTTTTGCCCATCCTCAATCGCTATCTGGCGCATATAGGGTGCCAACTTGGGATTGCTAGGCAGAAAGACATTGGCCAGCATATGGTCAATACGACCACCTAGGGCACCAAAAATAGTGACCTGAGTCTGAGGGTTTTGCTCAAAGATGGTTAAGAGAGCCAATTCCAGATCCGTATCATCCTTTTCTGGCTGAGCTTGAACAAAGCGCAGGGCTCGTTTTTGAATCAACTGACGTTCAACTGCAGTGACAGAATCAAAATCTCCAACTGCTAGAGTAAGAGGCAAGTCTTCTTCCAAGACCCAGAGCGATCCTCGATCCACACCGACAAAGCAATCAAAATCCGTCCGATAATGACCACGGTCTCCACCTGCAAAAACAGCAACCCTAGTCCAGTTGTTTTCTGAGCGTTTGCACTCGTTCATTGACATCTCCCTTAAAGACATAAGACCCTGCTACAAAAACTGTAGCACCAGCTTCTTTAGCTTGAGAAATGGTTTGATCATCAATCCCACCATCGACTTCGATCTCAAAGTTCAAGCCTTTTTCCTCACGAAGGGCAACCAACTCGCGAATCTTATCCATGGTTTCAGGTAGGAAAGCTTGCCCGCCGAAGCCAGGGTTAACCGTCATGACTAAGACTTGGTCAACTAGGTGAAGGACGTGCTTGATAGCCTCAACAGGTGTCCCAGGATTGATCACAACTGAAGGTTTCACTCCCAAAGAACGAATCTTTTGGAGGGCGCCATGGATATGAGGAGTTGCTTCTGCATGGATACTGATGATATCCGCTCCTGCGCGCGCAAAGTCTTCTAGATGGTGCTCTGGATTTGATACCATCAAGTGGCAGTCAAATACCATCTTGCTATGGGGGCGAAGGCTCTCGACCACACCTGCACCAAAGCTGATTTGCGGCACAAAATGACCATCCATGATATCGATATGAACATATTCTGCCCCAGTTGCTTCTAGACGTTTGATTTCACGTTCAAAGTTGGCATAATCTGCTGCCAGAATTGACGGAGCAATCTTGTATTGAGACATAGGTTTCTCCTTATTTTGGAATTTTTTTACTGACTTTTTTATAAGTCTCTCTGCGATTTTCAATCTCACTGAGGAATTGCAGGTAGTTGTCAAAACGGAAGGTCGCAATAGCGCCTTCTTCTACAGCCGGCTTAACCGCACAGGACGGCTCATGGGTATGGGTACAAGTACGGAACTTGCAGTCTCGACTGACACTGGCAATCTCTGGAAAGGCCTGATTGAGGTCTTCAGCCGTTGACACTTCATAATCCAGCGATGAAAATCCTGGTGTGTCCGCGATTTTACCCCCATTGAGGTTATAAAAACTAACAGCTCGAGTGGTATGACGACCGCGACCCAGACTATCTGAGATTTCTCCTGTTTCAAGATTGAGGTCCGGTGCGATTTTATTGAGAAGGGTTGACTTCCCAACACCTGTCTGCCCCATAAAGACCGTCACTTTTCCTGTCAACAAAGGCAGAAGTTCCTCCTTACTGGTCACAAAGTCGTAACCAATGGCACCGTAAGTCTGCTGGTAAAAATCCAATTCTGCCCGATCTTCCAGCAAGTCCATTTTGGAAATATAAACGATGGGATGAATACCCTTGTGCTCTAAAAGAACCAAGAAGCGATCCAGCAAATTGCTATTAAAATCAGGCTCCTTAGCCGACATGATCACCACAGCTTGGTCAATATTGACAATAGGTGGACGAACCAAACTGTTTTTCCGTTCGTGAATTTTGAGGATATAACCTTCTGAATTTTCCTCCGCAGAAAAGTCTACCCAGTCTCCGACGTAGGGCGTGTGGCCTTTTTTGCGGAAATTCCCACGCGCGCGTGTCTGGTAAACTTGACCATCACTCTCTACATAGTAGAATCCTGCCAAGGCTTTAATGATTTGTCCCTGCATCTTAGAGTCCTTGCCCTTTAAGCGCATCTGAAAGGCTAGCAAATTCTTCCAAGCTTAGTGCTTCCCCACGCACACTTGGTGACAAGCCTGCTTGGTCCAAAGCCTTGGTCAGCTTATCCTTGACTTCTTCGGTCTTACCAAAGTAGCCTGTTAAGTTGTTCCACAAGGTCTTGCGACGATGGGTGAAACTAGCCTTGGAAATCTTAAAGAAGAACTGTTCATCTTTCACTGCTACAGCTGGCTCTGGACGGCGCACCATTTTTAAAATGGCTGAGTCCACATTTGGCGCTGGCACAAAGACCGTACGAGGCACGATGAAGGCAACCTTGGCTGTCATATAATACTGCACAGCAATCGACAAACTACCATAAGCCTTGGTATTTGGCTGTGCTGAGATCCGATCCGCCACTTCTTTTTGCATCATGACGACAAACTCACTAAAAGGAATGCCACTCTCGATCAAGTGCATGAGAATAGGTGTCGTGATATAGTAGGGCAAGTTGGCTACTACTTTAATTGGCAATTCTGGATTTTTGAAATTCTGGATATGTTGCGCCAAGTCAACTTTGAGAATATCCTCGTTGACTACTGTCACATTGTCAAAATCACGTAGGGTATCTGCCAAAATCGGTACCAAACGGTGGTCGATCTCAAAGGCCATGACTTGAGCTGCACGCTCTGCCAAAAATTCTGTCAAGGCACCAATCCCTGGTCCAATTTCAATGACATTGACCTGGTCGTCAATTTCAGCCGTATCCACGATTTTTTGAAGGATATTAGTATCCGTCAGGAAATTTTGCCCAAAGGACTTTTTAAAGGTAAAACCGTGACGCTCCAGCACTGCCTTAGTCACGCTATAATCTGCAATTCTCATTTATTCTCTTTTCTATTTATTAGCTAAAAACAATATATAGAACCCATATAATTCCTAGTACCAATACAATCCAAAACACAAAATGAATACGATGCTTGTTTGAATCGGATCCAGTCATATCAAGCGCTTTCTTATCTTCTTTGGGGTTCATTTTCTTAAATTCATCCTGATAGGCAACTGAATCTAGAATATTGTCTTCTGGCAATAATTCTGAAGCATAATAATCAGGAAAACCCATAGCAAGGCCAATTAGGTTCTTATCCGTTAGAGAAAAATCCAAATCTTCTGGTTGATTTTCCTGAATAGCTCGGATATTTTTTAACAGTTTATCAGAAACTACAGACACTTGATTCATAAAAACTACATCCAAAACATCAAATCCAAGCACATCACCGTCTTTGACATTTGCAAGAATATAACGAACAAAGGCATCATATAGTTGCAAGGCTTGCGGGGCATTTTCTTCTAAAAAAGACCGATTTTGGAGGGCATTTTGCTGGAATTTTTCAATAGAAAGTAAGATATCTACATTCTGCTCTTGGTAAAACTTTTCTGCTTCCTCTTCATCTTCTTCGAGTTTTTCTGCTGTTTCCCAGAGAGCAATAGGAGCTTTTAAATCTGCTTCATCCCAAAACAATTGCCAAAAATAAGGTATTGTGTAAATTCCCTCTGTTAGAATACGGGCTTCATCTCCGTTTTTTAAGTAAATATGGCTTCTATTGCCCATGTTGTTTCCTTTCAATTTTTTAAAAGTAAGATATGGAATTCTACTCATCCCTCTTCCGTAGATAAATCTATATAGACTTTCAACATATCTTCAGAAATTTCAAGTTCTATCTTATGAGGTAGGACACCAGTTTCCATACAGCCAGCATCTCAATCTATTCACTTCTATTGTAACACATTCCGCCTACATTTTGGGACGGTTTCTCAATCCTCATAACTGGTCATAGCCTCTTCCACTTCTGCCAAGGTTATCCCAAATAACTCTAAGCGCTTGAGGAGTTGCTTGCCGTTGGAATAGCCGATGCGGAGCTGTTCGCCTAGATACTCTCTGCGCCTACGACTGTCTGCTCCCGCTAAGAAACCTAGGCGAATCAAGTCACCACGACTGATGTCAAATTCGTTCTCATTTTCAAATTGCTCTGTCACCTGAGCCAGCGCTGTTTTTAGGTCTTCATAGCTGGCGTGTTCAATTCCCAGAGAACGTCCCTTGGACTTAGATTTGGGAACAGCCTCATCTCGCTTGAGAAAGGCATGCTGCACAGTTGGAATGGTCGTCATAATCATGCGCCGAATCCTCTCCCCATTAAAATCTGGATCTGTAAAAACAATGACCCCATGCAGTTCATGCAAACGACGAATGCGCTCTATATCTTGGTCATTTATTGCGGAACCTCTTGTTTCGTAGGTCTCTACATCAAAGTAGCGTTTGAGATTGACCGTATCATCGCGACCTTCGACCACGATGACTTGGGAAATTTTTTCTTTCATCACTTGCTGTCCAATCCGAAGATACGCTCTGCATTTGCAGTTGTTACTGCGGCTAACTCCTCAGTCGTCATCCCACGCAAATCCGCGATAAAATCTACCACATAGCGAGTATAGGCTGTTTTGTTTTCACGACCACGTTTAGGAACAGGAGCCAGGTAAGGGGCATCCGTTTCTACCAAAATCTTATCCAAAGGAAGTTCCCTAGCAACCTCTTGAATATCCGTCGCTTTTTTAAAGGTCACCACTCCTGAGAAAGAAATGGTCATGCCAAGTTCGACAAACTTCTCAGCCCACTCCAAAGAGCCTGAAAATGAATGCATAATCCCACCTCGTGGACCAACGCTCTCGCTCTTGATAATCTCATAAGTATCTTCTAGCGCATCACGGGTATGGACCACAAAAGGTAAATTCAAGTCCTTGGATAACTGAATCTGACGACGAAAAACCCGTTCCTGCACTTCCTTAGGTGCTGTCATCCAATGGTAGTCCAGACCAATCTCACCTAAAGCAACAACCTTGGGATGTTTTAGCTTTTCAAGCAAGTAAGCTTCGACCTCATCTGTGTATGTCCCTGCTTCCGTCGGATGCCAGCCAATAGTTGCGTAGAGTTGCTCATACTCATCTGCTAACTCCAGGGCACGTTCAATGGTCGGCTTGTCAAAACCAACAATGTTCATCCGAGTCACGCCCATCTCAGTTGCCAAGGCGATTTCTTCGGCCTCACGTCTTGCAAATTCTTCTACATTTAAATGTGTGTGCGTATCAAAAATCATCTCTTCTAACCTCATTTTCTTCCATCTATTATACCAAAAATAGCATTCCTCGGCTCGTAAAAATATTCTAATATCAATCGTTCTCCCTTGACTACCTTTTTTCAAAGCAGTATAATAACACTTATTGAAATTTTCAGTAAAGGAAAAGAAAATGTTTAGAAAATTAAAATATACCTTTATCGGTCGGCCACTCAAGTCTCTCACAGACGGCGAAGGGGGCTTATTAGGAAAAATGCAGGCACTTGCAATGTTATCCAGTGATGCCCTGTCTTCTATTGCCTATGGACCTGAACAAGTCATTCTCGTTTTAGTCAGTCTCTCTCCTCTCGCTATTTGGTGGAGCCTCCCTATCGGTATTTTTGTCCTCTTACTCCTCGCTAGTTTGACCATTTCCTATCGTCAAATCATTCATGCCTATCCTCAAGGTGGAGGGGCTTATATGGTCACTCGGGAAAATCTCTCCCCTGAACTGGGCTTGATTGCAGGAGGTAGTCTCCTTGTTGACTATATGCTGACAGTAGCCGTATCCGTTGCGTCTGGAGCTGATGCTATTACAGCAGCCATCCCTGCCCTCCATCCTTATAATCTTCATATCTCTATTTTCCTAGTCTGCCTGCTCATGCTCTTGAATTTAAGAGGATTGAAAGAATCTGCCAGTTCTTTAATGATTCCTGTCTACCTTTTTATCTTCAGCACGGCCTTTCTCTTGCTTTATGGGTTCTTTCAACTATTTACAGGTTCCCTAAATTATCAGGCGACTTCAACCATTGGACAAACTGTTCCTAGCCTTTCCATCGTTCTCCTATTGAGAGCCTTTACTAGCGGTTCAGCCTCTCTAACTGGGGTTGAGGCTATTTCAAATGCAGTGCCATTTTTCAAAACTCCAAAAGAAAAGAATGCTGCTCAGACCTTGACCATCATGTCACTAATTCTAGGTTTTCTTTTTGCAGGCATTACCTTCCTAAACTACTGGATGGGCATCACACCTCAACACGGAGAAACCATTCTCTCGCAAATGGCCAAGGGCATTCTGGGAGATTCATTTTTTGGTCATGCTAGCTACTATCTCTTCCAGTTCTCGACAGCCTTGATTCTAGCTGTAGCTGCAAATACTGGATTTTCAGCCTTCCCTATGCTGGCCTACAATATGGCAAAAAACAAGTACATGCCCCATCTCTTTATGGAAAAAGGGGATCGTCTTGGCTACTCCAATGGTATCTTAACTCTGGCTTTTGGGGCTATGATCCTTCTTCTCATTTTTAATGGGAATACTGAACGCTTGATTCCTCTTTATACGATTGGGGTCTTCGTTCCCTTTGCCCTATCTCAGACTGGGATGATTCGCCATTGGAAAAAGGAAAAAGGAGCAAACTTCTTAAAACCTGCCTTTGCTAATATCCTTGGAGCCATCATTTGTTATGCTATCGTCCTCATTTTACTCCTTTTTAGACTGGGTGATATCTGGCCTTTCTTCCCAATTATCCTAGTTTTAACCTTCCTCTTTTTGTCCATTCACAACCATTATCAAAAAGTGGCAAAACAACTGCGACTCTACGAAGGAATTGAAAAACGCACTTACGACGGCAACCTTGTCCTTGTCCTAGTAGGGAATGTCACTCGAGTAAGTATCGGAGCGATTAACTACGCTCAAAGTATCGGTGATGAAGTATTGGCCATGCACATCTCTACTAAAGAAACAGCTGAAAAAGACCAAGAAATTCTTCAGGAATTTGCCGATTACTTCCCAAATATCACTCTGAAAAATATCACCACCAGCTACCGAAACATCATCGCCCCTAGCGTCAAGTATGTCAAACGAATCGCCCAAGAAGCCAAGCAAAAAAACTATACCGTTACAGTCCTCGTCCCACAGTTTATCCCTAACAAACCTTGGCAAAATATCCTGCACAATCAAATGAGCCTCAAACTAAAATACGCTCTCAGATGGCACGAAGATGTCGTTGTCGCTAGCTACTCCTATCACTTAAAAGAATAAACAAAAACTCAAAATCAGTAACTTCTATCTGGTTTTGAGTTTTTCTATATCTGTTCTTTTAAATAAGCCTTCTATGAGTTTCAGTTGAAATGGACGATTTCGTGGACAATTCACTATGTAAGATAAAAAGAAAAGCCAGTAGACTCGAGTTCCTACTGACTTCTGTGTTGAATTCGTTTGGATTAAGCAGCCAAAACTTTGCGTCCTTTACGACGACGAGCTGCCAATACGCGACGACCGTTTTTAGTTGACATACGGTTACGGAATCCGTGTTTGCGCGCACGACGAAGTTTACTTGGTTGATAAGTACGTTTCACGATGAATACCTCCTCATAGATTTTGTATTCGTTTAGCCGGCTATAAAGTGATCAGTTACTAAACATACTTTACTATTCTATCTGATTCTGCCACTTTTGTCAATAGCTCCAAGCAAATGTTTTCTAGCTTTTCCTATGAAAGCCCTATCTACGATACTGTTTCAAGAAACGAGTCATCTTTTCTTGGATTTGTGCTAATTCGTCCACTCGTGGGAGGTAAACGATACGGAAATGGTCTGGTTCTTGCCAATTAAATCCTCGACCATGAACCAGGAGAACCTTTTCCTGCTTCAAGAAATCAAGAACGAACTGTTCATCATTATCGATGCGATACATATTGCGGTCGATTTTCGGGAAGATATAAAGACCCGCCTTCGGCTTGACCGCAGATAAACCTGGAATATCTTGAATGGCATTATAGATAAAGTTTCTTTGCTCATAGATGCGACCACCAGGAAGGAGTAATTCGTCCACTGACTGGTGCCCACCTAGCGAGGTTTGTACAACTTGCTGGGCTAAAACGTTGGAGCAAAGACGCATATTAGACAGCATATTGAGACCTTCGATATAGCCTTTAACATGTGTCTTAGGACCAGACAAGACCATCCAGCCCACACGAAAACCAGCGATACGGTGGGATTTTGACAGACCATTCATGCTGACACAGAAGACATCTGGTGCCAAGCTCGCCACAGGCGTATGCACATGTCCATCCATTACCATGCGGTCGTAGATTTCGTCCGCAAAGATGATCAAGTCGTTTTGACGGGCAATCTCAATAATCTCCAACAAGAGTTCCTTAGGATAGAGAGCTCCCGTCGGGTTATTGGGATTGATAAGGACAATGGCCTTGGTATTGGAAGTAATTTTTGACTTAATATCGTCAATATCTGGGTACCACTCTGCAGCTTCATCACAGATATAGTGAACGGCATTTCCCCCAGCTAGGCTGACCGCGGCTGTCCAGAGAGGGTAGTCTGGCATAGGTACCAAGACCTCATCGCCATTATCCAAAAGCCCTTGCATGGACATAACAATCAGCTCACTGACACCATTTCCAAGGTAGATATCATCAATGTCCACATTTGGGAATTTCTTCAGTTGACAATACTGCATGATGGCCTTACGGGCTGAGAAAATCCCTTTAGAATCAGAGTAGCCTTCGCTATCACGCGCATTCATAATCAAATCATGAATGACCTCATCAGGTGCTGTAAAGCCAAATTCTGCTGGATTCCCTGTATTCAGGCGTAAAATCTTTTCTCCGTTTGCTCGCATCCGTATGGCTTCTTCCAAAACAGGTCCACGGATATCATAGGCAACATGTTCTAACTTACTAGACTTGTTATATTCTTTCATCTTGTTTCCTCAATTCATCGAGATAGTAACATTATACCACTAGAAAGGGATTGCGACAAGTTTCCTGAAATGAGCAAGCAAAGAAAAAAACTCACAACGACTAGGTTCTCACTGTCTAAACAACTAGAATGCAGAAGTATTTTCTCACATACCAAAAGACAAACCTAGAAAGACTAATACTAAAAAGGAATCATACAAAAGATTAAACATGAGAAAGAGCCCCCACGTGACCAAATAGTTCAAGCGACCACTTCTCTTTGCAATCACAAATAAAATGATGTGGTAGACTAAGTGAAAGAGAAGAAAGCCAACAAAACCTGGATAGAGAACAGGCACGACTCTTTCCAGCTGCCAAAGCATCACTACTTCTCCTACAAGTGACGCAAGGATAATTCCATGATAAAGAAGACTTATTTTTTTAGAAGCTTGAACAAAATCTTTCATACTTTCTCATCTCCTCACTATGTTTCCTACTATCCCGTTTTCTTTTATTTTAACATATCTCCACCAAATCGAATCTCCGATAATATTTATTTAAATATGATTTTTACTTTACTTCTTTAGTGAAAAGGGTTACAATAACAGTAAGAAAATTTCAGGAGGTTTCATTATGGCACAACGTTACCAAAATGTTATGGTTGCAATTGATGGTTCTAAAGAGGCAGACTTGGCTTTTGTTAAAGGTGTTTACACTGCTCTACGCAATGATTCCAAGCTCACCATTGCCCATGTTATTGACACACGCGCTCTTCAAAGCGTATCTACCTTTGATGCTGAAGTTTACGAAGAACTCCAAGTTGACGCTGAAAGTTTGATGAAAGAGTACGAAAAACGTGCAAAAGATGCGGGTGTGACCGATATTCATACCGTCATCGAAATGGGAAATCCGAAAACCCTCCTTGCCCGTACCATTCCAGACGCGGAAAATGTTGACCTGATTCTCGTCGGCGCAACAGGTCTTAATGCCTTTGAACGCCTCTTGGTTGGCTCTTCATCTGAATACATCCTCCGCCACGCAAAAGTTGATTTGCTCGTCGTGAGAGAACAAGAAAAAACATTATAGGAACATAAAAGGAGCCTGCTAGGCTCCCTTTTTTCTTACTTATTTCTCTCTTTATGTCGCTCATAAGCCTTGAGCTGACGCTGCAGTTCCTTTCTGATAGCAGGTTCTGGAGCATATTTTTCGTCCCAGTCATCCGGTTTTAAGATTTTATGTGTAACTGGATCAAAATGAGCTTTTCCATCAGGAAAAACCTTCCCCATGTTTGCCTCATGCACAATATCAAAGATGCGTTCTGGATCCACTCCCATCAAGGCAAAACTGCCGTAAGTAAAATACAGTGTATCGATTAAGGCATCAACCTGCCCGATTAGATCTTTTTGGGCAGGCGTTTTTTGCCTCACCTTTTCTGCTGCCTTATCAAGTGCCGCATGCATGCTGTTAAGTGACTGCTGGAATTCTTCCTCCGAAGAACTTGCCGCGCGAACAAACTCTACTAATTCTTCAATTTTAAAGTCTGCACGGTGGGTCGCCCCCTCAACATCCCATGCCTGTGGCTCTTCCTGCGTCCGTTCATCCATCATGTGGTGGAAGGTCTTGACCTTATTAAAATGGTAATCTCGACTGACAAACACTTTTTCTGAAGCCAAAACACCAAAGTGCTCGAGCGCCTTGTGGATGCCATCTTGTTGGTTACTTGCTGTAATGTGCTTGGCAACTTCTTTGACGCTGCTACTGCCATTTCCCATGGCTACAGACATACCAACACCTGCCAACATTTCCAGGTCATTGTCTGAATCTCCGAAAGCCATGACTTGGTTGAGATCAAAGCCATATTCTTTCCCAACTCGACGAATGCCTTCTAGTTTGGAATTTCCTTGGTTGATGATATCTGCTGCAAAAGGATTGCTTCGAGTCAATTTCAAATCTTCAAAATCACTTGCAGCTTTCTCAGATTCTTCAGGAGTCATCAGCATTAACACTTGATAGATTGGCTCATTAATCAAACGAAGCAGGTCATCTTCCTTTTGAGGGACTGCCTTGCTAACCATTCGATTAAAGGAACGGCTAACGGTTCTTGTTAAGCCAGTTGGAATAAAACGGCTAACCAGCTGTGAAAAGGATCCGAGACCAAATGACATAATTTTCGAACCAACAACAGCATGCTCGGTTCCAAGAGCGATTTCTTTTCGCTCTTTTTTAGCATAGGCAATCAATTGACGCAGGCTTGACTTAGCAATCGGACTAGCAAATAAAACTTTTTCTTTATTAAAGATAAATTGTCCGTTATAAGTTATTGCAAAATCCAGATCTAAATCTTCCATCAATTCCTTGACAAAGAAAGGCCCCCGTCCTGTCGCCACTCCAACAAGCACCCCTTGCTCTTTCACAATCCTAATCGCGTCCTTAGTGGATTTCAAAACACTCTTACGATCGTTGACTAGCGTTCCATCGATATCAAAAAAAACAGCTTTGACTTCCATCCTATCCCATTCTTCCCTTTTGTGTTACAATGATTATACCACATTTCAGAAAGAGTGAGTAATTCATGCCTAAGAAAATCCTTGTTTTACATACAGGTGGGACTATTTCCATGCAAGCAGACGCCTCTGGCGCAGTTGTGACCAGCCAGGACAATCCCATGAACCATGTATCCAATCCACTTGAAGGGATTGAGGTTCATGCCCTAGACTTTTTTAACCTACCGAGCCCCCATATCAAACCCAAACACATGCTAGCCCTCTACCATAAGATTAAAGAGGAAGCAGACCACTACGATGGAGTTGTCATCACACATGGAACAGATACGCTAGAGGAAACTGCCTACTTCCTTGATACCATGGAAATCCCACACATGCCCATCGTTCTAACAGGAGCTATGCGTAGTTCAAACGAACTCGGTAGTGATGGAGTTTATAACTATCTGAGCGCTTTACGAGTTGCCAGCGATGACAAAGCAGCCAACAAGGGTGTGCTGGTCGTCATGAATGATGAGATCCACGCAGCAAAGTATGTTACCAAAACCCATACGACCAACGTCGGTACCTTTCAAACTCCTACTCACGGGCCTCTCGGTCTCATCATGAAGCAAGAAATCCTCTACTTCAAAACAGCTGAGCCTCGTGTCCGTTTTGATCTCGAACATATTCAAGGTCTGGTTCCCATCATCTCGGCCTATGCAGGTATGACAGATGAGCTGATTGATATGCTTGACCTAGATCACCTAGATGGATTAGTCGTTCAAGCTTTTGGAGCAGGCAATGTCCCCAAAGAAACAGCTCAAAAGTTAGAGAATCTCCTCCAAAAAGGGATTCCCGTCGCCCTGGTTTCACGATGCTTTAATGGTATTGCCGAGCCTGTTTATGCCTACCAAGGTGGGGGCGTGCAGTTGCAAAAGGCAGGCGTTTTCTTTGTTAAAGAACTCAACGCCCAAAAAGCTCGTCTCAAATTATTGATCGCCCTTAATGCTGGACTAAAAGGACAGGCCTTAAAAGACTATATGGAAGGCTAATCCTCTTCTCTAGAATACAAAATCAGGAAATCGTGAAGATTTCCTGATTTTTTCTATTTACGTTTTCGTGTAGAGCGACGTTCTGTCAAACCGTGAGGCAAAAGAACTTCACGTTCTTCCAACTCTTCCTTATGCATAATCTTGGTCAACATACGCATACTGATAGCACCAAGGTCGTATAGAGGTTGAGCAATTGTCGTTAAGTTTGGACGAGTGAATCGTGCAATTTGAGAATCATCTGTCGTGATGATTTCAAACTCTTCTGGTACAGAAATACCGTGATCTGCCAAGCCATTTAACACACCCGCAGCCAATTCATCACCTGTCACAACCGCGGCTGTAGCCTGTGAAGAAACCAAGCGCTCTGCCAAGGCATAGCCATCATTATAGCTGTATTTAGACTCAAATACCATGCCCTCGCTATAAGGGATTCCTGCCTTTTTCAAAGCTTCCTTGTAACCAATCAATCGAATTTTGCCGTTGATATCATCAACAAGTGGTCCACTGATAAAGGCAATCTTTTCATTTTCCTGAAGCAAATGAGTTACTGCATCAATCGTTGCTTGTTTGTAGTCAATATTAACACTTGGCAACTGGTGTTCGATATCCACCGTCCCTGCAAGGACAACTGGTGTCCGAGAACGAGAAAATTCTGAACGAATCTTTTCAGTCAAGTGATAGCCCATAAAGATAATACCATCAACTTGTTTTGAAAAGAGAGTATTAACTACTGAAACTTCTTTTTCATCGTCTTCATCACTGTTGGCTAGGACGATATTGTACTTATACATCTCTGCAATATCATCAATCCCCTTGGCTAGGGTTGAAAAATAGCCATTAGTGATATTTGGAATCACAACACCAACTGTCGTGGTTTTCTTGCTGGCCAAGCCACGCGCTACCGCATTTGGACGGTAGTCAAGACGATCGATCACCTCTAGAACTTTTTTACGAGTATTCTCTTTGACGTTCTTATTGCCATTCACTACACGGCTAACAGTTGCCATTGAGACCCCAGCTTCACGGGCAACATCATAAATCGTTACTGTATCATCTGTGTTCATTCTGTTTCCTTTCTATATTGAAAATTTCGCTTTCATGCATCTGCTTACTCCATTTTATCACTTATTGTAAACACTTTCAAGTATTTTTTAGAGAAACTTTGAAAAAATTTCACAACCTATTCCCATTTTGAAAAAGCAAGTACAATTTCTTGATTTTTGGGATGTTTTGCTGTATGATAAGGAAAAATAAAATGGGGGAGGGAATGTTTATGGCTTTTACAAATACTCAGAGACGTTCGGCCAGTTTTGGCGTTGTGACCAGCTTGCCTGACGATGTTATCGACTCTTTATGGTTTATTATCGATCATTTTTTGAAAAACGTCTTTGAATTAGAAGAGGAACTTGAATTTCAACTGCTAAATAACGAGGGAACCATCACCTTCCATTTTTCTAGCCAGCACCTTCCGACTAGCATTGATTTTGATTTCAATCATCCTTTCGATCCACTTTACCCTCCTAGGGTCCTTGTTTTAGACATGGACGGCAGAGAAACCATCCTCCTTCCAGAAGAAAATGACCTATTTTAAAAACTCTAGCTTCTCGGCGCAAACTGCTGAGGAACTAGAGTTTTTTCTATTTGTTCAATTCTTGATACAAGTGGCGAATTGGTTGTTTTAGGATCGGATGAATAAAATGGGGAGCTATTTCCGCTAACGGTTCAAGGACAAATCGGCGTTCTGCTATATAAGGATGAGGCAAGATGAGCTCGTCTGTGTAAATAATCTGGTCCTCCACAAAAAGCAGGTCCAAATCAATCAAGCGAGGCCCCCAATGCACTTCTCTCACCCGTCCCATTTCTGACTCAATGGCTAATAATGTTTCTAACAAGACTGGTGCTGGTAGCCAGGTTTCTACTTCAATCACCTGATTGGCAAAACTCTCCTGCTCCACACCACCCCAAGGTTCCGTCGCCAAGACACTGGACTCTTTGAGAATATGGATGCCTCGAGCTCGCAGTTTGTCAATGGCTTGTTCCAAGTTTGCTTGCTTGTCCCCCATATTGCTTCCTAGAGCGATAAAGGCCTGCTGCTTACGACGGTGAATGGTCACCGAGCAGGTATCTAGCGGTAAATGCACTGGAGCCCACGGTTTTTTTAGTTCCAACTCAATCTCTTGGACAAGAGAATAAGTCTCAAAGGTACGTTCAACTAGTTTGTAGGCTACCGTTTCAATCAAGTCCTCAGTGGTTTCCTGAAACCAAGTCGTCCACTGCTGACACAGTTCTCCGTAATGGACAGATGCTGTTAAATCCAAGTCTGTCGCCGCCTTGGTCATATCATAGGATAAGCTTGCGGAAATAACAAACTTCTGCCCCAATTCTTTCTCACTTGGAAAGAGACCATGATAGGCAAAAATTTCCAAATCTTTAATCTGCAGTTGATCCATAACTAGTCCTTTCTAGAAAAATCCGCATGAAGCGGATTCTTTTTATAGTCCCATTAAACGATAAGCCTGATCTCGGAGGTCCTTATCTGTTTCAAATAGACCACGAGCGACTGTTGTCAAAGTCGCAGTACCTGGTTTTCTGACACCACGCATGCTCATACACATATGCTCGGCCTCAATGACAACAAAGGCCCCTTTAGCCCCCAGATAGTCCATCAAGGCATCGGCCACTTCGATATTCAACCGTTCTTGAATCTGTGGTTTTTTAGAATAAACTTCAACCGTACGGGCTAGCTTAGACAAGCCTGCCACACGTCCATCTGGAATATAGGCAATGTGGGCTCTACCATAAAAGGGCAAGAAGTGGTGCTCACACATAGTGTGGAAAAAGATATCTTTTTCTACTACCATGTTATCATCAATAATCTCAAAAGATTTTGACAGGTGTTCCTCAGCAGTTTGTCCAAGACCTGAAAAAATCTCTTGGTACATACGGGCTACACGAGCAGGTGTTTCCTGCAAGCCCTCGCGGTTAGCGTCCTCACCAACAGCCTCAATAATCATTTTTACAGCCGTTTCAATCTTTTGTGTATCCATTCTCGTTCTTCCTCTCCGTCAGATAGGCTCTCACTTGGCTCAAGAAATACAAGGAACCCGTGACAATCCTAACTGTTTGTTTCTCTTCTTTTCTATCTGTCAATTTCTGCTCTAGAAAATCCTGCCAACTTTGGTAATTGAGATTTCTAGACTTGGCTGTCTCTTTCAGCACGCTTTCATCCGTCGCCCGACTATCGTCAAAATGTGTCAGGGTAAGCTCGGTATCTGGGATTTCCTCCAACAAATCCAGCATATCCTCCAAGGCCTTGGTTTTGATGCAGGTAAAGAGGATTTCCTTATGATAATCCGCAAAGCGTTCTTGCAAGGTTGCTAATAAAGCCTTGATAGCATGAGGATTATGGGCTCCATCCAAAATCATCAGAGGTTCACTAGACAGGACCTCCAAACGCCCTGACCATCTGGTTTCCTCCATGGCTTGAGCAACCAAGTCATTGCTAGCTAATTCTCGTCCAACCTCCTGACAATAAGTGTCTAAGAGAGCAAGTGCCATCCCTGCATTCTCAATCTGATGTAAACCAAGCAGACCTGTCTGGAAGCGACCTTGTCTGACAGGACTTGTATAGTCAAAAACCTCGCCCGTCACCACACTTTCTTGATGACCAACCTGATAATCTTTTCCATAGGCAAGTCTCGGCGCATTTTTAGCTTCTGCAATAGGATCGATCACAGCCAAAGCTTCTGGAGTAATGTGACCTGTCACCAAGGGAATACCTTGTTTGATAATACCAGCCTTCTGCTCTGCTATAGCTTCCAAGGTGTCACCAAGTAGGGCCACATGATCCAAGCCAATAGTTGTAATCCCTGTCAGAATCGGCTGGCAGACATTGGTACTATCCAAGAGTCCACCCATGCCGACTTCCATGATAGCCACATCTACTTTCTCTGAGGCAAAATAATCATAAGCTATGGCTGTGATAATCTCAAACTCAGTCGTTTCTTGTAAAGCAGCGCTCCTCTCCCCCTCAAGCAAAGACTGATAGTCTGCCATGAGGGCTTCTAGCCTTGCTTCTGGGATGGATTCCCCATTGATGCTAATCTGGTCTGTGTAATGAATGAGATAAGGCGAGCTAAAAACTCCAACTTTCAACCCCATCTTTTCCAGCATCTTTTTCAAAAAAGCAATGGTCGAACCCTTTCCATTGGTTCCACCGATATGGATAACCTTGAGTTTGAGATGGGGATTGCCTCGCAGGGCTAGGAGTTCTACCATTCGCTCCAAACCAAAATGCGGTTGGTCCGTCCGGTAGTGGGCAATCCACTGATTGTTTTGAATTTCGTTCATCTTATTTATATTGTTTTAAATCTAGATTTTCCGCATCATCTGCCAAACGAATGGCTGACGCAATTTCAACTGCCATCTTATGACTGGCTACATCGTGCACGCGCACCACTTCGACACCTTGTCTCGCAGCGATACTGGTCACATGGGCCGAAGCAGTATCCCGATTGCGGAAACCAAGTTCGGTCTCAGGATTAACTTCAAAACCATTTTCCTCCAGAATACTGATAACAAACCGCTTGCGCGAAACTCCAAGAAAGATTGGATAGCCTTTCTGATGCAGTTTATCCAGATCACGTAGAAGGAGCAGATTTTCCTTCTTAGTCAGACCAAAGCCAATTCCTGGATCCAGCATGATCTTCCCTTTCGAAATCCCTGCTTTCTCCGCTCTTGTTAGAGCGCGGTCAAAGAACGCAGTCATCAAATCTTCGATTGGCATTTTTTCAAAGTTAGTTAACTCTTTCTCTGTAAAAGCTTGCCCAAATCCAAAATGCGGGAATATGAGCGAGCTAGGGTGCTGAGGTCGAGTCATGACTGGATTAAACATGATGACTACTTGCGCACCAGCCTTAGCAACCACATCTGCCATTTTCTCATCTCCCATGAGACCAGTGATATCATTGACCAGATTAGCACCAGCTTTCAAAGCAGCCTCTGCTACCTGACTCTTCCAAGTATCGATGGAAATGAGGACATCACTTTCCTTGCGAATAGCTTTGATAACTGGAACAACACGCTGGATTTCCTCTTCTATCTCAACATAGCTACTGCCCGGCCGAGTCGATTCCCCACCGATATCTAGCATGCTCGCTCCTTCTGCTATCAATTTACGAGCTTGCTGGAGAGCCTGGTCAACAGCAAAAAACTGACCACCATCCGAAAAGGAATCTGGGGTTACATTGATAATTCCGCAAATGGCTGTTTTTGCCTGACTAGCTTTTTTGGACATACGGTCACTCCTCAAGGTTTTTCACCACATTATTTCTCTATTTTACCATAAAAAGAAAAAGATGGATACGCCAGCATTCATCTTTTCCAAGTAAGGAAATGGTTTAGAAAGGCAAGCCTACATTTCGACTAATCAAAACCAGTAAAGCCAGCAAACAAAAGGCAATACCATTGACAATCATATGAAGCAAGATCGACATCTCTAAACGTTCTGTTCTGTAGGCTGTCCAAGTTAAAACTGTCGACATTCCTCCATAGATAAGGAGAGAAGGCAGATTGGTCGGTGTGTGGAGCAAGGCAAAGACGACTGCACCTACAAGATAACCCAACTTCTCCTTCCCACGGAAGATCTTTTTAGGGATAATTCCACGACACAATATTTCCTCACAAATGGGAGCAATCAGAACCAGTAAGAAAAAACTGGAAATCAGCGAGCTATTCTGAACCAGATTATTAATAGTTGATTGATTGCTGGTCGTAGATTCATTCATCAGACGAAGCAAGGCAGAGCCGAATAAGTTACTTGTGAAAATAACCAAATAACTCAAAACCAAGCGGGCTAGATCTTTTGCCTTGAAAAAAGAAAGATTGAAGCTCGCAATCTCTGTTTTTCGCGCACTAAAGATAAAAACAGTTAGAATAACAACCGACAGCAAAGCCACCAAAAGTCCTGACTGGAGGAGTGGGAATTGTCTGGCGGATAAAAGGGCAGATAAAATTAAAGGAAGTTGGGATAACACCAATCCTATTAAAAAAATCAACACCCATATTCCTCTATCCAGAATTTCTTGCCAGATACTTTTTTTCTTCATGATATACCTCCTTATAATAAAAAGGGGAAGACCCCCTTTCTATATTATACCATTTATAGCTTATAGCGCCATGCTAATATAGTTCAGGATGAACAAGGCATCCAAAATCCAAATCATCACGTGCACATCCTTGGCTTGACCTTTGACAACTTTTGTCAAGGTATAAGTCAAGAAACCAACAGCAATCCCTTGTGTGATAGAGTAGCTGAATCCCATAAAGATAGATGTGAAGAAGGCAGGAACAGCCTCAGCCATATCATCCCAAGGAACGTTTTTCAAGTTAGAAAGCATCATGATTCCGACGATGATCAAAATTGGCGCTGTTGCAGCTGTCGGAACAATCGCTAGAAGTGGGCTAAAGAAGCTAGAGAGAGCAAAACAGATCGCAACTACTAGGGCCGTCAAACCAGTGCGTCCACCAGCACCGATACCCGCCGCAGACTCAACATAAGTCGTAACGTTTGAAGTACCTGCAATGGCACCTACTGAAGTCGCCACCAAGTCAGAGTATAGAGCCTTGTCCAATTTAGCGGACTCATGGTTTTCCCCACTTGTCGCAACGATACCAACTTTTTCACCAGTACCGATAAGAGTACCAATTGTATCAAAAATATCCGTTAATGAGAAGGCAAGAATAGCCATCAAAGTTTCTGGCAAACGTGAAGTGTTTGAAATCAAAGATCCTAAACCTTCTGAACCCAGAGCAGCACCAAACAAAGTTCCTAGATCATTAACCGCTGATGAAAGATTGTTGCTAGCGAAGTCAATCCCTGACAAATTCACAACACCAACAGCAATGGCAAGCACAGTCGTTGTTAAAATAGAAAGAATGATTCCACCTTTGATGCCTTTAACAACAAAGAAGATGGTAATAGCCAAACCTGCAAGAGCTACCAATACTGCTGGAGTATTGAAGTCTACCAATCCTGGAACGGCTGCTGAGTTTGCAGTAAGTGCAGCTTGAGCCTTGTCTGCTCCTTCACCTGCTACAGTATAAGTACCTGGGTCAATTGAGAATTTCAAGAGACCAGCATTCTTAATCCCAACATAGGCAAGGAAAACACCAATACCAGCGGAAATAGCTGAACGAAGTGTTGTAGGAATAGATTCGATGATCATTTTACGAACATTTGTCAAGGTAATAATCAGTGAAATAATTCCACAAATGAAGACCATACCAAGAGCTTCTTTCCAAGTATAGCCCATCCCAAATACAACTGTAAATGTGAAGAAAGCATTGAGTCCCATACCTGGTGCTTGTGCGTATGGCAAATTAGCATAGAAAGCCATCATCAAAGTACCAACTACAGAACCGATAATTGTTGCCAAGAACACACCTTGAACAGGCATCCCTGTTTGTGAAAGCATTTGAGGGTTTACAAAGAGAATATAACTCATTGCAAAGAATGTTGTTAAACCAGCAAGCACCTCTGTACGGACATCTGTCCCGTGCTCTTTTAGTTTAAATAGTTTGTCCATGTTTAATCTCCTTTTGTTTTTTTACGAACAATGAGAGTATTATAACATTTATTATTCACCTTTTCAATATGTTTGTTTGATTTATTTAACAAAATGAAATTTCTATTTTTTGTTTTGAGTCTGTTTTTCTTCTTTCTTTTTGATATAATAGTAGACATCTTATCTGGAATGTACTAGGAAGGTTTATATGACTAAAAAAATTATCGCAGTCGATTTGGACGGAACCCTGCTCAACTCAGAGAGTAAGATTTCAGATTTTACTCGAAACACAATTAAACGAATTGCTAAAAAAGGCCACCATGTCATCATCACTACTGGGCGCCCTTACCGTATGGCAAAAGAATTTTATCAGGAACTAGAGTTGCACACACCTATGATCAACTTCAACGGTTCCCTTACCCATCTACCAGGGCAGACTTGGGAACACGAAAAGTGCTTGACCTTGGACAAAAAATACCTCTTGGACATGGTCAAACGCAAAGAGGATATCCAAGCCGACTTTATTGCAGGAGAATACCGCAAAAAATTTTATATCACGGCTCCTAATGAAGAAATTGCCAATCCCAAACTATTTGGTGTAGAAAATTTCCAACCAGAAAATCAATTCAAATCTGAATTGGTGACCAAGGACCCTAACTGTATCCTCTTGCAAACAAGAGTCGATGATAAATACGCGCTAGCAGATGAGATGAATCGTTTTTACCAACACCAACTAGCAATCAATACCTGGGGAGGCCCCCTCAACATTCTCGAATGTACACCAAAAGGAGTCAACAAGGCCTTTGCTTTAGAGTATTTGCTCAATGTTATGAACCGAGACAGACAAGATTTGATTGCCTTTGGAGATGAACACAATGACACCGAAATGCTGGCTTTTGCAGGCAAGGGTTATGCTATGAAGAATGCCAATCCCGATTTGCTACCATATGCAGATGAGCAACTCTCTCTGACAAATGATGAAGATGGTGTTGCCCATGCCCTACAAGATTTGTTCCTATAACACTCAAAAAGTTAGCTTGTGCTAGCTTTTTAATTTTCACAATTTTTCAACTAACCGACCTGTTTTCATTTTTTTATATTAAATTACTCCCTTATCTTTTTATACATTCCTACAAAAGTATTTATATATTAACATTTTGTAAGCGAGTTTTCATCGAAAACCAACACATATTTATAAGAAATGGTTGCTTTTTGTTTGAAAACGGTTTATACTTAATGGTAGTCTTAAAGTTTTCTTAAAAACTAAGAGTCAAACATTTTAAAGGAGGAATGACAATAATGAGTATCGGAATCATTATTGCAAGCCACGGCGAATTTGCTGCGGGTATTCATCAGTCCGGATCTATGATCTTTGGTGAACAAGAAAAGGTTCAAGTTGTAACCTTTATGCCAAACGAAGGTCCAGATGATCTTTACGCTAAATTCAACAACGCTGTGGCTGCATTTGACGCAGAAGATGAGGTGCTAGTATTGGCTGACCTTTGGAGTGGATCTCCATTCAACCAAGCTAGTCGCGTGATGGGAGAAAATCCTGAGCGCAAGTTTGCCATCATCACAGGACTGAACTTACCGATGTTGATCCAAGCCTACACAGAGCGCCTGATGGACGCGAATGCAGGTGTGGATAAAGTCGCTGCGAATATCATTAAAGAAGCCAAAGATGGCATCAAAGCTCTTCCAGAAGAGCTTAACCCAGTTGAGGAAGTTGCAAGTGCTGCAGCTGCTCCAGTTGCCCAAGCTGCTATTCCAGAAGGAACAGTTATCGGCGACGGTAAACTGAAAATCAACCTTGCTCGTCTAGACACTCGTCTCCTTCACGGTCAGGTTGCCACTGCTTGGACTCCAGATTCAAAAGCAGATCGTATCATCGTTGCTTCAGACAACGTCGCAAACGACGACTTGCGTAAAGAATTGATCAAACAAGCAGCTCCAAACGGAGTAAAAGCCAACGTTGTTCCAATCCAAAAATTGATCGACGTTGCAAAAGACCCACGTTTCGGTGACACTCATGCCCTTATCTTGTTTGAAACTCCACAAGATGCACTTCGTGCAATCGAAGGCGGCGTACCAATCAAGACTCTTAACGTTGGTTCCATGGCTCACTCAACAGGTAAAACAATGATTAACAACGTTTTGTCTATGGACAAAGATGATGTTGCAACATTTGAAAAAATGCGTGACCTCGGTGTTGAATTTGACGTACGTAAAGTACCAAACGACACGAAAAAAGATTTGTTTGACTTGATTAACAAAGCGAACGTTCAATAATTAGAATCTTCTTCTCTCGAACTCTTAGAAGAAAGATTTTACACTTTATTATACTTAAATAGAAAAGGAATAAAACCATGTCAGATATTTCAATCATTTCTGCTATCTTGGTTGTAGTTGTTGCCTTCCTTGCAGGTCTTGAAGGTATCCTCGACCAATTCCAATTCCATCAACCAATCGTCGCATGTACCCTTATCGGACTTGCAACTGGTAACCTCGAAGCAGGTGTTATGCTTGGTGGATCTCTTCAAATGATCGCCCTTGGTTGGGCAAACATCGGAGCTGCCGTAGCTCCTGATGCTGCTCTTGCATCTGTTGCCGCAGCAATCATCTTGATCAAAGGTGGTAACTTTACTACTGAAGGTATCGCCGTTGCAACAGCAACAGCTATCCCTCTTGCCGTAGCTGGACTTTTCTTGACTATGATTGTTCGTACAATCTCAGTTGGTTTGGTTCACACTGCAGATGCTGCCGCTAAAGAAGGAAATATTGCAGCTGTTGAACGTGCTCACTTTATCGCACTTCTTCTTCAAGGTCTTCGTATTGCAATCCCTGCAGCCTTCCTTATCGCTATCCCAGCTTCTGCCGTTCAAGATGCTCTTAAATTGATGCCAGAATGGTTGAATGGTGGTATGGCTGTTGGTGGTGCTATGGTCGTTGCCGTTGGTTACGCTATGGTTATCAACATGATGGCAACTCGTGAAGTATGGCCATTCTTCGCTATCGGTTTTGCTCTTGCAGCTATCTCTCAATTGACTTTGATTGCCCTTGGTGTCATCGGTGTTGCCCTTGCCTTCATCTACCTTAACCTTACAAAACAAGGTGGAAACGGTGGCGGCGGAGCTGCGACTTCTAACGACCCAATCGGTGATATCCTAGAAGACTACTAGAAAGGGGAACAATCATGGCTGAAAAAATTCAATTATCAAAATCAGATCGTCAAAAAGTTTGGTGGCGTTCACAATTCCTTCAAGGTTCTTGGAACTACGAACGTATGCAAAACTTGGGTTGGGCTTACTCATTAATCCCAGCTATCAAAAAATTATACACTAAAAAAGAAGACCAAGCGGCTGCTCTTGAGCGTCACCTTGAGTTCTTCAACACTCACCCATACGTAGCTGCTCCTATCATGGGGGTTACTCTTGCACTTGAAGAAGAGCGCGCTAACGGTGTAGAAATCGATGACGCGGCTATCCAAGGGGTTAAAATCGGTATGATGGGACCTCTTGCTGGTATCGGTGACCCAGTATTCTGGTTTACAGTTCGTCCTATCCTTGGAGCCCTTGGTGCATCACTTGCTGCATCTGGTAACATTGTTGGTCCCCTTCTCTTCTTCTTTGGATGGAATGCTATCCGTATGGCCTTCCTATGGTATACACAAGAGTTCGGTTACAAAGCTGGATCTGAGATCACTAAAGACATGTCTGGTGGTATCTTGAAAGACATCACTAAAGGTGCTTCTATCCTTGGTATGTTCATCCTTGCCGTTCTTGTACAACGTTGGGTATCCATCAACTTCACTATCAACCTTCCAGGCAAACAATTGTCAGAAGGTGCCTACATCAACTTCCCAGAAGGTCCTGTTACAGGAGCTGAGTTGAAGGGCATTCTTGGTCAAGCGCTTAGTGGTATGAGCCTAGATAGAGTTCAACCACAAACGCTTCAAGGTCAGTTGGACTCATTGATTCCAGGATTGATGGGACTTCTCCTTACTTTCCTTTGCATGTGGTTGCTTAAGAAAAAAGTATCTCCAATCACAATCATCCTTGCCCTCTTTGCAGTTGGTATCGCAGCTCGTTTCTTCGGTATCATGTAATCTCGGTGAGAATATATAAACAAAAAAGAATCAGGATTAAACCTGATTCTTTTTATGTATCAACTTTTTCTCCTAGTAAGATAATGAAAGCACCCAATCACCACTGCTAGTATGGCAACATAGAGTAGCTGTTTGGCTTCTAAAGGCACAAAAGCTCCCTGTAGGATAAAAGTATTGGCAAGTACACCAACAAGGGCTGCAAGGCTCAAAAACGTGAGCAAAAGCATCTTGTATCGATTAAAAGGCAAGCTGACCTTGGCAACTAGACACAGACCATTGATCAGGGCAAGGAGGAAGCAAATAAATTTGACCTGACCTGGGACAGTGATAAAGAAATTGGTCAAAAGAACACTAGCAACCAGAACGCCACCACCAATCGCCGCGTTGGTTAGGATATCTCTCATAAAGTGAGTGCTAACCTTTTCTTTATTGGACTCAAAAGTCAGGAAGAAGGATGGAATCCCAATCGTAATGGCTGAAATGATTGTAAACTGAATGGGGATAAAGGCAAATTCCAAACCAAATACCACACTCAAAATGGCAAACACGATGGAGAAGAAGGTCTTTGTTAGAAAAAGAGAGGCTACCTTTTGGATGTTGTTAATGACCCGGCGTCCTTCCATCAAGATATCATAAAATACTGCAAAGTCATCTGTGAGAAAAACAATATTGGATACACTTTTGGCTGCACTCGTAGCCCCCTTCATGGCAAAACTAATATCTGCTTTCTTGAGAGCCAGAACATCATTGACTCCATCACCACTCATGGCAACTGTTTTACCAGCATTTTGCAAAATAGATACCATCTTTTGCTTCTGTTCAGGTGTCACACGTCCAAATATTTCGTGTTCCAAGACCACTCTTTCAAAGTCATCATCGCTCACCTTGGTCATATCAATAGCCCGCGCTTCTTCCTTAAAACCTGCCTTACGAGCCACCCCATATACAGCCACATGATTATCACCACTGATAATCTTCACTTCAACACCTTGAGATTCGAAATAGTCAAAGGTTTCCTTGGTATTGTCCTTAATCTCATCTGACAAAACGACGTGGCCTAGTAGTTCCATATTAGCTGGACTAGTAATCTGGTCCTTGCTATGAGCGAGTGTTAAGATTCGAAAACCTTGCTGTTTCAGATGCTCATAGTAGGCATCCATCGGCTGGGTAAAGCCTAGAAATTCATAGGCTCCGAAGAAATAGGTCCCACTGTCTTTTACTTGGACAAAGGAATACTTGTTTTTACTTGAAAAGGCACCGACTTCTTGAACTTCCCACTTTTTCTCACAGGTTAAGTAAGTCTTCAGAGCTCGGGAAGTTGCATTTTCATCTTCGAAATAAGCCAAATAAGAAGATAGTTTCTCTGCTACATTAGCATCCATTTCTTGGACCTTCATATTCCCCGTCGTGATAGTTCCCGTCTTATCAAAACAAAGAATATCTACTCGCGCCAAGGTCTCTACACAGTATAGCTCCTGTACCAGAACCTTCTTTTTAGCCAGCTTCATGGCTGCTACTGCTAGGGACACACTAACCAAGAGAATCAAACCCTCTGGAATCATGCCGACCAAGGCACCTGAACTTCCTAAAACAATTTCAACATAAGACCGTCCTAGACTAAAACCTCTGACATAGAGCAGAATGGCAACTGGCACCAGCAAGATCGAGACGATTTTTAAAATCTTATCCATGTAATCGCGTAGTTGAGAAGGGTATTTTTTGAATTCCTTGCTGGATTTTGCGAGTTTGTTGATATAACTATCGGGTCCGACCGCCGTCGCCGTGACCAGACAAGTACCGCTAACGACATTGCTTCCGCTCATCAGCTTGTCACCTGCTGTTTTAAAGACTGAATCACTCTCACCAGTCAGCAAGGACTCATCCACTTCGATCGTTCCTTCAAGCACTTCTGCATCGACAGGTACCTGATCTCCCAGATTGAGATGCAGATATTCCCCCAGAACGATGTCTTCTGGATCAATCTCGATCGTTTGACCATCTCGATTGACCTTGTACTTACTTTTACCAAGCAAACTTAGCTTTTCCAAAGCATTTTTTGAACGCACTTCTTGGAAAATCCCGATAGCTGTATTGATAGCAATCACACCTAAAAAGAGCATGTTCTCAAATCGCAAGGTTGTGGCTACCAGAACTGCCAGAGCCAGGTTCATGGCATTAAAGAAGGTAAAGATATTTGAAACGACGATTTCCTTGGTTGTTTTGTAGGGTTTAATGTCGCTGATATTTCGTTGACGATCCTTGATGTCTTGACTGCTTAAATACTTCATTTCTACTCCGATATCCTTTTGTACTACTATAGTAACACATATCTTTTTCTCTGTCACTTAAAGACTCAAAATAAGGAGAACTCCCTTGGCAAGCATCACCTATCGCCACTTCAAGAAGAACTTAAAAAGAGGCTAGGATTCCCCTAACCTCTTTTCTTTATGCTTTATTCTGCCAAGGCTCCCATTGGATCCCATGGTGCAAGTACGATTGGTTCTGCTTCATAGGCAGCTTGTTCTTCTGCTGTCAGCAATTCTTTACGGACAACGATTTGGTAAGTGTATTCGTCCATCCAAGCGTCTGAGGCGACAAAGTAACCATCTGCACCGACCTTGTCTCCCCATGAGTTTTCAACTTTCCACTTGGTTGACTTGCCATTTTCGTCCAAGTCCACACCTGTCAAGACCATGGCGTGGGTCATCAAACTTTCGCTGTAGTCCAAACGTCCAGCCTTGTCTTGAGTCAGTTGAATATCCATGCTTGATTCAAAGTCATAAACATCAGTCGCAAGGATTCCAGCTTTGCGGTTGCTGAGCTGGCCGACATCTGAACCAAACCAAACAGTTTCTCCTGTTTGCATTTGGGCAATCGCCAATTCTTTTAAGCGCTCCATTGGTACGTTGATGTAACGAACTGCACGGCTACCAACCACATTTCCCAACATCTCAACTGTGTAAGATTTACCGTAAGGCTTGTCAGCAGTTGGAGCATTGATAACAGAAACGTAGTCTTCTAGAGGAAGATTGACATATTTCTTGTAAAACTCTTGTGGCGTGATACCCTTTTCGCTTTGGTAGTTATCATCCTTATCGCGATAAGCAAAGTCAAATTTACGCGGTGGAAGACCTAGTGACATAGCAAGGAAGTTAAAGATTTCTTGCAAGAGGTCTTCTTTCTTAGCTTGAACAGTCGCTTGGTCAGCACCAGAAGCGAGCAAGTCACGCAAGATTTGGGCATCTTGGCGAAGCAATTTGTTAAGAATTGCATTGAGCTCACGGCTATTACTAGATGAAACAGACTCAGGGTAAACTGACTTAGGAACGACACCATATTTTTCAAAGAGGGCCACGACCATATCCCACTGTCCACCGTCTTGTTGTGGAGTTTGGAGTAGGAAGCTAACCTTACGGCTCGTCAATTCTTGATCTGCAGTCGCAATGACTTGCTCCAAGAACCAGTTAGATTTTTCATACTTGTCCCAGAAGAAAGTGTGGGCTTGTGACAATTCAAAGTTTTCCAATTTATATTGAGAAATGAGTTTGTGACGGAAGGTGTTGAGAGCTGCAAACATCCAGCAACGACCAGACGCTTTCTGGTTAGTAACCTTGTCCTTGGTCAAATCCAATGAGAAAACAGGTGCATTGTCTACATGACTTTGGCGACGTTCTAGAGCTGCAAAAATTCCATTGTGGCTGGCAGCATTTTCAATTGCTTGGTATTTGACATTTGCTTCATAGTTGGCAAATAGTTTATCTGTAAATGATTCTTGAATCGAGTTCATAGATTCCTCCTTTTATTCTACTGTCTATTATAACTCTTTTCACAAAGGAAGCAACTGAAAAACGAAAAAGGCAGGGACATTCTCCTCACCTTTTCTAGCATAAATTAAATTAAGCAATACTCGCAAGGAGAACCTCTAACTCCTCCTTGGTCAGGCGACGCCATTCTCCTCGTTCTAAGTTCTCGTCCAAGGCTAAAGTTCCCATCGTCAAACGTTGTAGGTCCACCACTTCCTTACCACAGTAGGCTACCATCCGTTTGACCTGGTGGAATTTCCCTTCTGCAATGGTCACACGAACCAGACTTTGATTCTTTTCTGTATCTACCGATATAATCTCCAGTCTAGCAGGCTGGCAGGTAAAATCCTTGAGCGGAATGCCCTTGGCAAATGTCTCCACGTCTTCTTGGGTCATGATACCTTTGACTTGAGCTAGATAAGTCTTATCCACATGTCGCTTGGGCGAAAGCAAAGCATGGGCAAGCTGGCCATCATTGGTCAAGAGCAGAAGACCATGCGTATCGATATCCAAGCGCCCGACTGGAAAAACTTCCTTGGTCCGAGCTAAATCATCCAACAAGTCTAGAACCGTTCTATGCTTGGTATCCTCAGTCGCTGAAATGACTCCTTGGGGCTTGTTCATCATGTAGTAAACAAACTCTTCATACTCTAGCACTTGGCCATCAAAGCGGATCTCATCTCTTTCTTCATTGATCTGCAATTTAGCTGACTTTTCTTTCTTGCCATTTACCATCACACGCCCAGCCTTGAGCAAGTTTTTGACCTCTGTCCGGCTCCCCACAGCACAGGCAACTAAAAATTTATCTAATCTCATAGAACTATTATATCATACTCAAAAGGAGGCTGACTCAATGATCAACCTCCTTTTCATTTCAGATTTAAGGAACTAACTTCCTCTTTCCCAGAAGATAGCTAAGACAATCATAGCGCCTAAAACAGCAGGAATAACAGCTGTTCCCGCTAGAATTGGTCCCCAAGTCCCAAAGAGCAAGTGGCCCAAAAAGGCACCAATCCAGCCGAGAAACATTTTTCCAAAGCATCCCATGCTCTCTCCACGATTGGTCAAAGCACCTGCCAAGAGTCCTACTAAGAGACCGACAAACATACTTCCAAGCATAGTTTCTCCTTAAATTGCCCAGTCTCCATTACGGAAGAGGGGCACGCGTGTTCCATCCTCACGGATACCATCGATATCCATTTGACTAGAACCAATCATAAAGTCCACGTGAACATCTGAGCGGTTAAGCCCTGCAGCTTCAAGCTCTTCTTCGCTCATCTCTGCTCCACCAACAACGCTGGTCGCATAGGCAGCACCGATAGCCAAGTGGTTTGACGCATTTTCGTCGAAAAGGGTATTAAAGAAGGTAATGCCTGACTGAGAAATTGGGCTTGGATCTGGTACCAAGGCACATTCCCCCAAGGCACGAGCACCCGCATTTTCAAAGACAAGGTCTTTCATGACCTGATCACCCTTCTCAGCAGTGATGTCTACGATTTGTCCATCCTTGAAGGTCACTTTAATCCCTTCGATGATATTTCCGTTATAGCTAAGTGGTTTTGTAGAGGTTACATAACCATCTGCACGACGGAAGTCAGGAGCCGTAAAGACTTCTTCTGTTGGCATATTTGGTAAGAACCCTTCGCCCTGTGCATTGATAGCACCAGCTGATTCCCAAACGTGATTCTTAGGCAAACCAAGTGTCAAATCTGTCCCTGGCGCTGTGTAGTGAAGGGCTGAGAATTGCTCTTTATTAAGCATTTCCGCCTTGCTCTTAAGGATAGCTGCATGCTCTTCCCAAGCCTTCACGGGATCTTCTTCGTAGACACGGCAAGTTTTGAAGATTTGGTCCCAAAGGAGATCGACTGCTTCTTCATCGCTCGCAGCATTTGGAAAGACTTTCTTAGCCCATTCAAGTCCAGCAGCGGCTGCTACAGTCCAGCTAACCTTGTTGGATTGCGTTGCGATACGCATTGGCTTCATGGCAAGTCCCATAGCTTTAGCAGAAGCTGAAAGCTTGTCAGCGTCCACTCCGTTCAAGGCACCTGGATCAGAAGAACGGACACCAAGACGGCTAGCCTTGTTCTCCAAGAGATAGTTCATCTCAGCAATCTTGTATTCTGGCACATTGTCCAAACGCTCCATCGGCGCGTGGAGGAATTTCTCACGGTTGATCACATCATCTGTCCACTGAACGATGACCTCATGCGCGCCCAGGGCATAAGCTTCCTTCACGATCAAATGCGCCAACTCACGCTGCTCCACATCGATAGAGAGAGCCAAGGTATGACCAGGTTGCACGTTAATTCCGTTCGCAACCAACAATTTAGCATATTTTTCTAGATTTTCTTTAAAATTTGGTAAAACCATTTTATTTTTCCTTTTCTTTTGTTATTTCTCTTTAAACAAGGACAACAGGCTAACCGCTGCCACAGTGCCGCAAATCAAAGCGGTCATTCTCAAAATCGTATCAGGATCAAGATCCAGCTGGTAATCAAACACCTTTTGCGCTGGCTTATCCTGAGCAGAAATAGTAAGTTTCATAAAAACCTCTTTCTATATTTTAGAAAAACTCATCAAACAAACTCAACTGGTTATCCTCTGGCATATTGCCGAGAATCCCCATTTCATCCATCTTCTCAACCAAGGTCGATGAAAGCCCACCGCGCTTGCGCAGTTCTGTTTTAGAGAGGAATTCTCCCTCTTCACGCGCACGCACTAACTGCTTAGCAACGTTCTCTCCCAAACCATCCATTGCTACAAATGGCGGAATGAGGGTATCCCCATCAATGAGAAACTCTGTTGCCTGACTACGGTAGAGAGCGAGTTTGCCAAATTTGAAACCGCGTTCCCACATTTCATTGACAATCTCAAGAGTGGTATAGAGGTCAATTTCCACATTAGAAGCTTCATTGTTCTTCCGTTTTTCAGAGATTTCTTCCATTCTGCGCTTGATAGCATCCAAGCCTGCACCCATAGTCTTGATATCAAAAGCCTTAGCGCGGATTGAGAAGTAAGCACAGTAATAATAAATGGGATGGTGAACCTTGAAGTAGGCTACGCGAAGGGCCATCATAACGTAGGCTGCCGCATGGGCTTTAGGGAACATGTACTTAATTTTCCCGCAGGACTCTATATACCACTCTGGTACCTTATTGGCCTTCATGGCTTCGATGTAGCCATTTCGCTCCTCCTCGGAAATCTTCAACCACAAGCCTTTACGCACCCGTTCCATGATGGTAAAGGCCATCTTAGGTTCAAGACCAGCATGCATGAGGTAAACCATGATGTCGTCTCGACAACCGATAACAGTTGATAGATCCGCAATCCCTTGTTTAATCAAATCTTGTGCATTCCCCAACCAAACGTCAGTACCGTGGGACAGTCCAGACAGCTGAAGCAATTCCGCAAAAGTCGTCGGATGCGTCTCGTCTACCATTCCACGTACGAAGTTGGTTCCAAATTCTGGAATTCCCAGCATACCCGTCGGCGTTCCGATTTGCTCAGGTGTTACCCCTAGCACACCGGTCCCTGAAAAGAGGGCCATAACGCCTTCGTCATCCATAGGAATTTCATTAGGATCAATCCCAGACAAGTCCTGGAGTTTCCGAATCATGGTCGGATCATCATGTCCCAGTACATCAAGTTTGAGGACGTTCTCATCGATATCATGGAAGTTAAAGTGAGTGGTCTGCCATTCAGCCGTCACGTCATCTGCTGGATACTGGACAGGCGTAAAATCATAGACATCCATGTAGTTAGGAATAACAACGATTCCCCCTGGGTGTTGTCCTGTAGTCCGCTTGACACCAGCCGCACCTTGAGCGAGGCGTTCCACCTCTGCATCACGATAGAACTTGCCATAATCTCTCTCATAGCCCTTTACAAATCCATAGGCAGTCTTGGCAGCCACCGTACCAACCGTTCCTGCACGGAAGGCATATTCTTCACCAAAGATATCACGCACATCCAAGTGAGCGCTAGGCTGGTCTTCTCCCGAAAAGTTCAAGTCAATATCGGGAACCTTGTCCCCATCAAAACCAAGGAAGGTCTCGAACGGAATATCCTGCCCATTTTTACTGAGTTTGTGGCCACACTTTGGACAATCCTTATCGGGCATATCAAATCCTGAACCATAAGAACCATCTGTGATAAATTCACTATACTGACACTGACTACAAACATAATGAGGAGAGAGAGGATTAACCTCCGTAATCCCAATCATGGTCGCAACAAAACTGGACCCAACAGACCCACGAGAACCAACCAAGTAGCCCCGTTCATTGGAACGTTGCACCAGCATCTGCGATGCCAGATAAATCACGGCAAATCCATTTCCCAGTATGGATGTTAATTCTTTTTCAATCCGCAAATCAACAATATCTGGCAGCGGATTTCCATAAATCTCAAAGGCCTTCTTATAGGTCAACTCAGCAACCGTTTCTTCCGCCTTGTCAATGAAAGGCGTGTACAAGTCACTCTTAACCACCTCAACAGGCTCAAAGGTTTCTGCCAAGGCATTAGTGTTTTCAATAACCAATTTGCGTGCTAGATCCTCACCCAAGAAGGCAAATTCATCCAACATCTCATTGGTTGTTCGAAAATGAACCTTTGGAAGAGGAGCTGGTTGAGCATGTTCACCGTGACCAATGGTTCGGTTAATCATAGCCCCCTGTCCCAAACTACGGACGATAATTTCACGGTAAATCTCTTCTTCCGGTTCAATATAGTGAACATTTCCCGTAGCCAAGACGGGCTTGCCAAGACGGTCTCCCACTTCTATCAAACTTTTGATAATGGTCTGGAGTTCCTCCATATCCTTGACCTGCTCCTTAGCAATCAAGGGAGCATAGATAGCTGGTGGCATGACCTCGATAAAGTCATAATACTTGGCCACCTCAACCGCCGCATCCACACCTTGGGAAACGACTGCATCAAAAACTTCACCTTCTGAACAGGCTGAGCCCAAAATCAAACCTTCCCGATGAGCATCTAGAACCGTTCTCGGAATCCGTGGCACCCCTTCAAAGTACTTGGTATTGGACAACGAAACCAGCTTAAAGATGTTTTTTAGACCTACTTGATTCTTGACATAGATGGTCGCATGCTTGATCCGAGCTTTTTTATAAGAGTCTGGACTAATCAAATCAATATTCAGTCTAGCCAGATCAGTCACACCATGTTTTTCTGCTACATCCTTGATAAAGATAAAGAGCAAACGACCAGTAGCTTCCGCATCGTAGTTGGCCATGTGGTGATGTTCCAAGGCAACACCAAAACGCTTGGTCAAAGGTCCCAAACCATGACGTTTATACTCAGGATAGAGGTTTCTAGCAAACTCCAGCGTATCAATAACTGGCTGGCTAATTTTAGGAAGACCATGACGCTCATAGTTGGCATTCATAAAGCCAACGTCAAAGGTCGCATTGTGGGCGACTAGGACAGTATCCTGGCAAAATTCTTGGAATTCTTGCAAAACTTGTTCCAGTGGCTTGGCATTTTTGACATGATCATCTGTAATACCAGTCAACTCCGTGGTAAAAGCTGACAAAGGATGTCCAGGATTGATAAATTCATCAAATTCGGCAATGACATTCCCCTTGTACATCTTAGAGGCTGCAACCTGAATCAAATCATTATAGATAGCTGAAAGCCCCGTCGTTTCCACGTCAAAGACCACATAGGTTGCTTCTGACAAGTCCATCTCCACTTCGTTGTAGACGATAGGAACCCGGTCCTCCACGATATTGGCTTCCATTCCATAGATTAGCTGAATTCCAGCTTTTTTAGCCGCCTTATATCCGTGTGGGAAGGACTGGACATTCCCGTGGTCCGTGATGGCAACAGCCTTGTGTCCCCACTTAGCAGCTGTCGCAATGATTTCTTCAACCTCTGGCAGAGCATCCATGGTTGACATGTTAGTATGAGCATGAAACTCAACCCGACGCTCACCTTCTGGCATGAGATCCTTTCTTTCATGATGCACAACTTCCTGCACATCCTGCACGTTCATAGTCAAATCACGTGTGAAGTTATTCATCTCCACATTCCCACGCACTCGGAGCCAAGAATTCTTCTTGATGAGGTCAAATTTCTGAGCCGCTTCCTCATTTTTAACCCACTTTTGCATCGAAAAACTTGAAGTGTAGTCCGTCATTTTAAAGTTGATTAAAACACGACCTGTTCTAGTCACTTTTTGCTCTACATCAAAAACAACCCCTTCAAAGACCAGACGATTTTCCTCAGTCGTCACTTCAATCATAGGAGTAATCTCCGCCTTGTCCAACTTCGGTTTAGCCGCAGCTTTTTTGGCCTGAAAATCAAAGGCTGGTTTGTCTTCTGCTGGAGGTGGCGCCATCTGTTCCAGTTGCTCCATAGCACGGAGCGCTTCCTCATTGGCAGCTTGAACAATTTGCTCATTTTCAGCATGAAAGGCTTCTTCCTGCTCTTGAGTCAGCACATCATTCTTCTCTACTTGACAGTTGAAAGTTGGAAATCCAAATTTTTCAAGTTGTTTAGCTAAATTAGGAAGATGATTCTTCTTAAAATGTTCCTTATCAATCGCCTCTGAACCTTCAATAAACAGTTGATTACCTTCAGCACGAACTCGCAGATTTTGATAAAGAGATTTAAAGCCTTGACTAGCACACGGCCCCTCAGAAAAAGCTTCTCTATAATATGCTTGCAAGAGTTGATTTGAAAATTCTTGAGACAGAGCCTTGATTTCGAAAACAGCTTTATTGCCTGTCTTAGAAAATTCCTCACTCAAACCTTTCTTTAATTCTAAAAAGATTTCAATCGGTAATATATTAGAAAATACGAAATGAAACTCCCATACCTTACTAATTTTATGAACCACAACTCGCTCAATGCTTGCATCAACGAGAGCAGGATTCTGTTTCAGTTGGTCAGAGATTCCTAGTTGATTCATTAAGATTTCAAACTTACTTGACATTCATTTTCCTCACATTATTCTCTTACTATTTTACCATAATTAAAGAAAATATATAGCTGATGTCATTTGTTAAACTCTTTTATATTCCTCTTATTTCTTTATTAAAAATAACTCTATAATTCTGTAGTGGGTAAATCCACCGCAGGGATTATGGAGCTTATTTTGTTGTAGAAAAAAAGTCCCATAAGATTTATAATGAAAAGCGACCAAACCATCATTAGAAAGAATCATATGGAACCATTACATTTTATCACAAAACTACTCGATATTAAAGACCCTAATATCCAGATTATATCGTTAATATGAATACCTACAAGGAAGTCATCGCTAAGCTAGATTATCCAGCACCTAAATGTCCTCACTGCCAAGGAAAAATGGCTAAATATGACTTCAAAAAGGAATCTAAAATACCTTACCTAGAATGTGCGGGGATACAAAACGCTGATTCGATTGAGAAAACGGCATTTCCGCTGTAAAGTCTGTGGAAAAATGGCTGTCGCAGAAACTCCCTTAGTCAAGAAAAAACACCAAATCGCTCAAAAATTAATCGAGAAAGTCCCTATAACGGCCATCGCTGAAAGCTTGGCTATCTCCACTTCCACCGTCATTCGTAAACTGAAAGAGTTTAAATTCAAGACAGATTTATCTTATCTTCCAACTCACATGTCTTGGGATGAATACAGCTTCAAGAAAGGCAAGATGAGCTTTATTGCACAAGATTTTGAAAAGCTCGATATCATCACTGTTCTTGAAGGCAGGACACAAGCTGTCATCCGAAATCACTTTCTTAAATATGATAGAGCCGTTCGCTGTCAGGTGAAAATCATTACTATGGATATGTTTAGTCCTTACTATGCCTTGGCTAAACAGCTTCGCTTTCGAATTTCTAGGCTCAGGCTGAAACAGTCTCCCAGACTGTTTCACTCCCAAATGCTAAAATCGTTCTAGATCGTTTTCATATTGTCCAACACTTAAGCCGTGCTATGAGTCGTGTGCGTGTCCAAATTATGAATCAGTTTGATTGGAAATCCCATGAATACAAAGCTATCAAACGTTACTGGAAGCTCATTCAACAAGATAGTCGTAAACTGAGCGATAAGCGATTTTATCGCCCTATTTTTCGTATGCACTTAACCAATAA
>NZ_CP046524.1:147500-202500 GCF_021497945.1 Streptococcus oralis | reverse complement strand
ACATCATCTTACGATTTAGCAGAGAGCTGTGTTTTTGATAAACAGTTGCTTGGGCCTATTCACTGCGGCTGACCGAAGTCAGCACCCCTTCTCCCGAAGTTACGGGGTCATTTTGCCGAGTTCCTTAACGAGAGTTCTCTCGCTCACCTGAGGCTACTCGCCTCGACTACCTGTGTCGGTTTGCGGTACGGGTAGAGTATGTTTAAACGCTAGAAGCTTTTCTTGGCAGTGTGACGTCACTAACTTCGCTACTAAACTTCGCTCCCCATCACAGCTCAATGTTATAGAATTAAGCATTTGACTCAATTCACACCTCACTGCTTAGACAGACACTTCCATTCGTCTGCTTTAGTTAGCCTACTGCGTCCCTCCATCACTACATACTCTAGTACAGGAATATCAACCTGTTGTCCATCGGATACACCTTTCGGTCTCTCCTTAGGTCCCGACTAACCCAGGGCGGACGAGCCTTCCCCTGGAAACCTTAGTCTTACGGTGGACAGGATTCTCACCTGTCTTTCGCTACTCATACCGGCATTCTCACTTCTATGCGTTCCAGCACTCCTCACGGTATACCTTCATCACACATAGAACGCTCTCCTACCATACCTATAAAGGTATCCACAGCTTCGGTAAATTGTTTTAGCCCCGGTACATTTTCGGCGCAGGGTCACTCGACTAGTGAGCTATTACGCACTCTTTGAATGAATAGCTGCTTCTAAGCTAACATCCTAGTTGTCTGTGCAACCCCACATCCTTTTCCACTTAACAATTATTTTGGGACCTTAGCTGGTGGTCTGGGCTGTTTCCCTTTCGACTACGGATCTTAGCACTCGCAGTCTGACTGCCGACCATAATTCTTTGGCATTCGGAGTTTATCTGAGATTGGTAATCCGGGATGGACCCCTCACCCAAACAGTGCTCTACCTCCAAGAATCTCTAATGTCGACGCTAGCCCTAAAGCTATTTCGGAGAGAACCAGCTATCTCCAAGTTCGTTTGGAATTTCTCCGCTACCCACAAGTCATCCAAGCACTTTTCAACGTGCCCTGGTTCGGTCCTCCAGTGCGTCTTACCGCACCTTCAACCTGCTCATGGGTAGGTCACATGGTTTCGGGTCTACGACATGATACTAATACGCCCTATTCAGACTCGGTTTCCCTGCGGCTCCGTCTCTTCAACTTAACCTCGCATCATATCGTAACTCGCCGGTTCATTCTACAAAAGGCACGCTCTCACCCATTAACGGGCTCGAACTTGTTGTAGGCACACGGTTTCAGGTTCTATTTCACTCCCCTCCCGGGGTGCTTTTCACCTTTCCCTCACGGTACTGGTTCACTATCGGTCACTAGGGAGTATTTAGGGTTGGGAGATGGTCCTCCCAGATTCCGACGGGATTTCTCGTGTCCCGCCGTACTCAGGATACTGCTAGGTACAAAGACTATTTTAAATACGAGGCTATTACTCTCTTTGGCTGATCTTCCCAAATCATTCTTCTATAATCTTTGAGTCCACATTGCAGTCCTACAACCCCGAAGAGTAAACTCTTCGGTTTGCCCTCCTGCCGTTTCGCTCGCCGCTACTAAGGCAATCGCTTTTGCTTTCTCTTCCTGCAGCTACTTAGATGTTTCAGTTCACTGCGTCTTCCTCCTCACATCCTTAACAGATGCGGGTAACAGGTAGTACCTGTTGGGTTCCCCCATTCGGAAATCCCTGGATCATCGCTTACTTACAGCTACCCAAGGCATATCGTCGTTTGTCACGTCCTTCTTCGGCTCCTAGTGCCAAGGCATCCACCGTGCGCCCTTATTAACTTAACCTTATTTTTTGACCTTTCAGTCATAAACTCTTTTAATACTACAGCGTTTCGGTTTATTTTCTTGTTACTATTTGATATAGATATTCAATTTTCAATGTGCATTACTTGGTGATCTCTCACCAATGGAGCCTAGCGGGATCGAACCGCTGACCTCCTGCGTGCAAAGCAGGCGCTCTCCCAGCTGAGCTAAGGCCCCACAAGACCTCTCAAGACTAAACAAGACCAATGTGCAGTTCCTTATCCTTAGAAAGGAGGTGATCCAGCCGCACCTTCCGATACGGCTACCTTGTTACGACTTCACCCCAATCATCTATCCCACCTTAGGCGGCTGGCTCCTAAAAGGTTACCTCACCGACTTCGGGTGTTACAAACTCTCGTGGTGTGACGGGCGGTGTGTACAAGGCCCGGGAACGTATTCACCGCGGCGTGCTGATCCGCGATTACTAGCGATTCCGACTTCATGTAGGCGAGTTGCAGCCTACAATCCGAACTGAGACTGGCTTTAAGAGATTAGCTTGCCGTCACCGGCTTGCGACTCGTTGTACCAGCCATTGTAGCACGTGTGTAGCCCAGGTCATAAGGGGCATGATGATTTGACGTCATCCCCACCTTCCTCCGGTTTATTACCGGCAGTCTCGCTAGAGTGCCCAACTGAATGATGGCAACTAACAATAGGGGTTGCGCTCGTTGCGGGACTTAACCCAACATCTCACGACACGAGCTGACGACAACCATGCACCACCTGTCACCTCTGTCCCGAAGGAAAACTCTATCTCTAGAGCGATCAGAGGGATGTCAAGACCTGGTAAGGTTCTTCGCGTTGCTTCGAATTAAACCACATGCTCCACCGCTTGTGCGGGCCCCCGTCAATTCCTTTGAGTTTCAACCTTGCGGTCGTACTCCCCAGGCGGAGTGCTTAATGCGTTAGCTGCGGCACTAAACCCCGGAAAGGGTCTAACACCTAGCACTCATCGTTTACGGCGTGGACTACCAGGGTATCTAATCCTGTTTGCTCCCCACGCTTTCGAGCCTCAGCGTCAGTTACAAGCCAGAGAGCCGCTTTCGCCACCGGTGTTCCTCCATATATCTACGCATTTCACCGCTACACATGGAATTCCACTCTCCCCTCTTGCACTCAAGTTAAACAGTTTCCAAAGCGTACTATGGTTAAGCCACAGCCTTTAACTTCAGACTTATCTAACCGCCTGCGCTCGCTTTACGCCCAATAAATCCGGACAACGCTCGGGACCTACGTATTACCGCGGCTGCTGGCACGTAGTTAGCCGTCCCTTTCTGGTAAGATACCGTCACAGTGTGAACTTTCCACTCTCACACTCGTTCTTCTCTTACAACAGAGCTTTACGATCCGAAAACCTTCTTCACTCACGCGGCGTTGCTCGGTCAGACTTCCGTCCATTGCCGAAGATTCCCTACTGCTGCCTCCCGTAGGAGTCTGGGCCGTGTCTCAGTCCCAGTGTGGCCGATCACCCTCTCAGGTCGGCTATGTATCGTCGCCTTGGTGAGCCGTTACCCCACCAACTAGCTAATACAACGCAGGTCCATCTGGTAGTGATGCATTTGCACCTTTCAATTAATTATCATGCGATAATTAATTTTATGCGGTATTAGCTATCGTTTCCAATAGTTATCCCCCGCTACCAGGCAGGTTACCTACGCGTTACTCACCCGTTCGCAACTCATCCAAGAAGAGCAAGCTCCTCTCTTCAGCGTTCTACTTGCATGTATTAGGCACGCCGCCAGCGTTCGTCCTGAGCCAGGATCAAACTCTCATTAAAAGTTTGAGTTCTCACTCATTTCTGTCACTGACAGATTTATTGTTTTTTCATTGTTCAGTACTATAACCTTAGTTATAGTGCCCTGCACATTGGTTCGTCTTGTTCAGTTTTCAAAGGTCTTTGTCACTCAATCTCTCTCAAGCGACAACTATATTAGTATATCACAGCTGTTGACCTATGTCAACACTTTTTTGAAACTTTTTTTACTTTTTTCATCCCTGTGATACACACATAGTCCGTACGGGATTCGAACCCGTGTTACCGCCGTGAAAAGGCGGTGTCTTAACCCCTTGACCAACGGACCTTGAGCTTTTCAACTCTTCCTATTATACCTACTTTTTCAACTTTGTCAAGAACTTTTTTCCTCTTTATCGAAATTCTGAAAAGATAAGGGAAAGTTCTCTTAGAAGAGCTTTACGTCCTCTGAAGACTTCCCCTCCCATGAGACGGTCCACTAACTCTTGTTTTTCCATACTCTGCTTTGATTTGTAAGTCTTTAGAAGTTCGTGAAAGAGATAATAATCATCCAGTCTGAGTCCTTTTTCTCCTAGACGATGGCTAATCTCACTCACCTCTTCATAGGGTTCTTTGTCGAAACGGCGCTTGTGACTTTCCTGTTTACGGATGTAATCTAGGATACGATTGCGGAATTTGGTTTTAAAGCAGACATATAGTCGGTGTCGTTCACCCACTAGCAATTCTGGATGGTGACTGACCAGTTCATACAGGCACAGCATCCCCTCCTGGTCCCAGTCCTCTTTCTCCCACAGATGTAAATGGTATTCTTTGCGGCACTTATGAACGATTCCTTTGCTTTCTTCGTATAATTCTTTTAGATTCATAGACCTCTCCTTTCTGCATTTAGTTTAGCAAAATGCATCAAGCCTTTGATCTTCTTCTCCTCTTCTGCTCCCTTTCCACTCTCAACTGCACACAAAAAGAGAGGCTTGGCCTCTCTGGGTTATAATTCTGCAATTTGGTTTAGGTTTACTTCTGCAATCGTATCATTACCAAACATAGAGATCATCATCTTCACTTTGTTGTTATCAATTTCAGTAATTTTACCTGTGTAGTCTGCAAAAGCACCATCAATGATACGGACAGTCTGGCCAACTTCAACGTCAATGTCGAACTCTTGAACAGTTTGTCCCATTGAAACCAGAATATCACGGATTTCTTGTTCCAATAACGGAGTTGGTTTTGATCTGTTGCCGTGGGATCCGACGAATCCTGTTACGTTCGGTGTGTTTCGAACAACGAACCATGCTTCATCGGTCATGACCATTTCTACAAGGACATAACCTGGAAAGCGATTCTCTTCAATTTCTTTTTTCTTTCCATTTTTCTCAACTTGCACGGTTTGTGTTGGAATCTCAACGCGTAGAATATTATCCAACATGTTATACGTTTGTGCACGTTGCAATAGATTTTCTTTTACCTTATTTTCATAGCCAGAATAAGTTTGTAGAACAAACCATCCTTTGTCAAAACTATCCATGATATTTCCTTTCATAGCAGAAGAAAGCTAGCAGAAGTTCTCCGCTTTTCTTCTAAAAAATGTTAATAAATCGAATCAAACCTGAAACAATCAACTGGTCAAAAATGTAAATGATGACCACAAAGAAGGCTGTGTATTCCATAATAGAGCGAAAATCTCTCCAGCTTTCTTTGCGAGTTGGCCATGTTGTTTCCTTAAGAAGTTTGAAGATATCCTTAATAAAACCCATCGTTCTCTCCTATCTCGTCTCTCTATGTGTCGTATATTTCCCACAATGTTTACAAAATTTATTTACTTCTAGTCGTGTTGGCTTGGGGTTCCCACTAATTTTGATTGAGTAATTTCTTGAACCGCAAACTGCACAAGCTAGGCTTGCTTTTTTTAGTGCCATAACGCCTCCATCTTATCTATTATAACAAGAAACCTAGGCTTTGACAAGCCTCTTAACGAAAGAGATTGACGAAAGAGTCCCAGATTGTCTGGGCTTTTTCTTTTATCTTTGCATCCGAAATCGCACGTCCCGCTTCATCTACAAGATTTTGTGCACGACTACGAATATCTCCTAGCGGATCCTCGGACTGGTTCGTCTCATTTTCAACGACCTGCTTTTTCGTGTTTTCTGGCGCAATGCCATTCTGCTTATAGGCATTCTCAACCGTAAAGGTACTACCTGGAGTGTATGGCAAAATGGTATTAGCCATACTTCTAAAGACATGGGCTGCTCCATTAGAAGTCGACCCTGCCAGATAATGGTTCTCATCTGTTGTTGGGAAGCCGAGCCAGTGGCTGATTACAACATCTGGAGTATAGCCGATCACCCACTGGTCACTGGTATATTCCGGATTGAAAACAGCTTCAGTCGTACCTGTTTTACCAGCCATGACATAATCTGCTGGCGACGAACTAATTCCTGTACCATTGGTAAATGTTCCTAGCATCATGCTGGTCATTTTATCAGCTACAGACTTATCAATCACTCGTTTTTGGGAGTTTTTATGGCTCTTGATGACCTGTCCACTGGCATTTTCGATACGAGTGATGAAATGCGCCTCAGGCATCAGTCCTTCATTAGCAAAGGCTGCATAGGCTTGTGCCATCTGAAGAGGATTCGTCTCTACTCCTCCACCTAGGGCAACTCCGAGAACACGGTCAACTTTATCCATATTCAGACCAAATCTCGTTCCAGCTTCAAAAGCCTTATTGATTCCCAAATCATTTACAGTCGCAACTGCTGGTAGGTTGAGTGATTCCGCCAGGGCTTGATACATAGGTACTTCAGGAGAAGTCTTAATGCCAGCATAGTTGTCTACTTGATAACTGTCATACTGCATGGTGTGGTTGTCCAGTTGCTTGTTCAGAGCCCATCCAGCTTCCACGGCTGGAGTGTAAACGACCAAAGGCTTAATCGTCGAGCCTGGGCTGCGTTTAGACTGAGTTGCATAGTTGAAATTACGGAAGCCTGATTTGTCATCACCAGCTACGCGACCAACAACTCCACGCACTCCACCCGTTTTAGGCTCTAGAGCAACACTACCTGATTCAGCATGCGTTCCGTCTTCTGCCGTTGGAAATAGGGAAGTGTTTTCGTAAATAACCTGCATGTTTGCTTGGTAGTTTTGGTCAAGCTCTGTATAGATTCGATAGCCGTTGTTGACAATCTCTTCTTCTGTGAGATTGTACTTGGATACTGCTTCGTTGACTACTGCGTCAAAATAGGATGGGTAACGATAATCAGAGATCTTTCCCTCATACTTATCTTGCAGTTGAGAAGCCATATCTACTCCAGCTGCTTCCGTTTCTTGATTTTTATCAATATAGCCTGCTGCAACCATATTTTGTAGCACCGTATCCCTGCGGTTAGTCGAATCTTCAATGGAATTCAAAGGATTATACAATTCTGGTCCCTTGAGCATCCCAGCTAGAGTTGCCGCCTGATTAAGGGTTAATTCCGCAGCCGATACTCCGAAATATTTCTTACTCGCATCCTCTACACCCCAGACTCCATTTCCAAAGTAGGCGTTATTGAGGTACATAGTAAGGATTTGCTCCTTGCTGTATTTCTTTGTCAACTCTAAAGCTAGGAAAAACTCCTTAGCCTTCCGTTCAACGGTCTGATCCTGAGAAAGATAGGCATTTTTTGCCAACTGTTGGGTGATGGTAGAGCCACCTCCAGAACGACCTGCTGTGACGATAGCTAGGAAGAAACGACCATAGTTAATTCCATCATTTTTATAAAAGGAACGGTCCTCTGTCGCGACGACAGCGTTCTGCAAGTCTTTACTGATATCTGTCAGCTCAACATAGGTTCCCTTTTGACCTGACAGGGCTCCTGCCTCTTTTTCCTCACGGTCAAAAATCAGAGTTCGCGTTTTCAAGGCATTTTGCAAGTCATTGACATTGGTAGACTTGGCTATTGCAAATAGGTAGGTTCCTACTAGCAAACCTGCACTTAACCCTAAAATGATGACGATTTTTGTCAGATGATAACGACGCCAAAATTTTCGAATTGGGCCTACTTGGGACAGTTTTTTTCTATCGCTCCGTGAACGACGCATGCTAGTCGAATCAGACTCTGCTGATCCACCCATTTCTTTTTTAAAGAGAGAAAGAAACTTCTCAAATAATTTATCTAATTTCATGCGTTTATTTTATCATCTTCACCATAGGAACTCAAGAATTTAGCTATTTCCTATCCAAATAGGGCTTTTTTTGTTACAATATCTGTATGCAATTCACATTTACATTACCCGAATCCTTGCCTCAAATGACGGTCAAACAATTCCTAGAGGAACAACTCCTCATTCCTAGAAAGATTCGCTATTTTCTAAGAACCAAGAAGAATATCTTAATCAATCAAAAACAAGTTTACTGGAACGAGATGGTCAAACCAGGGGATGTTTGCCAATTGACTTTTGACGAGGAGGACTATCCCCCAAAGGAAATTCTTTGGGGCAACCCAGATCTCGTTGAGGAAGTTTATCAAGACCAACATCTCATTATCGTCAACAAACCTGAGGGTATGAAGACCCACGGTAATCAACCAGATGAAATCGCCCTTCTAAACCATGTCTCTGCCTACGTCAGCCAAACTTGCTATGTCGTTCATCGCCTGGATATGGAAACAAGCGGTTTAGTGCTTTTTGCTAAAAATCCTTTTATCCTTCCTATTCTCAATCGTTTGTTGGAGAAAAAAGAAATTGCTCGCGAGTACTGGGCACTCGTAGAGGGGCAAGTAGAGAGTAAAGAACTTATCTTCCGAGATAAAATTGGCCGCGATCGTCATGATCGCAGAAAACGAGTGGTGGATGCCAAAAATGGGCAACATGCCGAAACTCAGGTAAGCCGATTAAAGCAATTTCCAAACAAGACTTCTCTAGTTCGTTGCAAACTAAAGACCGGGCGGACACATCAGATTCGTGTTCACCTCTCTCATCACAAGCATCCTATCCTAGGCGATCCTCTCTATAACTCTAGATCAAAAGCAAGCCGGCTGATGCTCCATGCCTTCCGACTATCCCTTACCCATCCACTCACCTTAGAAAAATTGAGTTTCACTGCCCTCTCGGATACTTTCGAAACAGAATTAAAACAAAATGGATGACACTATCATCCATTTTTCTATACAAAAAAGCAAGACCAGAAAGCCTTGCTTTTATCGACTCAAGAATTATTTAGCGATTTTTGCGAAGTATTCAAGAGTACGTACAAGTTGTGCAGTGTATGACATTTCGTTATCGTACCATGATACAACTTTAACCAATTGTTTACCGTCAACGTCAAGAACTTTAGTTTGAGTTGCGTCAAACAATGAACCGTAAGACATACCTACGATATCTGAAGATACGATTGGATCTTCTGTGTAACCGTATGATTCGTTAGCTGCTGCTTTCATAGCTGCGTTTACTTCATCAACAGTAACGTTCTTTTCAAGAACTGCTACCAATTCAGTAACTGATCCAGTTGGAGTTGGAACACGTTGTGCAGATCCGTCAAGTTTACCGTTCAATTCTGGGATTACAAGACCGATAGCTTTAGCAGCACCAGTTGAGTTAGGAACGATGTTTGCAGCACCAGCGCGAGCACGGCGAAGGTCACCACCACGGTGTGGTCCATCAAGGATCATTTGGTCACCAGTGTAAGCGTGGATAGTTGTCATCAATCCTTCTACAACACCGAAGTTGTCTTGAAGAGCTTTAGCCATTGGAGCCAAGCAGTTTGTAGTACATGAAGCACCTGAGATAACTGTTTCAGTACCGTCAAGAACGTCGTGGTTAGTGTTGAATACAACTGTTTTAACATCGTTTCCACCAGGAGCAGTGATAACAACTTTTTTAGCTCCGCCAGCGTGCAAGTGTTTTTCAGCCGCTGCTTTCTTAGCAAAGAAACCAGTTGCTTCAAGAACGATTTCTACACCGTCAGTAGCCCAGTCGATTTGTTCTGGATCACGTTCAGCAGAAACACGGATGAATTTACCGTTAACTTCAAATCCACCTTCTTTAACTTCTACAGTACCGTCGAAACGACCTTGAGTTGTGTCGTATTTCAACAAGTGTGCAAGCATAACTGGATCTGTAAGGTCGTTGATGCGAGTAACTTCAACACCTTCTACGTTTTGGATGCGGCGGAAAGCAAGACGACCGATACGTCCGAAACCGTTAATACCAACTTTAACTACCATTAGTGATTTCCTCCTTATGAAAATCCTGAAAATTTTATTGTGAAAAGAGTAACTTGAATCACTACAAATCACCTTTCAACATTATTATTATATAACTATTTAAGTAGAATTGCAAGTACGGGCGTTGTTTTTCTCTCTTGCTTTTCTACTTTTCAATCCCCTTCATTCACCTAAGCTTTTATTTCTAGGACCTTCTATCCTATCCGCATAATCCTCTCTTCTCATAGTTCAACTCTAACTTCAGAAATAGGACTATGAAAAGAGACAGGATAACTCCTGTCTCTAGGCTGATAAACGATTATTTGCGACGTCCTGGTCGTTCTGCATAACCATAGTATGCATCTGCCATGATTTCTTCCATGTCGGCTACCATTGGCAAGCGTGGGTTTGCAGGTGAACATTGGTCTTCATAAGCAAGCAAAGCAATTTCATGCAAGCTGTCTTTCCAAACTTTTTCATCGATTCCAAAGCCTTTGAAATTCATTGTGATTCCGACTGCTTCACCAAGATCGTAAACTGCTTTGGCATAAGCTTCAACTGCTTCTTCTGGAGTTGAGTGAGGCAATCCAAGCATCTTCGCGATGTCTTGGAATTTCTCATCAGCTTTCCAGTAGTTGTACTTAGGCCATGTAGTTGTCTTAGATGGACGAGTACCGTTGTAACGGATGACGTATGGAAGCAAGATTGCGTTTGTACGTCCGTGAACAGTATGGTGAACACCACCAATCTTGTGGGCCATTGAGTGGCTCATACCAAGGAAGGCATTGGCGAAGGCCATACCAGCCATTGTAGATGCATTATGCATTTTTTCACGTGCTTCTGGGTCAGCTGTCTTAACAGATTTTTCCAACCATTCAAAGACAAGTTTGATTGTTTGAAGGGCGATACCGTCTGTGTAGTCGTTAGCAAAGTTTGAAGTGTAGGCTTCAGTCGCGTGAGTCAAGACGTCCATACCTGTATCAGCAGCGATGAAGTCTGGAACTGATTCAACCAAAGCAGGGTCAACAATGGCAATAGTTGGTGTCAATGAGTAGTCAGCCAATGGGTATTTACGATTGTTTTTCTTATCAGAGATAACAGCAAATGGTGTTACTTCTGAACCTGTACCAGAAGTTGTTGGGATACCGATGTACTTCGCTTTCTTACCAAGTGATGGGAAGCGGAAGGCACGTTTACGGATATCCATGAATTTTTGAACCAAGTCACGGAAGTCAATTTCTGGTTGTTCGTAGAAGAGCCACATTACTTTGGCTGCGTCCATTGGAGAACCACCACCAAGAGCGATGATAGTATCTGGTTCAAATGCTTTCATCACTTCAGCACCACGTTCTACAGTTGTGATGTCTGGATCTGGTTCAACATCTGAGAAGACTTGGATCGTTACACGGTTGTTACGTGCGTTCAATTGGTCGATAACACGTTGAACAAATCCGAGTTTTTCAATCGCTTTGTCAGTAACAATCATAACGCGTTCAATATCTTCACATGTTTGAAGGTATTGGATAGAGTTGCGTTCGAAGTAAATTTTTGAAGGAACTTTAAACCATTGCATATTATTTCTACGTTTCCCTACTTTCTTGATGTTAAGGAGGTTAATAGCGCTAACGTTATCACCAACTGAGTTACGTCCGTATGAACCACATCCAAGTGTCAATGATGGAATGAAGGCATTGTATACGTCACCGATACCACCGAAAGTAGATGGAGAGTTCCAAATAATACGCATAGCTTTGATTTCTGTACCAAAGCGTTTAGCAAGAGCTTCGTCTTTTGTATGGATAGCTGCTGAGTGACCAAGTCCGTTAAACTCAACCATTTGACGTGCTTTTGTAAGGCCGTCTTCAGTGTCTTCAGCTTTTAGGACAGCAATTACTGGTGACAATTTTTCACGAGTCAATGGTTCTTTTGGTCCAACTTCCGCACATTCTGCAGCCAAGATATTTGTACCTTCTGGCACGCTGAATCCTGCTTGTTCTGCAATCCATGCAGCTGGCTTACCAACGATATTTGCGTTTAGTTTAGCACCCGCGCAGTTTTTGCTGTTTGCTTTAGCGCCAAAGCAAAATTCTTCAAGAAGCGCTTTTTCTTTTTTGTTTACAAAGTAAGTGTGGTACGACTTGAATTCTGCAACAAATTCGTCATATACTTCTTTATCAATGATAACCGCTTGTTCTGATGCACAGACCATACCGTTATCAAATGATTTAGACATTACGATATCATGAGCAGCTTGACGGAGGTCGGCAGATTTTTCTACATAAGCAGGAACGTTTCCGGCACCTACCCCAAGAGCTGGTTTCCCACATGAGTAAGCTGCCTTAACCATGGCATTACCACCAGTTGCAAGGATAGTTGCAACACCTTCGTGGTTCATAAGCGCTCCAGTTGCTTCCATAGATGGTTCTGTAATCCATTGAACACAGTTTTCAGGTGCTCCAGCTGCAATAGCTGCATCACGAACGATTTGTGCTGCGTGAGCAGAAGATTCTTGAGCTGATGGGTGGAAAGCAAACACGATTGGATTACGTGTTTTCAAAGCAATCAATGATTTGAAAATTGCTGTTGAAGTAGGGTTAGTTGTTGGAGTGACACCACAGACTACTCCGACAGGTTCTGCAATTTTAGTCAAGCCTGTAACTGGATCATCTTCGATAACTCCGACAGTTTTAACACCACGCATATTATTCACTACGTGTTCACAGGCAAAAAGGTTTTTTGTAGCCTTATCTTCAAATACACCACGACCAGTTTCTTCAACTGCGTGTTGAGCAAGGATACCATGTGCATCAAGAGCTGCAACTGAAGCTTTCGCTACGATGTAGTCAACTTGCTCTTGATTCAACTTGCGCATTTCATCAAGCGCAACCAAGGCTTTTTTTACTAACCCGTCGACATGCTTTTCAGCAGCGAGTTGTTTTTCCTCAGGTGTTAACGTTTTTTTATCAGCCATATTGTCCTCCATAGCCTTCAAGGATTCAATCCTTTGTTAATTTTTTCACAATTTTATTATAACTCTTTTTCAAGACTTTGTAAACCGTTTCATAAGCATTTCACAAAGAAATTTTATGAGATTGTGAACTTTTTCTCAATACACCTGCGCAATAGAGTTTTGTCTGGATGATTGTGAAATTATGGAGAAAATTTTTTTATTTCACAAAGTTTTTTATCGTTGATAATCAGACATCAACTCCACTTCTAGAAAACGCTTTCTTTTTTATTTTTGACAATAGCCCCCTTATTAGGAGGCTATTGTTTTTGTTGAAAGACGCCTTGTTTAAAGCTGCCTTCATAGACAACTTCTTGCTCGGTAGTCAATTTTCCTTGTCCTTCGGCCTGGCCATTTACAAAATCACCTTCATATTTCCAGCCAGATTTGGACTGGAAGGTTCCTTTACCATTGAAGGCCCCATTGTTGAACTCACCTGTGTATTGGTCCCCATTTTCAAAGGTCAGGGTTCCTTGACCATTCATTTTCCCTCGTATCAAGGTACCATCATAAATAAGCGCACCACCATCAAGTGTCAGGACACCCTTTTTTGGTGTGTTTAGTAGAAAAACTGAGACGGCACAGATAACGATTAGAAGGACAGTTGCAATCTCTATACGTGGGCGAGTTAGATAAACTCGATATTTTTCGAAGATTTCTTTAAGCTTTTCCATTGTCACTCTCATTTTCTAATCGATCTAGCCAGCTTTTACAGCCACTTGTGATGCGAGCATAGGTTTCCTCAAAATCTCCTGTATACCAAGGATCTGGAACACTTTCAGATGCAAAAGGGTAGATCTTATGCTGCAATTCCTGAGGACACATTTGACGCAGATCTGAAACGTTTGAAGCATCCATCCCGATAATGTAATCAAATGACTCAAAATCTTCTCTACGAACCTGGAGTGATGTTTTGTCTTTGTCATAAGGAATCTGATATTGCTGGAAAATCCCTTGCGTTCCCTTATGAATCGGATTGCCATGTTCCCAAGACGAAGTCGCACGACTCTCAATCTGGTAATCGCTCGTCATGGATTTCATCACAAACTCTGCCATGGGGCTACGGCAGATGTTCCCTAAGCACACAAATACTATTTTTCTCATCCCTTTTCCTCTCACTTCATAGAAAAACGGGAGTGACAGGTCCCGTTTTATTCTTCGATTGCTCCGCTTTCGTCAACAACTGTTCCTTCTGGTGTCACAGCCTCTTTGAGCGGCAAAACGGTCTTGATAGCAGCCAATTCAAAAGTCAAATAGACCCCATCTACATCCAGTACGATTGTTCTCTTCTCAGTGTCTACTTCATCCACTGTTCCGTAAAGGCCACCAATTGTAATAACTTCATAGCCTTTTTGAAGCTTGTTCAAGCTTTCCATACGCTTTTGCGCTTGTTTCTTTTGAGAACGTTGCATAAAGAACATCAAGGCCATCATACCTACAAGCATGATTAAAAAAGTAATATTTGGATTCATTGTTTTCTCCTTTGTCTTTTACATAGGACTACTATATCAAATTTCAGCTACTTTTACAAGGTTGTGCCTTACTTTTATGATGATAAAAAAATCAGAGCTTTCACTCTGATTTCTGCGATTATTTCAAGTTTTGAACGACTTTGACTAAATTTTCAACTGTAAATCCGTACTCCGCCAATACTTTTGGTGCTGGGGCAGATGCTCCGAAGGTATCAATTCCAAGAACTGCACCATCAAGACCGACATATTTGTACCAGTTTTGAGTTGCGCCCATTTCGACTGCAACACGACGACGAACTGCATTTGGAAGGATTTCTTCCTTGTATGCTGCGTCTTGTGCGTCAAAGACATCTGTAGATGGCATGCTGACTACACGGACTTTTTTGCCTTGACTAGCCAATTCTTTGGCAGCTGCAACAGCTAGATTGACCTCTGAACCTGTCGCAATCAAGATGGTATCAAAGTCTGCTGCATTTTCATAGACAACATAGGCACCTTTAGCAACCTTGCCAAAGTCTGTTCCTTCTTCAACAGTCAAGTTTTGACGTGTCAAGACGAGGGCGGTTGGTGTTTTCTCACTTGTCACTGCAAGGTACCAAGCTGCTTGGGTTTCACGCGCATCTGCTGGGCGGAAAACATTGAGATTTGGCATAGCACGAAGACCTGCTAGGTGTTCAACTGGTTCGTGAGTTGGACCATCTTCACCAACCGCGATTGAATCGTGGGTGAAGACATAAGTCACAGGAAGTCCTTGCAATGCTGACAAACGGACAGCTGCTTTCACATAGTCAGAGAAGACAAAGAAAGTACCACCGTAAACACGAAGCCCACCATGAAGGGCCATCCCGTTCAAGATCGTTCCCATTGCAAATTCACGAACACCAAACTGAATGTTACGGTTCAAGCGTTTAGCGTCGTCTTGAAGTCCGTCCGTTTTGATATAAGTCATGTTTGAGTGAGCAAGGTCAGCTGATCCACCTAGGAAGGTTGGCAACTTAGCTGCTACAACATTCAAGGCATCCTGACTCGAGTTACGAGTTGCTTGAGAAAATCCATTTTCTAAGGCTGGGAAGTCTGCTGGAGTCACTTCGACTGGATCACGTCCGTCGATAATGGCTTCTACTTCTGCAGCCAGTTCTGGATGCGCTTCTTTATAGTCAGCAACTAATTTAGTCCAAGCTTGATAAGCTGACGCGCCACGATCTGCTACATTTTCTTTAAAGTCTGCATAAACTTCAGCTGGGATTTCAAATGGCTCGTAGTCCCAACCGAGAGCTTGGCGAGTAGCCACAGTTTCATCTGCTCCAAGAGGGGCACCGTGTACAGCATTAGTGCCCTGTTTATTTGGAGAACCGTATCCAATTACAGTCTTCACTTCAATCAATGATGGTTTGCCTGAAACTTTAGCTGTTTCGATAGCGGCATGAATAGCCTCAAGGTCTGTTCCATCTTCAACCAAGGCTGTATGCCAACCGTAGGCATTGTAACGGTCACGAACACTTTCTGTAAAGGAATCCTTTGTCTCACCATCCAAGTTGATATCATTTGAATCATAAAGAACAACCAATTTATCTAGTTTTTGCAAGCCTGCGTATGAAGCCGCCTCGCTTGAGACACCTTCCATCAAATCTCCGTCTCCACAGATAACGTAAGTATAGTGGTCAAAGATATTGTAGCCTTCACGATTGTACTTTGCTGCTAGGAAACGTTCTGCCTGGGCAAAACCAGTAGCAGTTGAAATCCCTTGTCCTAAAGGACCTGTTGTAGCATCAATTCCTGCTGTATGACCAAATTCTGGGTGACCTGGCGTTTTGGAACCCCATTGGCGGAAGTTCTTGATTTCATCCATGCTGACATCTTCAAAACCAGAAAGGTGAAGAAGGGCATAAAGAAGCATTGAACCATGTCCTGCTGAAAGAATAAAGCGGTCACGGTTAATCCAGTTTGGTTGAGCTGGATTGATACGAAGTTGTTTTGTAAAGAGGCTATAGGCCATTGGAGCAGCCCCCATAACCACCCCTGGGTGACCTGAGTTTGCTTTGTTGATGGCGTCAATACCTAGAAAACGAATTGCATTAACAGATAGATTTGACATAGAATTTCCTTTCTCTTTGAGGCGATTAATGAATCACACATTCTATTTTACTATTATATGAAAATTATCCGTATCATGCAACATACGGATAACCTCCAAAAAATATTTTACATTAGAGTAAAGCTTTGAATTGGATATTTGAATCTTGCTCGAAGCAATCATCAAATCCACGTGGGTGATGATATTCTACCAAGTGTTGGTCTTGAGGATAAGTATACTTACCTCCTACTTCCCAGATAAATGGATGGAAGTTGTACTGCAAACGGTCTTTTCTCATTTTCCACAATTCTAAGATTTCATTTGTCGAAGCCATAAAGTTTGACCAGATGTCATAGTGAACTGGGATAATGACTTTAGCACGTAAGTTTTCTGCCATACGGAGAAGGTCAATAGATGTCATCTTGTCTTGAATACCAACTGGATTTTCACCATAGTTATTCAAAGCAACGTCAATCTTAAAGTCTTTGCCATGTTTCGCAAAGTAGTTTGAGAAGTGAGAGTCTGCACCATGATAAATGGTACCACCTGGTGTTTCAAAGATATAGTTAACAGCTTTTTGTGCCATTTCTTCATCAGTGACAGCCAAACCTGCTAATTCTCCACCTGTCTCATCAGCGCCATTGACTGGTAATGTTACCAAACAAGTACGGTCAAAGGATTCAACAGCATGAATCTTCATGTCTTTAAGTTCAATCGTGTCACCCGGTTTAACTACAATAATGCGTTCTTTTGGAACTCCCCATCCTTCCCAGATGAGTCCGCAATGGTAAGGTCCGATAAATTTAACATGCTCCAATTTTGGATTGTTCAAAATCGCTGCTGCTGTATAAGGATCAATGTGATCGCTATGGAAGTGAGAAACCAAGTAGTAGTCCAACTCATTGATTGCAAATGGGTCAATCACCATCGGCTGCACGCGCAAGTTTGGTTGCAATTTGCGCACCCCTGCCATATTGGCCATTTGGTGCCCACGAACCATATCTTTCACTTTTTTAGTAGATTTTCCACGGTTTGACCAAAGGTCCATCACAACGTTAGCTCCACCAGGTGTCTTGATCCAAGTTCCACAGTTACCAAGCCACCACATTGAAAAGTGTCCTTCAGGGACGACTTCTTCTTCAATTTCTTCGTTGAGCCATGTTCCCCACTCTGGAAAAGTTGCTAGAATCCATGATTCTCTTGTAATTTCTTTTACGTTTGGCATATGATGTCCTCCATATTTTGTTCAAGTATTGTTTTCATCCTCAGTATATCATCTCAGAGAATATTAAAAAAGACCAAGAAAAACACAGGTTTGTGTTCATCATTGGACTGTGATATCATCATTCTTCAAAAAATGACTGGATAACCAATTCTTGGTTAATGAGTGCTTGAATTTCCTCTTGCAACTTCATCGCGGCATGCTTGTCTGGTATATAGGTTGAGATAATGGTTGATAAATTTTCACTAAAACTTCTGCCATCTTTTCGAAAAACTTTGTATTTCAGATAATCGACGATACGCAAGATATCCTCTGCCTCTAGTATAGGATTGACCTTTAAGACAGGAAAGCGACTCTCGAGTTCATCATTTGTTGTAATCACCAAATCCACCAAGGCAATATCTTCGACACTTTTAAACTGTTCTGTTGTGAAAACTGCTCCGATTTGCTCATTTGGAAGATAGAATCGACATTGTTTGAGCAAAAGTTTGGAAACTCCCACTCCTTCATCACAAACAAGATAGATTTTTTTGGTGGTATTCTGAGAAGAGGGGGTATATTTCAAAAATCCGCCAACGTGAATCGTCAGATAAGCGATCTCATCGTCCGTCAAATGTACAAACCAGGCCTCCTCTAAAATCTCTGCACATTTTTTAGTGATGATAAAGAGATCACTATACTTGGAGCGAATTTGTTTTGTGAGAGGATTCTTAGAAAAAATTCCATAGGTTTTTCTAAACAACAAAGCTTTACAGTGAATCAGTAAGTTTCGCAACAAGTCTTCCTTGTTTTCAATTTCCATCTTAGTCTGCGATTCAAAATACCAGATAAACTCTTCCAGGCTAGTCCTTAACTGATGAAAATCTTTGCTTTCTGCATGAATGTCCCTATCCTTTCTATAGGATAGAAGGAGAATTGCTAGTAGGGACACTTCAAGTTCTGATAAAGAAATCTCAAAGCTTTCAAAAAGACGTTTACTCAATTTTTTAGACACTCGGTACTCTATCCTTCTGCGAATCAAAGAAAATTCTTGTTCAATATCCTGATGTTTCTCTTGGTAGCGAGTGACATTATCGCAACTCAAAAGTAGATAGGGAAGCACGCGTAACATAAAGGTGACTTCGTGGTGGTTAATCTTTTTTCCTAAGTCCTGTTCAACCAGAGGCACCTGCTCCTTGAGAAATTGATGCATCTGACTAGATAAAAGCATCTCCCCTTGAAGGCGATCCTTAATCTTTTCCTCAAGAATGGTAACAAAAGCCTCGTTCCCTTCCATAAAGATGTGGTATAAGAGAGATTGAAGATGTTGAATTTTATTTAGGGGATGCGCACTAAGATAATAACCTTGTGATTTACTTACTTGCAAGGTCACTTGATACTGTTCCAAACTTAACTGATAACGGATGGTGTTGAGGTCATTTAAGACGGTGTTGCGCGAAACTTCTGTTAATTCCATAAGTTTTTCGATAGTGATGCGTTCTTTGGCAATTCCAATCCAAAACAACATCATCTGCATGCGTTCTTCCCCGCTCATCACATAGTCGTAGGAGTCAACTTCGGATAAAAGTTGCTGACAAGCAAGTCTCTGCTCCTCTGTCAAATAGACACCGATACGAGGAAGACTAACCAGATGATATTCAGGATTGCCCAGCGCATCATTAATTTTATCAATATGATAGTAGACCTTTCTCCTCGATTGCCCCAAATCTTTGGAAATGGTCATAATCGTTTTGGGAGATTCTTGATCCATGAGGTACAGCAATAGCTCACAACTCGTTTTATCTAATACCATCTTCTCCTCCTATTATTCGGGACTAATCAATCAAACAGTCTTCCTATCATAACACTTTAATAAAAATGTTTCAATGATAATATTTATCATTGGGCTCGTTTGCTTTTCGGTTTCATTGCAAAAGTGAGGCTTAGATATCTCCAAGCCTCTTTTCAATTGCTCGTTTTTTATTTTTGACCATAGTAGGCATTTGGTCCGTGCTTTCTTTGGTAATGTTTTTCCAGTATGTACTGTGGAGCAGGTTCAACTCTTGGATTGATCTGCTCTGTGAAACGGTTCATCTTGGCAACTTCTTCGAGAACAACTGAATGATAGACTGCATTTTCAGGGTTCTTGCCCCATGTGAATGGACCGTGGTTGCGAACGACAATGCCCGGAACTTCAACTGGATTGAGCCCACGACGGTCAAATTCTTCTAGAATGACTAAGCCTGTGTCCTTTTCATAAGCTACTTCAACTTCGTCCTGAGTCAAGCTACGAGCACAAGGAATTGATCCGTAAAAATAGTCGGCATGTGTTGTCCCATAAAATGGGATATCGCGTCCCGCCTGTGCCCAACCAACTGCCTCTGTTGAATGAGTGTGGACCACACTACCAATAGCAGACCAAGCCTTGTATAACTCTACGTGGGTTGGCAGATCAGAAGATGGTCTCAAATCGCCTTCAAGAACCTTCCCATCCAAATCTGTCACCACCATGTTTTCAGGAGTCAATTGATCATAATCTACGCCAGATGGTTTGATAACAATCACACCTAGCTCACGATTCACTTCTGAGACATTACCCCATGTGAATTTAACCAAGCCATGCTTAGGAAGAGATTGATTGGCTTCGCAGACACGCTTTCTCATATCATTGATTACTTGATTCATCTTACATCAAACCCGCTTTCTTTATTAATGGGTAGAGGAAATCTTGTGCTTCTTTGATAGCCGCTTTGGTTTCTTCTACTGTTTCACAGTTTTCAGACCACATCTCGATTAGGAAAGGACCATTATAGTTGGTTTTCTTCAAAATATCAAAAGCTGCTTCCCAGTTGACACAACCAGCCCCAAAAGGAACATCTCGAAATTGTCCTTTTGAATTCTCGGTCACAGGATAGGTATCCTTAAGATGGAGGGCTGCAAGGGCATGGTGCCCGATATAAAATTCACTATAAACATCATTATGCCAAGCTGAGACATTGCCAATATCTGGATAGACAAAGAGATAAGGTGAATCAATCTCTTTTTCAACAGCCAAGTACTTCTCAATGCTATTGATAAAAGGATCGTCCATAATCTCAATAGCCAAAATCACTTGGGCTTCCTCCGCCCAGTCACAGGCTTGTCGGAGGTTTTTGATAAAGCGTTCACGTGTTTGAGGGGACTTTTCCTCATAATAAACATCATATCCAGCTAGCTGAATGGTACGAACTCCCAAATCCTGAGCCAGTTTGATACATTTTCTCATCAGTTCCAGCGATTTTTTTTCTAAAACAGGATCGTTTGAACCCATTGGATAGCGACGATGGCCTGAGAAACAGATGGACGGGATTCGGATACCTGTTTCATAGATAGCTTTCACAATCTCCAAACGTTCTTCCTTGCTCCAATCAAGACGAGCCAAACGTTCGTCACGCTCGTCAATCGACATTTCAACGAAGTCGAAGCCCAATTCTTTGGCAAAATTCAAGCGTTCCAACCAAGTAAAATGCTTGGGTGTAGCTTTTTCATAGATTCCAATTGGACGTGCCATGGCTTACCCCCAAATTCGTTTGATTTCATCCTTAAAGGCACGCGCTGCTCCTGCCGGATCTGGTGCCTCAGTAATTCCGCGACCTGCGATGAAAGTAAAGACATCCACTCCTTTAAAGAGTTTGAGTGTATCCACATCTAGTCCGCCTGTAACAGACACACGGAAGCCCATATCAATCAATTTTTTGACCTTGTTTAGATCTTTTTCACCCCAAGTTTCTCCAGCAAGTAGAGCATCACGAGATTGGTGGTAGATTGCTTGGGAGATTCCCGCATCAAGCCAGAGTTGAGCCTGTTCAAAAGTCCAGTCTCCGTAAAGTTCGATTTGGATCTCTCCTCTATCTCCACGTTCAGCTGTGATTGCTTTGAGCGCTGCTTCCATAGTCGGAATGGTTGCACAGCAGATACAAGTCATCCAGTCTGCTCCGCGTACAGCATTATTCTTGGCAACCGTTCCACCGGCGTCCGCACACTTGGTGTCTGCCACGATGATCTTATCTGGGAAAAGGCTACGCAAGACTTCTACCAATTCGCTCCCTACTTGAAGTAGGCAAACAGTACCAGCTTCAATGATATCCACTTCATGACCAACAGATACAGCAGCCTTAATTGCGCCTTGCAAATCTGAATGGTCTAGTGCAACTTGTAAATTTGGTATTCTTTTAGTCATCTTCCTACTCCTTTTTAGCTTTCCAAGTCCAAGCCTTCAAGGTATGGACTATTTTTTGATTCTTCGATCATATCCAAAACTTCTTCCTTACTCTGACATCCTTGCAAGCGGGCAATGGAATCTTCCAACTCAAACAAGGCAATAATTTGTGGAATCGCTACACTTGTATGAATCTTTGAGCTTGTCGCAGCCAAAGCTAGTAAGACGGATACTTCTTTTCCATCTGAAAAAACAACGGGATTTTGCAAGGTAATCAGTGAAAAAGCATCCCGCTGAACACCTGCCTCTGGTCTAGCATGGGGCATAGCCATCCCTGGCATTAAAATATAGTAGGGACCATATTCTTCTGTTGACTCAATAATCGCATCATAGTACTCTGGTAAAATTGCACCACTTTCAATCAAGGGTTCCACTGCTAACTTAACTGCTTCTTTCCAGTCAGACGCCTCAAGTCCCAATCGAATTGAATCATTTTCAATCAAAGCTTGTTTTAAATTCATAGTTGCCTCCTTTATGTAAAGAGGGACTAGGACAGAACCTCGTATTCACAGTTCCTGTCCAGCCCCCTCCAACCTTTTACTGTAGTGCCTGACTGAGTTTTTCAGTGATTTCTTTATCATCCATCAAGTTGTCAAGCCCAATCAACTTCCCATTTGTTCTGCCTTCCAATTCTTGGATTAGGTGAAGAGAAGCGATAACAATATCATAGCCAGCAGCCAAACTTTTAGCTTCGCCGACACTGCATGAGTTTACTGTAAAGTCTGTTTGGTTTAGCTTACGGAGCGCATTTTCCACCTTCATCTTGATAACCATTGATGAACCCATACCATTTCCACATGCTGCTAATACTTTAACCATTTTATTTCTCCTTTTCTAAATTCTAAGCTTCTTCTTGTACTTCGCCGTTATAGTATTTTTCTTTATCTTTTGCTTTGGCAAACTGAATTTGAGGAATGACAAGCAAGAAGAGGCAAACAAGTACATAACCAATAATACCGAGGTATTTGAAAATGTAGCCAAATCCAAGCCATGGGAATTCAAAGTCAATATTTCCATGGTAACCACCATAAGCTGCCAAGTCGAGAAGGGCTACGCAAAGAGCACCAAGGGCAACTTGAAGTACACCTGAGATGAAGGACAAGATAACTGCCGCTTTCCAACCACCACGTTTATCAGCGTAAACGGCGATGGCTGCATTATCAAAGAACACCGGTACAAATCCTGTGATGATAAGGATAGGGTTTTTGAAGACGATAAGTAGAACGATTGTAATCAATTGCCCAATCAAACCAAAGGCAAAACCTGACAAAACAGCATTTGGAGAACCAAATCCATAAGAAGCCGCAACGTCCACCGCTGGGAATGAACCTGGCAAAAGTTTGCTTGAGATACCTTGGAAGGCATTTGTCAATTCAGATACGAACATGCGAACACCTTGCATCAAGATAAACAAGTAAACTGAGAAAGTGAAAGCTGTTTGGATAATATACATGAAGAAGTCTTGCTTAGCAGGATTGAACAAAGTTCCTGAAGTGATCACTTCTTTGTTTGACATGATTTCTGGTCCCAAGATCAAAAGAATTGCACCAAAGAAGACCAACATCAAAGTTGCAGAGGCAACTACTGTATCATGGAAGATAGAGAGGAATTTAGGCAATTTAATATTGTCTAGACTTTCTTCCTTCTTACCAAAGCGTCCTGCGATTTTATCTACAAACCAGATAGCAAATTGTTGTTGGTGACCAATCGCAAAACCACCACCACCAGTCAAACGTTGAGTTGCTTCAACAGTCATGTTTGAGCTGATAGCCCAGTAAAGTCCACAGATAATTCCGATAGCCGCTGTCCCATAAGCATTGCGCAATTGTGGAACCAAGAAGAGAACCATAAGAGAAACAGTTGCTGCTTGTTGCACCATGATATGCCCTGTGATAAAGAGGGTTCTCACTTTGGTGAGTTTACGGAAAGCCACTAGCAGGATATTGACCCCGAAACCAATCAAAAGGGCTGTTGTTGCAGTTCCGACAAAGTCAGGAAACTCAGCTGCAATTTTGTTATTTGCTGCTGCAAGTCCGAAGTAAGGGTCGATAACTGCCGCACCAATTTGGAATTTAAAGTTGAGCGCTGCCAAGATCGGACGGAAAGTGGTAACCAAGCCCCCCGCACCAACGTTTAGCAACATATAACCAACTGTCGCTTTTACAAATCCTGAAAAGACTTCATGAGTTGGCTTTTTCAAAAGCGCATACCCAATCAGTACCAATAGACCTACGAAAAATGCGGGATTCTGCAAAATATTGCTAGAAAACCAATTTAGAACACCTGAAATGACTTCCATAACTGCTCTCCTTTATTTGAATTGTTTTTGTAACTTTATTATATATTTTGAAAGCGCAAACAAAAAGACCAAGAATTACACAGCGGACTGTTCACTCTTGGACTGTACGATTTATGATATTTTTTGAGAAATTTTACTTCCTCGTCACCTCATAGTAAGGCAACAAGCGTGTAAAAGCGTCTTCTAACTTCTCCAATATCGCTTCTACTGACTGATTTTCAATGAAGGAAACATCTGCCTTGACCAAAACTTTACGAATTTCCTGACATTGCACCTTCTCGCGTAAGAGCTGACGATCTTCTTCTGTGGCTTCTACCTTTTGACTCTGGTCATCGGTATATGCTAGATAATACATTCCTTCTACCGGTGAAATATCTAAAACCTTGGCTTGTTTGCCCAGAGTCTGCTCATCTTTCTTGCGCTCGATGAAACTGACTTCTAAGGAAATACCAGAGTCTGAGGGATTTCCATACAAACGCAAGGCCATCATAGGTTCTGTCACTTCTCCGTCTCTCTGTAGATAGGCCCAGAAATGTGGTCGCAAGCGTTGCGCTTGATTCATCCACTGACTAGTTTGTTGCAGTTGCCATTCTGGATGCTTTTCTTGGAAGGCCTTGGCTAAGTTCGTAAAAGCCTTGCGAGCCCCCTGCCCTTTGTGGCGCAACGCCAGCATCTTCTCTCGCTCATCTCCAGCCTTATCTGGATGACGATATTGGATACCTGCATAAGATAGATAGTTCCTGATTGCTTCCATCATCTGTTTCTTCTCCCTTTTCTAACAAAAAATCAGGACAAGCCTGATTTTATTTATTCTGTATCTACGACTACATAGCGATTTGGCTCATCACCCTCAGAGTAACTCGTCACGCCAGCCATGCGTGAAATAATGCGATGGATAATCTTGCGTTCGCTATTTGACATTGGATCTGTTTGTTGACTTCGACCTTCTTCTAGAACACGAGTCGCTAATTTTTGAGCGTAGGTTTGCAACACTTCTGCACGATGTTCAACGTAATCATTGACGTTGATTGTGATATAGAAAGTTCTTGAATAACGATTGTAGAGGTAGTTTTGCGCCAAAAGCTGAAGTGCTTTCAATACTTTTCCGTGGTAGCCGATAATACGACCTGGTTCATTGGTGTCAATTTGAAGATTGATGGTGCGGCGATTGTAGCCGCTTGAAATAGTCCCTTCAACATCCATATCATCCACAATGGTTTGAACATAGTTAGTCACTTGAGCTGCTACTTGTTCGATGTCATAACTCGGCTCCACCTTCAAACCTAGATCTTCCAAAGACTGGCTTTCTACCGATTCTGACATAGATACAAATTCTTCACACTCTGCTGGGTCTTCCACTCCAGCATCTCCTGTCTGCAATTCATTTAAAATCGCGATGTGACCTGTTTCTTCTAAAATCGTGCTAGCATGTTTCTCGTTTTTCAAGATTTCAGCCTTGACCTCTTCAGAGACACCTTGGCCTTCTTCTTCAATTTTCTTGATGGCTTCAACCACATATCCCAAATCAACTGTCGCCTCTGTTACTGTCTTAACAGGTTCGTTTTGTTCATTGATTTCTTTCGGAACACCTTTTACAGCTTGTTGATTGGCTTTAATCACAGTCGTTTCACTAATCGCTTCGATATCAACTTGAGCTGGCTTCTTACCAAACAAGCCTAAGAATCCTTTTTTCTCTTTCGAAACGACCTTGATGTGTGCCTTCATTCTTGGAATGTCTAATTCTTTCAATCCTTTTTGGATTGCTTCTTCAACCGTTGAACCTGTAAATAATACCATTATCAGATTCCTCCTTATTATTTCGTTTTCTGAGCCTTTTTCTTGGCTTTTCTTTTTCTATTTTCCAAATCTTTTTTAGCTTGTACTTCCGCCTCACGCGCTGCAATAATCTTAAAAGGATTGTTTAAGAAGTAAGTTTGCAAAACTTGATAAGCATTGGATACTGCCCAGTACAAGGCTACGCCACTAGGTGAAGAGATGGCAAAGATAAAGATCAGTACAGGCATCCCGTACATCATCCCTGTCATAGCTCCACTTCTTTCAGGTAAAGCCTTATTCGATAACCAACTACTTAAGAAGGTAAAGACTGCCGCCAAAATCGGAAGAATAAAGCTTGTGTCTACTCCCCCAAGGTTCACCCACAAAAAATGCCCTGTTTTCAAAAAGTCTACTCGAGTCAAGGCTTGGAAGAGAGCCAAGAGAACCGGCATTTGAATCAAAATCGGCCAGAGAGAAGAGGAGTGTTTGACCCCTAATTCTTTATAGACCTTCCGCATCTCCTGATCCAGCTTGGTTCTACTTTCCATATCACGACCTGGATATTGTTCTTGCAGAGCCTTGATGCGTGGTTGAGCCTCTTGCATTTTTCTAGAGGCCACCATCTGAGTCTGAAAGACTGGCAATAGAATCGTACGAATCAGGATCGTAAAGAGGATAATCCCCACTCCGATACTAATGTCAAAGGACAAGAAGCGGATGATTTCAGCAAAAAAATAGACAAATTTACTCCATATATCTGTAGAATCTGCTGCAACATCGCTCGTCCCACAGGCTGTCATGACAAATAAGGACAAGCCCAGCAAACTAATCAACTGTAGTTTCTTTTTCACTCCTAATTCCTTCCCGGTAAATCTTTGATAACTTTAATACGTGGAGTAGATTTTTCTCCATTTCTGCATAATCCAAGCCTTCAACCCCTTTTCGAGCAATTACGACAAAATCAACGTTATCAGCTAACTGCTCCCTTACACTTAGCAAAATGTGTCGAATCCGTCTTTTAATTTGATTTCTAGTGACTGCATTCCCTAATTTCTTACTGACGGACAGCCCTACTCGAAAATGACTTTTCTGATTCTCCAATTGGTAGACAACAAATTTACGATTAGCAAAACTTGTTCCATCCGTGAAAATAGCCTTAAAATCTTTCTCTCTTTTTACACGAAAGCTTTTCTTCAAAACTCAACTCCATCTATTAAATTACTACTATTATACCATAAATTTCAAAAAAGCCAATAATGACAAGGTTTTAGACTGTTTTAACAACAAAAAGTTGGGAAATTTTATCTCCCAACTCCTTTTTATTGTATCTTACCTTGTAATTTTATTCAGTTCACCTTACTTTTTCAAGCGTTCAACATCACGAGCGATGACCAATTCTTCATCAGTTGGGATAACCAAGACACGAACTTTAGCAGACTCTGTTGAGATATCACCTGTTGCTCCAAAGACATTCTTTTCTGGATCGACATCGCAGCCAAACCAAGAAATGCCTTCAATAACCATCTGACGAATCGTTACAGAGTTTTCTCCAATTCCGGCTGTAAAGATAATGGCATCTGCACCATTCAAAACTGCTAAATACTGACCAATGTATTTTTGGATACGATCTACAAAAATCTCATTTGCCAGCTGCGCTTTCTCATCACCCGCACGCATAGCTTCGTGAATATCACGCATATCGCTTGATCTCTCAGAAACACCCAAAAGTCCTGACTCACGATTGAGAATTCGACTGATATCCTCTGGTGTATTGAAGTCCTCTGTATGTTGCATTAAATAGGGGATAATTGCTGGATCAATATCACCTGTACGAGTCCCCATCATAATACCACCAAGTGGAGTGAAGCCCATGGATGTATCAACAGACTGACCGCCTTTGACAGCTGTAATAGAAGCACCATTACCAATATGGCAGGTAATCAATTTCAACTCTTCTAGGGGGCGACCTAAAATTTTAGCTGCTTCTCCTGCTACAAACTGATGACTTGTCCCGTGGGCTCCATACTTACGAACTTTATTTTCAGTATAGTATTTGTTTGGAAGAGGGTAACGATAGGCTTTCTCTGGCATTGTTGTATGGAATGATGTATCAAAAACAACAACGCTGGTAATATCTGGAAGCAATTCCTTAAATGCGCGAATTCCTGCTGCGTTGGCTGGGTTGTGAAGAGGAGCTAAAAGTCCCAACTCTTCAACCTTTTCCAAAACATCTCCCTCTACCAAGGTTGACTCTTTGAAATATTCACCACCAGCCACAACACGGTGCCCAACACCAGTTATTTCATCATAACCTTTGATGATGTCAAAACGAATCAGATCATCTAATAAAATTTTAACAGCTTGTATGTGATCTTCAATATCAAGAATTTGTTGTTCAGAACGGCCGTCGAATTTTACAGTTGAGATAGAGTCCTTCAAGCCAATACGTTCAATCAAGCCTTTCGCTAATACTATTTCTTCTGGCATTTGGTAAAGTTGCCATTTCAAACTCGAGCTTCCTGCATTGATTGCAATTGTTTTAGTCATAACATGATACCTCTTTTAAGCGTTTTCAACTATTATAACAAAATTTACCTTACATTTCAGTACCTTTGCTCCATTTTTGAAAATTTTCTTTGAATTTCAATAGTGCAGCTGGATCTTGCAAACTTTCTAGCGGATAGACAAAAGGTTGCAGTTCCTGTTCGGTTTTCTTCTGTAAAACGAAAATACTCTTAGCCTGACTGACCGTTGAGAAAATATCCTCTGGCAGAGTGATGATGGTAGCAAGACTGACTTCGTCTTTGAGCCAATCTTTTAACAAATCACTTTGAGGGCTGGTCAACAAATCACTCGGAGCCAGAAAAATAGCATAGCCATCTGACTTGAGGTACTTGAGACCTTGTTCCATGAGCAAATGGTGGGCATAGGTATGTTCTTGGCTAGAAGCCACATGATAGCGTGAAGCGATAGTGTCGTCTGGGTAATAGCCGACAGGCAAGTCGCTGATGACAACGTCGCTTTCTTTAAGCATTTGCGGACGAACGGCGTCTCCTTGGACAAAACCAGCCTGCAAACCAATCGCATCTGCCATGCTAGCCGCCAAATCAATCAGCAAGTCATCCACTTCAATTCCCAAGTAATCCACTTTTTTAGCAAGAGATGTCAAGAAAGTAGCCCCCAAAATTCCCATACCAGAACCTATTTCGAGGATACTAACTTCCTCTTGATCAAGCAATTCTTCCACAACAAGTACCAAGAGGAGGGCAATGGCATCTGGTGTAAACTGGTGATTGGCCTGCAAAGGCTCCGTTTGTCCTGCCTTCATCAAGAGAAACTGGTAGGTCTTGAGCCACTCTTCCTTGCGAAGTGCTAAGCGCTTAAGAGCTTGATTGTTCTCCTTGACCTGCTCTAGTTTGGTCTCGCCATCTAGGTAGATACTATTTTGCTCTACTAAGGCATCATAAAAGTTGGTCGCCAAATCACTTTGGATGACTTGGACATTCTCTAGTAAATACGTATAAGCTTGTTCTATTTTTTCAAAATCCATATTCCTATCTTATCAAATTTCCCTCCTTTTTTCCATCTGAAGAGAAAAAATCACTGCTTTAGTCAGCAAGTGATTTTTGGGCTACTGTTAAAAAGAGTTCTGCGTAATTTCCTTGAAACAAGTCTTTAGCACTATAGAGGATCTGACTGTCAATGCTTGAAAAACCAAACTGGGCGAGCTTGGTTTCCAGTTCTGCTAAATCAAAACCATGATGGTTAGGCTCTATCTTGGTAAAATCAGCAATGAGGACCTGTCCATTCTCCCTAAGGTGATGGTGAAACATGGCAAGAGTCGCATCTAGATCGGGCATATGATGAAGAACTCGACTGACAACAATCAGGTCAAATTGCTGTCCCAAGGGATTTGCCAGTAAATCCTGCTCCAAAAACTGGATATTCTTGATGTCTTGTTGCTCTGCTTTCAAACGGGCTTGCTCCAGCATTTTCTCCGAGATGTCTACAAGGGTAACCGACTGGGCTTGCTTAGCTAGAGGCAAGGCTAACAGACCCGTCCCACCACCAAAGTCCAGTATTGCCTTGTCTGATAGAAAATCAATCTGTGCTTCAACTGCTTGACAAACCAAGTTTGCAAGGAAGATATTTTTGGGCGAATCAAAGGTTTCTGCTTTGTGATTAAAATCGTGTTTCATACTTTTAGTTTAACACAAAGAAGTTGAATTACCTAGGAATTGGCTTTCTTATCTGCCTTATTTTCTGTTTTTGTCTGATTTAGTTCTTGACTTGAATCAGTCGCTACCTGTTGCTTTTTATCCGTTTTCTTTTCCTTGGGTTTCATCGAAGGAAAGAGAAATTCATAGTTGCTCTTATTCATTCGAACACTTGTTGCAAAACCTGTTTTCGTATTTTGATAAGTAACTTTTCCCAGGTTAAAGACTCGTTCCCCACTTTCTTGTTCAACCTTATCTTTACTTCGCTTGGCCATGGCAAAAGCTACCAACTTTTCTTTGTTTAGGGCAAAGTCTTTGTGATGGGCTACTTGCCGATTCAAATAAAACTGCAGCAATAGACTAAAGATGGCTGCCATAGTCACTGCATATAGGAGAACGCCTGCCTTAACTTTTTGCTTTTTCCACACGATAGATGAACTCCCTTTCTAAGCCTTTTTGAAATTGGAAGTGAAAGCGAACCAGTTGATTTTCCTCTGTGATTTGTGCTGATTTCAATCCATAAACCATAGGTTGGTAGCCTCGTCCACTGCTATCGGTTTTTCGAAAATCTTCCGATTTAGACTTGCCTATCGCAATTTCCTTGCCATCCTGCTTCATATAAATACGATTGCCTTCCACCTTTTCGAACTGCGAACGCTCTAACTCCGCCTCCAGCTGATCCACAAACAAGAGCCACTCCTTTTGCTCTCTTTGCTGCTGGTAACGAACTTCTGAAATGAGGAGCTGACTCATAGCTTGAAAGAGGAGCAAGCCTCCGCTAATGACGATAAGGGCAATCAGAGATTCTAAAAGAGTGAAAGCTCTTACCTTACTGCTCTTTAAGGTCGAGCAACTTCTCTGAACCATGGTAGACCTCCACTCCTTTTTCACTAGCAAATACCTGAATCTCAACTCCGTTGACCTTCACTTGATTTTGTCCCGTCTGCAAGGCCATCTTAGCGACACGTAAGACTTCCTCTTTTTGCAAAATTTCTGCCTCTTCTTGTCTATTTTTCTGGATTTGTCCCAAAAGAAGGGTTGCAATACTGGCAAATACGGCCAGAGCTACTACTGCTTCTAGTAAAATCACTGCCCTAATTTTTTGTTTCTTTAATGCGTTTAATTTTTCCATTTCCTAGATATAATCGATAGCTGATTGCTCCTTTGCTGGTCTGAAATTCAACCTTAGCCAGAGATCTATTCCCACCAGCTCGGTCAAAGTGAATCGTCTGTCCTGATGGTGCTTGAATTCCTTTGGGAACGATTAATTTTTGACTGCCATTGCTAATGGTCTGTCCCTCTAAATTCAAGCTGGTCTTTTGCTGACTAGCAACACTGCGTTTTTGCGTTTCCCGATAGAGTTCTTCAAATTCCATAAAGAAAATCTGCTCCTCAACCGCAGCAAAACTAGACTGGACTGAGCTTGACAAAGCCAAAGCAATGATACTCACAAGTCCCAAAACCAAGAGACTTTCAAACATGGTAAAGGCCTTAATCTGCAACAGTCTGACTTGTTTTTTGTTTCGCATAGTAGTCTTTATAAGCCTTGACTTGCTCTGCTGTGATACGTCCGTCCGCCTGTAATTTACTTAAGCTAGCATCTTCATTCTTGTCCAGACTATAAAGTTCTGCCTGGCTTTCCACCACCTTGACAACTGCAGCCTTTCCTTTGTCATCAACAACATCCTTTTGCTTGGTCAAATTGGGCACAAAGAGCAAGAGGAGTACGCTGATGATGAGCAAGACGACTAACATCTCTACCAGAGTGAAAGCTTGAACCTTGGCTTTTTTAAAATTTGTCATGAGTTTGTTCATTTTAAAAATTTACCTCCATATTTTGATACATGGGCATAAGCATTGCCGCATAAAGTAAAACGATAATCAGGGCCACAAAGATAAAAACCAGTGGCTGCACCAGATTCATGGTGCGGTTGACTCGGGTAAAAAAGGCTTCCCAAGTTTTTTCGGCATAGATTTCCAACTCACTCCCCAGCTTGGACTTGACTTCCCCATACTCAATGATGAGACTCAACTCCTTTTTAAAGAAAGGATAGGTCGCTATGGTTTGAGAAAATTCGCGGCCATTTTGCAGGGCTTGAGCCAAATCTTGACCGATTTCTTTAAAGAGCTGAGAACCTTGTTCCTGCATGATTTGAAAAATCTGCGTCAGCTCCATTCCCTGCGAAATCATATTGCCCCATTCACGCGCGTAATAAGCTGTCAGATAGGTCTGGACAAAGATTCCAAGAAAGGGAATCCGTGCCAACATCGAGAAGACCCCCATCTTGGTACTTCTTTTGTAGAAAGTGAGAGCTAAAAGTAGAGACAGAGAGCAAACCAACACTAGTCCAAGAAAAATTTGTGGCAGATTACCGATGATTTGGGTGGCAATATTGCTACTGTCCAGTTGGGGTAGTAGATAGTTTCTCAATCCCAGCATGATTAACAAGAGAAATCCCAGCAAAATCAAAGGATAGGTCGCCACTTCGATTAACTTTTTCTTAACCTTGGCCAAATTATCCAAATATTCTTCTATCTTTCCCAAACTCAGATGAAGATTCCCATGAACTTCAGCTAGGGATAACTGAGTCACAATGGCACCTGAAAATCCTAAACTTTCCATCATTTCTGAGAAAGATTTCCCCTGAGACAGCCCTTGGTGCATCTGTGTCACATAGTCCTTTTCTAGCAAGGCACTTCTCCCCAAGAAAGAAATAATTTCCACCAAATGAAAACCACTGGAGAAGAGATTGTTAAACAGGGTGATGATTTTCTTCTGCTTAGCTGTAGCTAATTTTTTCCGTTTCAGCCTGAAGACTTGTGATATGTCCATCTTTAAGAAGCTGGTCAATCTGCTCATTCCAGCTAGTTGGCTGGTGTTCTTGATAGTCTTTGTTTGCAAAGTCAACGATTCCTCCTCCCCCGATTAATCTCTGGTAGCAGACTCCTTGCAGGACAACTGCTAGTTCCTCCTCCGTCACACCCAACTCCAGAAGACGTTCATAAACACCTCGGATACTCTTGGCATGAATGGTTGAAAAAACTGTCGCCCCTGTCAAACTGGCTCTGACCACTGCACGCGCCGTCTCGCTGTCACGAATTTCACCGATAATCAAAAGATCGGGACGATGACGCAAGGATAGTTTGATTAGATTTTCATAGGTCAAGCCAATCGCCTCATTCAACTGCAACTGCAACATCTCTTCCTGCTTGATCTCGACAGGGTCTTCGATGGACATAACCTGCTGCCCCTTAAACAGAGACTTAGCCAATTCGTGCATCAGCGTCGTCTTGCCACTTCCGACGGGACCTGCAAATAGATAGAGACCCCGTTGCCTGTATTGCTTGCCCAGTTCTCCAATATCCTGAAACCAGAAATGCAGATCCTGCTCCTCATCGTGTAACAAACGAATGACCAAACTCTCATGTCCCCGATAATCTCCCACGGTGGACAAACGCAGTGAAGAAACCTTTTCGTCATACTGATAATCACAAGAACCCAGCTGACTGCGACGCTTTTCTCCTACATTCATCCCAGCTACAAACTTGAAATGACTAATCACAGCAGCAAATTTTTCAAAATCATAACAACCGATTTTACATCTTTCGTCTCCCACTCTCATATGGAGTTCATACGCATCTAATTTAGGAACAAAATAAATGTCTTGTGCACCTTTTCTCCTAGCCGAACGAATGATCTCTTGTGCGATTTCTTGAACCATACTTACCTCCTCACCTATACTATTCGAAAAAATTGGAAAAAATAAAAAGCAACTTTTAAAAGTTACTTTTTATCTCCATTTCATGCGGCAAGAACGGTGTTTTTCTTGACCTGTTTGTTTTTCGTAGCCTGGACGTAGCTTTTCATCGGGGATGACTTGCTCATCCTGTAAAAGAGCCAAAGAATGATACTGCTGCAAGTACTCATCACACTCATCACACCAGCGTTTATCAGCAGGATCCCAAAAAATAGTCATCAAATCACTCCGACTCTTATAAAGAGGATTCTTCTTTTCCAACTCAAACCAGCATGATTTATAATATTTTAGGGCATCATAATACTTGTCAAAAGATTGACTCATGATGACATCTTCTTCCCAGCCTTCTATAAACCACCACGGTTCAAAATCCCCATACATTTCTATAACACGATACATTTTCACTACTTCCTTTGTACCGTATATTATAACGAATTTTCTAGAACAATGAAAGGATTTTGCTTCATTATAGAATAATCTTCTAGCTTTCTGAAGATACCTCTAAATAGAAAAGCAAAGGCTGAGTCACAGCCTCTGCTTTTTATTATGCTTGATAACGTTTCACACCATCTAGATAGGTTGCAACTAATTCCAAATCTTTATCTAGTACGATAAAGTCAGCATCGTAACCTTCACGGATTTGACCACAGACATCATCAATGTGAACAGATTTTGCTGGGTTGAGACTGGCCATCATGACTGCTTCATGTGGATTCGCAATGCCCCATTCAACCACATTCTTCAAACCATCTTTGAGTTTGAGGATAGAACCTGCCAAATTGCCTGTAGATTTGAGGCGAGCAGTTCCATTGGCAACTACTACCGGGAATTCTCCCAACATGTAGTCTCCATCTTCCAAGCCACCCGCTGTCATACAGTCTGTGATAAGGGCAATATTTTCAGTTCCCTTTTGTTTGAGCAAAATGTCACAGGCCTTTGGATCTACGTGGTGACCGTCACAAATCAATTCTGCGTAAGTATGTGGCAACTCATACATGGCTCCGACCATACCGAGTTCACGGTGAGTCAACCCACGCATCCCATTGTAGGCATGTACCCAAACGCTTGCTCCAGCATCGACTGCTTTTTTAGCTTCATCAAAAGTCGCATTGGAGTGTCCAAGAGCAACAGTCACTCCTTCACCCGTAACTGTACGAACAAAGTCTTCTACACCTTCGCGTTCTGGCGCAAGGGCAATTTTATTAAGCAAGCCATTGGCAGCTTTTTGCCAAGCACGAAACTCATCCATACGAGGATCTTTCATATAGGCAGGGTTTTGAGCTCCTTTGTATTTCTCTGTGAAATAAGGGCCTTCAAAATAGATTCCACGAATCTTGGCTCCACTTGCTTCCTGGTAACGAGCACCGATATTTTCAGTTACCGCAAGCAACTGCTCGTAAGAGGAAGTCAACGTCGTTGGCAAGAAGCTAGTAACACCCGTGCTAAGTAGTCCTTCACTCATGGTATGAAGGGTTCCTTCGATGTTATTATCCATGACATCCACACCGCCAAATCCATGAATGTGGGTATCCACAAGTCCTGGGGCAATGCTATAACCTGTATAGTCAATCACCTCAGCTCCTTCAGGAATCTGTTCTACATGTTTTCCAAACTTGCCATCCACAAGTTCTAAGTAACCACCACGACGAACTCCGTGTGGGTAGAAAAACTGATCCGCTTTAATATAATTAGGCATAATGATAACCTCCTTGATAGATTGTTTCTAGAATTTATTATGTCAATTACATTATAAACCTTTCTTTTTCATTTGTAAATGGTATAGACCTATTTTTCGTGGATATTTTAAAAGAGCTGGATTTCTCCAACTCTTTAATCTTATTTTGATTTTACAGGCAGTTCTTGAGCAGCCTTAACAGCAGCTGCAATCGTTTCTGCGTAAAGCTTAGCACCTTCTTCAATCATGTTGCTATCATTTCCAAAGTGGACTTGGTCGGTTCCAGCCCAGATTTCAGGGTGTTCCTTAGCGACCTTATTCCAGTCAGCGATGCTCACATATGGATTCTTTTCAGCTAATTCTCTCGCATAAGCCGCATACTGCTCCACTGATGCATAAGTGTCCTTGCTCTTGTCTCCCTCATAAGGTGTCACCAGTATCAGATGGTGTCCTTTCGGTAGATTGTTCACGATGCTGTCCAAATCATTCTTATAACCTTCAGGATTGTTGACCCCCGTTGCAATGACAACTGTTTTTAAAAGCGCCTTGTTCTGGCTATTATTGAGCATGATGTCATTGGCTTGCTTGGTCGTTCGACTAACCTGGGCATTGATATTTGCTTCAGGAAGTGCCTCTTGTAAGGCTGTATTGGCACGCAAAGCTACCGAATCTCCTATTAGGCTTGTTCCCTCAGAAATTCCTAGGCGACTCAGTTCAGCTTGTTCAGCAAGAGTCTTTGTTTGCCCTATATTGGTCTGGGCTTGTTTGAAACCATTGACCATCAAGTCTGTCTCAAAAGCTCCAACTTGGGGAGCCACAGCTATGATAATCAAGGTAAGCAAGGTAAGAATGCCAGCAGCACCAGCACTAATTGGTTTAATATGAGGCAATCGACTAATCTTCCGTATTAAAGGATTGGATTTACCAGCAATCAACGGCTCAATAATATAGAAGGATAGGATAGCAAAGAAATAAGAAAAGATGATTGTCAGAATAACAGCAGGCAGATTACTCATCAACTGAGAAAAGATAATATAAAAAGGCCAGTGGAAGAGATAAACCGCGTAGCTGGTATCCGCTAAAAATGTAATGATCCGAGGTTCTTGTATCTCAGGCGTTTTCTCATGCAAGACACGCGCAGCAAAAATCATGGTCACTGCCGCTAAACTTGCTAGCAAGAAGCCAAATAAGTATGCAAACAGATAGGTGAACTTGACAAAGAAAGTCAAGAGCATTAACACCAAGAGACCTGCAGCAAATACCAGTAGATTCTGACGAATATCCCATGTCCGGTCAAACTGCTTGACTAAATCGCTCGTCTGACGAACCCCCACAACTGTCGCCAAAATGCTTCCTAAAAAGAAGGGATAAACATGGGTTAAACTTGAAAAGTAGACAGATGAATGGGAACTAGCCATTAGACTACCAATAAACATGGAGAAAAAGCTAATGATGAAAGCTCCCGTAGAAAGAAGAAATACCATCCCTCTCAATTGACTACTAGATTTTGAACGTTTCGACAAGAACCAAACCGCTAAGCCCCAGAGAATATAGTAGTGAACCTCAACAGCTAGACTCCAGTTGTGAACAAAGAGATGCGGAATGAACTGGGATTCATAACTTCCCCCTGTTAACATTTCGTAGAAGTTGGTCATAAAACCGAGAACTCCAGCAATCTGGCCACCAATTCCAGCAACATAGTCTTGGCGAACTAAGAGGGTAAAGGGCATGGTCACCAAAACCATCAGAACCACAGGTGGCACGATCCGATAAAACCGTCTCTTAAAAAAGCCCAGCAAATCAATCTGGCTTTTCTTTCCAAACTCTTCTAAAAGGAGGGAGGTAATCAAGAATCCCGAAAATGTGAAAAAGACATCTACCCCGAAAAATCCTCCAGGAAAGATGGTCTGAAAGAAGTGGTACAGAAGCACCAGAAGTAAACCTGTAATCCTAATCAAGGAAAACCATTTAATACGCATACGAGTCTATTCTCCCTTTCGTTATACACTTTATTCTATCAAAAAAAGAAGAAAAATCCTACGAGAAAACGTAGGATTTTTAGCTTCTATAAATTCCATTTTAAAAATTGCGTCCTGACTTGTTGTAGCCATATTTTCCCACAAAATACTCACGGAATTCCAAGAGATTGTCATCCATGATAGCTTGGCGGACCTGCTTCATCAGGTTAAGCAAGAAGTAAAGATTGTGGTAACTAGTCAAGCGGATACCAAAGGTTTCATCAGCCTTGAGCAGGTGACGAAGATAAGCGCGTGTATAATTCTTACATGTGTAGCAATCACACTCAGGATCCAGTGGCGTAAAGTCTTCAGCGAATTGGGCATTTTTGACAACCAAACGACCTTGACTGGTCATACAAGTTCCGTTACGAGCGATACGAGTTGGTAAGACACAGTCAAACATATCCACACCACGAATCACACCATCAATCAAGCTATCTGGCGCTCCCACACCCATCAAATAGCGAGGTTTGTTTTCAGGAAGAAGTTGGGTTGTGAAGTCCAAGACGGCATTCATCTCTTCGTGGGTTTCTCCCACTGCCAAACCACCGATAGAGTATCCAGGGAAATCCATGCTGACAAGGTCGTGAGCCGACTGACGACGAAGGTCTTCAAATCCTGCCCCCTGCACAATTCCAAACAAGCCTTGGTCATGCGGACGGCGATGAGCCTTCAAACCACGCTCAGCCCAACGACTAGTACGCTCGATGGATTTCTTAACGTAGTCATAGGGTTGGTAAAACTGAGGGCATTCATCAAAGGACATCATGATGTCTGAACCCAGATTGTTCTGAATGGAGATAGCTTTTTCTGGTGATAGGAACATCTTGGAACCATTGAGGTGGTTTTTAAAGGTTACTCCTTCTTCTGTGATATTTCGGCTATCTGCTAGAGAATAAACCTGAAAACCACCACTATCCGTCAAGATTGGCTGGTCCCAGTTCATAAATTTGTGGAGACCACCTGCGCGTGCGATGAGTTCGTCCCCTGGGCGAAGCCAGAGATGATAAGTATTAGAGAGGATAATCCCTGATCCCATCTCCTTCAATTCTTCAGGCGACTGGGTTTTAACAGTGGCTTGGGTCCCAACCGGCATAAACATAGGTGTTGGGAAGGTACCATGCGGAGTGATGATTTCTCCCAGACGGGCTCCCGTGTGTTTTTCTTTCTTAATCAAACGGTATTTGATTGGTGAATCTGACATTTTCTACCTCCGAAGCTGGGAAAGACAGTCCCAGTTCATACTTTGTGCCCAAAGGCATACTGTATGATTTTATCAAAAAAACCAGGAACTGTCACGAACTATGGTATAATGAGAGAATGAAATACCCAAAAATTGATTTAAAAACCATTCGTCTGCAGACTAGGCAATTTCAGGCTGAAAATCCCCGCCTCTTTCTGGTCTATCTCTTACCTAGCATGCTAGTCATCTTGTCAGGCTTTCTCAACCCCTTGGCTCGTCTCCAGGAAAGTGTTTTAGAGCAATCCTTTTTCAGCATGCTGGCACAAGTGCTCCAAGCCTATCTCTTCCCGCTAGTGGTTTCTTTTATGAGCACGATTTTTCTAGCAGGTGCTGCCTTTGCGACACTCCGACTCCTCAAGGATCCTGATACGGAACTCTCAGTAAAATCAAGCCTGGCCCTCTTTGCTGAAGAGCGCTTCTCGCAAACCTTCCTAACTCTGCTCCTCAAACGTTTCTACCTCTTTTTATGGAGCATTCCAAACTTAGTAGGGGTTTATTTTCTTTTTTATAGCAATCTCTTGGCTCGAAGATTTGTTGCCCTACATCCTGAATTTCCTAATCTTGACCTCTCATCTGTTGAAACCGAGCAATTCCTTATGACCTTTGGGCTCTACTTTTTCGCGAGCCTCATCTTGATGATTGTGGGCAATCTCCTCTACGTACCGCAACATTATGCTTACTCGCAGGTAGAATTCCTCCTCTGCGACACTCTGGATTTAGGACAAGCTAAACCAAGCCAAATCCTTAAAACTAGCCGTTTCTTGATGAAGGGTTACAAATTCCAGCGCTTTGTCCTCGACCTACAACTACTCCCTTGGTACTTCCTCAATTGGATTACTTTTGGAATTGCTAGTTTTTCAATCCTTCCCTATATCCAGAGCAGCCAAATCATTTTCTATCGAACTTTACTCGCTCTCAAACGCCGAAAAATATAAACTTTCTACTATCTCAAAAAAATCAGCACTTTCTAAAGAAGGTGCTGATTTCATTTATTTTGGTTTTTCAGAAAAAAAGCACTTGTCATATCATTTACACATAACTTCCTAATTTTTATTGAGTATAGATATAATTTATTCCCAAAACTTATCTTCTTCCTCTTGTTTTTCTGCGAAAGTCCAAACTTCCTGTATCTTACCATTCTCTATCCTGAATAGGTCAATCCCCGGATCATTTAGTTTTTCTTCTCCTCTTTCTGCTAAAGAAACAACACTGGCAGCCACAAAACAGTCATTGCTTGCAGCCCAATTTGTTATCACCCTAAATGTTCCGTTACTTCTTTTTGAAAATTCTCCCAAACGCTCCCCTAATACCTGTTTTCCCACTATCACACCGGAAAGTGAACTCTCTCCTCCCATATGCCATACAATATTATCCGACATCATTTCAAAAACCGCTCCAAAATCTCCTTTTGATAATGCTTCTGTGTAAGCATGAAACACTTTCATAACTTCATTTTTCATAGCTGATCTCCTTTCATTTTTTGAGAAATGATTTTCTCTTGTAATTATTATACTCCTTAAGACTTGATTTTAGAAGTACGAACATTTATAATACATAGTATCTAATAAGATACTGTTAGTTTTCTAAGGAGGTTACAATGTCAAATGTTTATGATAAATGTCCCTATGTTACGACTCAAAAAGTTTTACAAGGAAAATGGGCGATTGTAGTTTTATATCATCTAAGTACAGGCACGAAAAGATTTAGTGAACTTGAACGGTTAATACCTGATGTTACCCGAACCGTTTTAACAAGACAGCTCCGTCAATTGGAACAAGACAAACTAATCGTCAGAAAAGTTTTTCCGGAAGTTCCTCCTCATGTTGAGTATTCTTTGAGTGCATTAGGTACAAAATTCCAAAGAGTATTAAATGAAATAGAGGTCTTTGGTTTAGATTATATTGCTGAACTCAACAAGTCTAAAAATACAAAGAGATATTAAATATAATTATTAAGAATTCCGGATATTATTATTAAAAAAGAAGTCTATAATTAGGCTTCTTTTTTCATTAGTTCTTTATATTTACTTAATGGTATTCCGCTTTTTTTCAGCGTTTTCATTTTTTCCTGTTTGAGTTGCTCCCTTTTCTCCTTGTATCTGTCCTCATATTCTTTTTGCTTGCCATTTGCTTTACGCTTGAGGTAGTTTTGGTGAAGTTTGTCTTTTCTTGCTCGTTTTTTTCTTCCTCCTCCCTTAATTTCTTTGTTTCTTCTTCGGATAATTCTTCTTTCAACGGTTCATAGTTACCGATAAAGTTGAAGTAGATTTCGACTTTCTGATTAGCGGTTTGACTGCCTTTTCGATCTCGTTCGTGGACTAAGATTTTTTCTACAAACTCGTTGATGATGGTCGGTGTCAGTTCATCAAAGTTATCATAGCGTTCAATCAACCGGGTAAACTTTTTGGCTCTGTCTGTTTCTTTTTCGTATCGCTTGATGGCTTTTTCCAACCCATCGATTTCTTTGCTAAGTTCCCTTTACTCGGTTTCATACTGATTGTTTAAGATTTCATATCGGTTGTCCGGTATCTTCTCCAATATCATATCTTCGTATATCCGACACATTAAGCGTTCCAGTTCCTGAAGCCTGTTTGTACTATCTGTGAGCCTTGTCCTTTTCTTTTCCATTTCCATTTTCTCACTTTCTTCCATTTCGTTTTGAATGGAATGGAGAAAGTCTTCGTTATCTTCATCAAGGCTTTTCTTAATGTCTTGTAGGGTGCTTTGAATGAGATTTAATACCACTTCCGCTTTTATCCTGTGAGCGGAGGGACAAAGTGTTCCACAAGGTACTTTTGTGTAGGCACTGCAAGTATAATAGGGGATATTCTTGTAATTGCTCGTTCTGTGAACATACATTTTACTTCCACAATCAGAATAGTATATAAACCCTGTAAGGGGGTGATAGTCCCCCCAACCATCGGGATACCGTTTGACATTTCCTCGTATTCTCTGCACATTATCAAAGGTTTCTTGGTCGATAATCGGCTCGTGGGTGTTCTCAAAGATGAGCCACTTATCTTCGGATACATATTTAGTTTTCTTGTCTTTGAAATGCTTTCTGGTTTTGAAGTTGACCGTATGCCCTAAGTATTCTTACTTTTTTAGGATACTTTCAATCGTGGAACTACCCCAACGATACGGATATTCAAACACTTTGCTTTGATGTAGTCCATATCCCAATTTCTGCTGATGATAGGCAGGTTTGTCGGCTTCTAATCTCCTTGCAATGGCATAGGGTCCTTTTCCGTCCAATGTCAGATGGAATATTCTTCGGACAACCTCTGCCGCTTTTTCGTCTATAATCCACTGATTTTTATCGTCTTTGTCTTTGATATATCCATAGGGTGGACTGCTTCCTGTGTGTTTTCCGCTTTCTCCTTTCGCTCAAATTCTTCAATAAAAAAAGAATTAAGCAAAACATCTTTCACTCAAATAGTGATGAAGTGTTCTTCTTAATTCTATAACTTCTGTAACAGGACTAAGTCGCTTCTTCACAACAAAGAAAGAGTCACATGCTTTCCATTTACCCTACCAAGCACACATTTTCTATACTTCCTTCGATAGTTGCCCTGACCTCTACCGCATGCCCAGCAAAAATATCCTCTTTATCTCCATAATAAAGAGTCAAATCCCCCGCTTCGCTGATAGACAGTTCCCCCAGATACAAGGAATTATAAAAATAGTCCTCTGTTAATACTTCGGCATCTCCGTCTGAAGCTAGCCAGTCCTCTGCTGTTTCCCACATCTCTTTTACTATAACGTCTCGGATTCCAGAGTCTCTTCGGTCAATATCTCCGACAAATGTTTTCAAGTAACCAAATGATTTTGGTGGTAAGCTGGCATCTTCATTTGCATCCAACATCACGCTAACCTTGCTTCCCGCAAGATCCATATTTCCCTCAAACCATGAATAAGCCCTATTTAAAGTAAATTCGCCTATAGAATCTTTGATGACGACTGGTTTAACATATTCTGCAATCAGAGCCTCTAATCTACTATCCGACTGCCCATCTTCAATGTATTCCAGTAGACGATAACAGTTATTTGCTACTGCTGCCATATAAGGTTCTAATTGCCTTTGTGGTCTTTTCTGACATTTGATGTGATGAATCTGATAGGGCTCGAAACTATAGCTATAGAGCAAGCCCCTCTCTTCATATTCCTCTGGACTCACCAACCACTCCAAACGTCCCTCTATTTCCGAGAACTCCTTTGTCTCCACATTCACACTTGCTACAAAATGAACCGAAGGCAACTTCCATCCATTCTTTAAAACAGCCGCGCCTCCCACATTTTGTAAGGTGATAATCAAGAGTTCAACGACTTCACCACAAAATTCTTTTTCAAAGTCGTCAATGGTTTTCTCAAATGTTTTTTTCAAACTATTCATCATAGTGTTGCCACCTTCTACTAAAATAAAAATACTTGATTTTCAGTCAACTTCAGTTTGATTATAGCATAGATTTGAAAACATTTCGACTTAAAATCATAACCACCCGTCAAACGGGTGGTTTGTACCAGGGCTATAAGCCCAAATCACCAGCCAGCGCCTAAAGACGCTGGCTTTCACGTTGTTCAAGCCTCATTGCTCTTGACTCGTCACTTGCCTCTCGAAGAGGCTTGGGTATTACTTACCACTATCCCTAAAGGGATCCTCATATTCTTTTACACTCAATTTATCCAGTGCTATATCATGCTTTACTCGTTCTCGAATTTTCATACTCGTGAAGAAATCATCCACTGGATAATTTCTTTAATCTTGAATATATTTCCTGATTGTGGCTTCATTAAGTCCCACTGTACTCACATAATAACCTTCTGCCCAGAAATGCCGATTCCCAAACTTGTATTTGAGATTGGCATATTTTATGCTAATAACAGAATTTGGTGTTCCCATTATTTATCCCTCCATAAAACTTATATAAATCAAATATTTCTCCCTTCTTAGATTAGTTTTTCCATGTTAATCATTTATTTTTAGTTGCAACATATTCTTCAAACATCTTGATTATCTCAGTATCCGAAAATCCTAACTCATATAGTTTTTCCAACAACATTTTTGTTAGTGTATTCGAATCCTGATTTCTTAACTCAATTATTTTCTGATCACTTTCAATAACAAAATATCCTTTACTTCCACGACTAACAATCAGTCCCTGTTTCTCAAGAACTTTTAAAGCTTTTTGAACTGTTGCAGGATTACATCCCTCCCTCTGTGCTAAAGCCCTTATAGGTGGCATCTGTTGTTCCGTAATATAATCGCCTCTTAAAATAGACACTCTTAACGCTGAAGCAATTTGCAAATATAGATATACATTCATTTATTTTTATTTTTTCTTCCTCGTACGAATTTCCAATATGCAGAATATGGAATAACCGCAGCAAATAGAAGATAATATTTATTAGCAAACATATCGGGGATTCCTTTTGCATTGAGATGAACAGGAATTTTCTCTGGGAGAAATATGCAAACAATAAATATTACAAACATTATCCCTATCAACACCAATGTATCTTTTAAAAATCTTTTTTTCATAGAATATCGCCTCCTTAAACTAAAAATTTAATTTACAAGTTTTTATATAAACACCACCTGCAATAATAAGCAAAATAAATGCTACTCCTAACAATGTTAATAATATAGGAAAATGCAAAAACCAATGGAGAAGAATTGGTATAACTAACGCAGCCATTCCAATAATTGCAGACACAATAACAGGCATACTCTGTTTTACTATCATCATCTCACTTTCCCATTCAAAGTTGGGAAATTTTTTATTCAAAGAAATTCCAATCACTGTTATAAAAACGGAATAACAAATAGGAACAATTATTAAGCTGATGGTTTGAATAATATCCATATCAAGCTTTAGCAAAAATATAAACACAGAAACAATATATCCAATTAAATGAAGCGTAAGATTTACTGCAATCTTAGAATTTAAAATCGTTTTTATTGAAATAGGAGAACTTTGCAAAATCCAAACATTTTTACCTTCTAAAGATATGGAAAATGCTGCCGGACAACTAAGTAAAAACATTGAAGCAATACACATCGGAGCAAAATTTGAAAGATATTCATTAACATTTTCGATTCCCGAATATTCCCCTATTTGTTGTAAAGAATTAAAAAGAAGAAATATGCTGAAAACACATAAAAGTATTACACCAAGGCCTGCATTCAACACTGCCATATATGAATTTAGAAACCGTCCCATTTCTTTTTTATATAGGGCAAAAAATACTGATTTTCTATTATTCGAATTTTTGTTGTCAGAATATCTTGTTGTTGTTTTAGCAAGAGTATTAAGCAATCCATACTTCAATGAAACCACTTTGGCAAATATATAAAAAAATACTATTGAGAGAACAATAAATAATTCTACTCCAATGTACATTGGAAAATTATAGTATTCCATAAATAGCTTAGATAACGGGTACAATCCGGTAATTTGCTTAGAAAGCATAATCCCAATACTATTTTCATTACCTGATTTCATAGCTGACACTGCAATATATCCAATTATCCCTATCATTGCAAATGAAAAAATTAAAGCAATAACATTCTTTCTCTTAAAGAAAGATGAGGCAACAACAATAATGATTCCCATACATGCTGCTATACACATAGGTATCAACGGAACAAAAATTATGGAAGTAAAATACAATATAATCTGTAATGCATTTAAACTTCCGTTTAACACCCAAACAATTCCCCCCGGAAGCATAAACATCAATCCTATTAAAAAATTCAATAAATACATAAACATAAACTTGCTGCTTATAATATCCGAACTTTTTACAGGCAATGACAAAAGATTTTCCATATCACGACTGCCAAATAAAATCCCATTCGAATAAAATATTGTCAAAAATAATATTGCAAAGCTTGATACCGATACCATATATGCCGGTATCAACTCCTGCTGTCCCAGTCGTACCAATGTTTTGGCTGTTATGATATTATAAACAAAGAAAAATATAGCAAGAGTTATTATTCCAAAACTTGCAATAACAATTGAACTTTGTTTTTTATTTCCCGGCTCTTTCATTTCGTTGATCGGAAAGAAATTTATCAATTGTGCTCTAATTAGTATCCAAATTTTGCTCATTATCCTGCACCTCCATGAAAAAAGTTTCCAAAGATTTATTGCCTTTGACTTCTTCTGTATTTCCGCTCGCAATTAACTTTCCATTTTTTATAATTGCAATTTTATTACATAATTTTTCTGCAACATCCAATACATGTGTTGAAAAGAAAATAGCTCCTCCATCTGATACGCATTCGTGCATTATTTTCTTTAGTAGAAAAGTTGCTTTCGGATCAAGCCCAACAAAAGGTTCATCTAAAATTAGTAACTTTGGAGAATGCACCAGTGCAGAAATAATCGCCGTTCTTTGCTTCATACCATGTGAATACGAAGATATCATCCCCGAAAGATGCTTAGTCATTTCAAATAAATCACTATATTTTCGAATTCTTTCTCTGCGTATTTCAGTAGAAATTTCAAATAAATCTGCAATAAAATTGATGTACTGAAATCCCGTCATATGTTCATATAAGTCTGGATTATCCGGAATGTATGCCATCATTTTTTTACAAATAATAGGCTCCTCTTTAATGGAATGCCCATCAATCGTTATACTTCCATTCTCAAAATCATGAATCCCAACTACTGCTTTTATTGTTGTAGTTTTTCCGGCTCCATTTGCACCAATGAATCCATAAATATCTCCAGACTGTACTGAAATGGATAAGTTATCAACAACTTTTTTGTCTCCATAGAATTTACTAAAATTCTTTATCTCTAACATAATTCCTACCTCCATTGACAATTTGTCAGTTATTCTTTAAGATAAAACCGATAACTTGTTTAGCAGTAGCTATCGGCATATTATTCTCTTTGCAAAAATTCTATTCTTTTTTAATTACTAAAGAGCTTTTTTGTATTTAAGTTTTGTTCAAGCATTACCTTAAACGCATTTAAGTAGTTATTAACAGGTTCTTTCTTTAGATATCTTATACTTATGTTATTTGAAGCAAAAACATAAGCTGTCATAAGAAACTCTGCTGTTTCTAATGGGTATTTTACAGAAAAAACTTTTTCCGTTATTCCTTGATTTATAATCTTTTCAAAATATATTGTCAGTTTTTCAACAAGCTTATGGGATAACTTATCTATCATATATTGATTTTCTTTAAGGTCAACTGTTCTTTGTAGCACTGTACCCTCTGCTGAAATATTTTCCGAAGATATAATTGTGACATCTATAAATGATCTGATTTTTTCTATCGCAGTTTTATCTTCATCATAAGCAATAATATAAATATCTTTCAGTAGTCTATCTGAATATTGTTCTACAAGACAATATAAGATATCCTCTTTATTCTTAAAGTGATAATATAACAACCCTCTTGATATATTTACTTTATCAACTATATCCTGAGTTGTTGTATTAGTATATCCTTTCTCCATAAAGAGTATCATTGCAGCATCCATAATCTCTGCACGTCGTATTTCAGGTTCTTTTACATCTCTCATTTTATACCTCCTATTATTTCTATAATACATCTAAACTGACAAATTGTCAATTGATTTTAATCTTGTTATTTTATGCTTTTTCATAGTCTTTTCTTAAACTCTTTAGCTTTCATGTTTTTTCTCTCCTCGCTTTATACCTTTCCTGATATTCCCTCTGCTTCAATTCTATCCTTTACTTTTTTCATATACCTATAATTATACTCACGCTTCTTTTCTCTCTTTTTCCTTAGTTTTTCGAGTTCCTCAAGTTCTTCTTTTGTAGGCTCTTTCTTCGGCATTTCAAACTTACCAATAAACTTTAGGTATATTTCAACTTCCTGTATCCTCTCACAATTTTCCCATTTCCCCTCGTGAACTACTATCTTATCGACAAATTCATTGATCATTTGGGTTGTGAGTTCGCTACAGTCAGTATATTTCTTTACAAGTGCGATAAACTTGTCCGCTCTGATACTGTCTTCTTCAAAATCTCTTAATGTGTATTTTGTTTGCTCTATTGATTTTTCTAATGCTGTTTGTTCTTTTTCAAAATCTTTTAACATCATATCAAAATGCTTATTAGAAAGTTTTCCGCTTACATTATCTTCATATAGCTTTCGGATTAAACTATTTATTTCAGATATTCTTTTTTCTTCTTTTGCTAATCTTTTCTTTAATAGCTTTGAGGTTTTTCCCTGTTGCTCCTTTGATGCCCGATATACTTTTTTAATAAATTCTTCTTCATTCAATTTTACATATTCACTTACTTCCTTTATGGTATCTAAAACTAATTTATTGATAACTTCACTTCGGATATAGTGTGATGAGCATTTTTCTTCAAAATTTCCTCTTGCCAAGTTATAGGTTGAACAAATATATTCATCTTTTAGAGGACGCCTTTTATCTGTTTTTCTTCCTAACCAATCCCTCTTAAATCCTGCTTTTCCACGATGGTTATACATTTTAGCTCCACAATCTGCACAAAAAACAAGTCCAGTTAATGGATTTGCTATCCCTACGCTATCTGTTCTTCTAATGGTCTTTCTAAGTTTTTGAACTGTATTAAAGGTTTCTTCATCAATAATCCATTTGCTTGAATTGTCTTTATCTTTACGATAGCCGTAGATAGCATGGTTTGATATATGATGTCCTCCCTCCAATCCTCTTGATTTTAATACACTCTTTATCTTTTTACTGGCATCTCTGATGTACCATTCATTCATAATATTTAGAAATGGAGCAAATTCAGCACTTTCTGTTTTATTACTATCAACACTATTTGCGATAGCTATAAAGTGTACTCCCTTTTCTCTAAACATCACTTCGGTATAAAAGCCTACCTGAAGATAATCACGACCGACACGACTCATATCCTTAACTATCACAGTATCTATGATGTTATTTTCTACTCCCTCGATGAATTTCTTCCAAGCCGGTCTTTCAAATGAGCCTCCTGAATATCCGTCATCGGTAAAATACAAGATATTGGTATAACCATTTTTATTAGCATAATCTTCAAGCATTTTCTTTTGGTTTATAATTGAAGTACTGTCCCCTACCATTTCATCATCACGAGAAAGTCTTTCGTAGAGGGCAGTTATTTTTTTGTTTGTAGCCATTGACTTTTCCCCCTTTTTATTTTTCTAATCTACACTTCATAGAATATAACCTCGGTGGAATGCTCACCAACATATGAACATGATCTGGCATTAAGTGTCCTTCGATAATCTCAACACCTTTATAGTTACATAATCGGTGAAATATTTCTCCCAAACTACTTCGATAATGATTATAGATAACTTTTCGTCTATACTTAGGGGTGAACACAATGTGATATTTACACATCCATTTTGTGTGTGATAAACTATGTGCCTTTTGTGCCATATTTTTCTCCTTTCGCTTTACAATTGGCTTGAACACCTTTATTGTATCGCGTTTGGAGTTTTTTGGTATAACCTTCAACGTGCACCCGCATAGTGAGTGGTTTATTTGTCTCGCACCTAGCGGAGCGAGACGGACTGAAAGTCACATAATCACAAAAAGAAGCCTCAAATCTTGCGAATTTTCAGCTTCTTTTTCTGTTAGTTCATTGATACGTGAACGTGGTCATAGTGATTTTCGGTTACGCTACCACGGTCTGGCATTGGATTCCATGTGTAGGCTGGTCCATATTTGCTATCGTATGGAGCGTAGAAACGTTGCTTCCAGATGATGTAGTTGATACCACGGCTAGCCATGTTTTGAACCGCATATTCCGCAATTTGGTCACCGAGCGCTGAACTCACTGGAACCATAAAGTCGATGGCCAAACCTTTTCCATGGTCACCACTGTCACCAGGACGGTAACCACTAAAGGATGTGATGCCAAACAAGTTGGCGATTTCTTCTTTAAAGGCTGCAGTTTGTGGTTGAAGACCAGCATTCTCAGACTTAGCTACAGCAAGTCCTGCATAGTCAGGAGCCGCTGGAGCTGAATAAGTTCTTGAAGGAGTTTGGCTCTGCTCTGCTTGATAAGTCGAAGTTGCAGTGTCAGAATTTGTTGTTTCTTCTGCTGTACTTGTTCCTCTTGTATCAGCAGGCGTTTCTGCTACCGGTGCTTCCGCTGGAGTTGTTTCTTCTGCCACAGGGACTTCTGTAGATGGTGTCTCTTCAGTAGTGGTCGCTGTCTCAGAAACTTCTGAATTTGACGCTACTTCTGTTGGTTTTTCAGTCTCTGTTGCAGTTGGAACTTCCTCAATTGGTTGAGAAAGATCTTCTACTTGAACTGTCTCTTCATCAACTGTTACTTGGTTGGTCGTCAAATCAGCTGTCGCAGTCGTCACTTCTTCACTAGAATCTGCTTGAGGAGTTTGGATTTCAACTTCCGTCACCTCTTCTGCCTCATTGACAGTTGTAGTGAGGACAGTATCTGGGAAAATCAAGTCCATATTGGTGATTTTGTTCAAATTTGCAAGAACTGTGACATCTACACCCAAGGCTTCTGCAATGGTGCTCAAGGTATCACCATACTGTACTGTATAGCTTGTTTTGTTGTCCGTTTTAGTCAAATCGTTTTGGATTTGCTCAACACTACGTGCAGTCCAAAGGACTTCTTCTGCTTGGGTTGCCAATACTGGGGCAAATGACAAGGCTACTGTTGAGGCTAAAATAATTCTTTTCTTCATTCTTTCCTATTCCTTTCAAATAAATACCTGTCTATCATATCACAAAAAAAGCAGAAAAAAAGCCCTCTCGGGCCTATTTAATAGAACTGTCTATTCCTTGTAACAAACTCGATTACTTGAAATAGTTTGTTAGGTCTCTGTCACAAAACTGACATAATCTTCTCGTTACTTACTCTCAAAAATATGAGGAATATCTGCTAGTGCTTGAATCATGTGATTGCCTTCAAAAGAAGATTCTAAAAAGTTGATGCTTTGAATACCGCTATTCTGGGCAAATTCCACATCCAAAGTTCTATCCCCTATATAATAAGTCTTCTCAGGATTCAGCTGATACTTGTCTAGCAAATAGGTAGCCACTTCTGGACTTGGTTTTCGTGCAAAACCGCTCTGCCCCGTCAAAATCTCTGTAAAATACTCAGCTAAACCCAAATCACGTAAGATTGTAAAGGCATTATCCCCCTTGTGAGTGTAAACGAACTGTTGAATGCCTTGTTCAGCAGCCCAAGCTAGCACCTCACGTGCATCAGGCATCAACACAACTTGTGCATTCTTTTCTGCCAAACTTTGCCCCCGCACCTGATTGAGAACCGCCGCATCCAAATCTCTTTCCTCTGCCACTTGCTCCAGCAAATCCTGCACCGAAAATTTGAGGATAAACTCTCTCACTTTCTCCTTATCATAAGGAATAGCAAACTGGCCAAAGGTCTCCTCAATCCCTGACAAAATCGCTTCGTAAGAGTCCAATAAAGTCCCGTCTAAATCCCAAATAAAAGCTGTTTTTTGCATTTTCTATCCTTTCAACATCATATAACGTTGGTAACGGTAGCGTAGAAATAACCAACGAAAACCATTATCCAAAAGAGTTCCGGCCCAAATACCAGGCAAGCCCCAACCAAGAACAATCCCCATCAGATATCCTGTTCCAATGCGGATACACCACATTCCTATACTTGTCGCATAAAAGGGAAGCCGAGCATTCCCCAAACCCTGCCAAACTGCTGTATAGATGACTGTTCCTGTCGTCATCGGGGTTCCTAGTAGAGAGAAAAGTGTCACGAGAACACTTGCTTCAACCGCTACTGGATTGCTAGTGTAGAAGTGACTTAGAGGTGTTCCTAGGATATAGATCCCAAGAGTTAGGGGCAACATGAAAATCAGAGAAATCCAAAAACTTTTCCTGCTTAAATTGTCTACTCTTTCCCAATCATTCTCTCCAACTGCTCGAGCTACCTGCATGACCGTTGCCGTAGCGACGCCAAAGGCTGGCAGGTAGTTAAACTGGGTCAAAACTTCTCCGACTGCATTTCCCGCTACTGCCTCCGTCCCAAAAGAAACAACTAAGGCAATGATGACGACATCTCCAGCCCGCATCATGAGACGTTCTCCTGCTGCTGGTATAGCCAAAGTCAACAAATCCTTATCTAGACCAAAAGTCGGCTTTTCATAAGGCAGTTTTAATTGCGACCATAAAATCACAAGACCCACCAAGCGAGACAGAATAGTCCCCCAAGCAACACCAGCTATCCCCATATCAAGAACAAAAATAGCTAGACTTGAAAAAAGAATATTCAAGGCATTAGATAAAAAACTAACATAAAGAGGCAGACGTGGATTATGAGTTGCACGAATCAAAGCCCCCAAACTCGTCATCAAGCCCAAGAGAACAATCGATCCGCCTACCAAAGAAAGGTAAAGTCCTCCGCTTTCGGCCACAGCCTGCTCAGTTCCCAAAAGTCCTATCATCTCTTGCCCAGCAAAGAGCGATAAGGTGCCTAAAAGTGCACTCAGCAATAGGGTTATCTTGAGAGCCTCTGTCACGTGATAAGCCAACTTGGACTGATCTTTCTGCCCCAAACTTTTTGAAATAACGCTGGAAATAGCTGCCCCAAGAGCGATGAAAATCGCCTGGTAAATCGTAATAATATTGCCAGCCACTGAAACACCTGAAATAGCGATTAAGCCCAAGTGAGCGACCAAGTAACTATCTACCATCCCCATGAGCATTTGCAAAAAGTTTTCACCCATAGCTGGCAAGGCAATGTTGAGAATATCTTTATTTTTTTTAAACAATCTCTCCTCCTGATGCAAAGAAACTCAGTTGGTTTCCCAACCGAGTTTACTCCCTCTGTCTTAAAGTCCTAGATAAGCCTCAACCGCTGCTTGCATATCAGCAGCTGCCACTGTTGTTTTATGACGAACTGGAGCTGTTTCTAGGCCATCAACTGCTGGTGGCACTGCCACTCCTGAAATTTCATGTAATTGAGCCAAAGCTTCAAAGTCAGTTAAGCCAACTTTCCCTGTTACAGCTTCTACGGCAACCACTGGGAACTTGTATGGACTAGCTGTTGAAGCAATCACTGTCTTAGTCGCATCGCCAGTAGCCACTTGGTATTTTCTATAAACAGCTGAGGCAACCGCCGTATGTGGGTCCTCGATATAAGCATCTGTATCATAAACACGTTTAATTTCTGCCGCAGTTTCTTCCTCAGTCGCATATTCAGCTGCAAAGAGATCCAGAATCGCTGCATCAAAATCTGTTAATTCATATTGTCCTTGTGCATTCAAGGCATTCATGAGTTCAGTTGTCTTAACCGCATCATTCCCCAAAAGATGGAAAATCAAACGCTCCAAGTTTGAAGATACCAAGATATCCATAGATGGACTAGTCGTCACCTTAAACTCACGTTTCTTGTCATAGACACGTGTTTTAAAGAAGTCTGTCAAGACATTGTTGTCATTTGAAGCACAGATCAATTTGCCAACTGGCAGACCAATTTGTTTAGCATAAAAGGCAGCCAAGATATTGCCGAAATTCCCAGTTGGTACTGTGAAGTTGACCTTTTCACCAGCCACAATCTCACCAGTCTTGACCAACTGAGCGTAGGCATAAACATAATAAACAATCTGTGGTACCAAACGACCAATGTTCATAGAGTTAGCTGATGAAAATTGCAGTTTATTAGCAGCCAACTTTTCACGAAGAGCTACATCGTTAAACATATGTTTGACGTTAGTTTGCGCATCGTCAAAGTTACCATCAATAGCAATAACATGAGTATTGTCGCCAGTCTGAGTAGTCATTTGTAACTCTTGTACCTTGCTGACACCATCTTTTGGATAAAAAACGATAATCTCCGTACCAGGGACATCTGCAAACCCCGCCATAGCAGCTTTCCCAGTATCACCCGATGTCGCTGTCAAAATGACAATCTTGTTCTCCAAACCATGTTTCTTAGCAGCTGTTGTCATAAAGTATGGCAAGATGGACAAGGCCATATCCTTAAAGGCAATGGTTGACCCGTGGAAGAGTTCCAAGTTGTATTGCCCATCTAGTTTCACCAAAGGAGCAATAGCTGGGGTATCAAATTTACTATCGTAGGCATTGGTGATACAGTAATCCAACTCCTCTGCTGTAAAGTCATCCAAAAATGCTGACAAGACCAGCTTAGCTACTTCTTGGTAAGAAGCATCTTTTAATTTGTCAAAGTCCAAATCGACCTTTGGATAAGTAAGAGGTGTAAATAGACCACCATCCGTCGCCAAACCTTGCAAAATAGCTTGGCTGGCAGTTACTGTATTATTCGCATCACGCGTTGATTGATAAACTAATGTCATAATCTCTATCCTTTATCTATAGTCCATTCCATTATATCATGATTTTTCAGAAAATTCTCCCTTTATAAGAGAAATTATAGGCTCAATTCTTCTTTCAAAGGCTGTAAATAGGTCATTTCATGCTGGCCTCTCTTCTCCAGTCCTTCCTCAGCAAGAAGGAGTAAGCCTTTTGAAAACTCAACAATTGCAGATTCTTCCTCATATGTGAGTTTTTTCTTAGAAAATTGCCGTCTCAATGACTTGTAATCACGTCCAAATGTGATAAAAAATGGAGCCTTTTGCAAATAAGTTTCTAATTGATCTAAATTAACCAACAATCCCAAGTGAAAGGCAGCAGAAGCAAAAGTCCTATCAAGCGGCTGAGTACACACACTACGAAACTCAACTGTTCCTCGAGTCGTTAAGTCTTGGTACTGATAACTACGGTGTGTCTGAAAGTCCTTCTCCTGAGGATAAAGAAGGATCTCTTCCCCATCAAGAGCGAAGGCATGAATTTCAGGGGTTCCTAAGTAATCTTTTGCTCGAATTGGATAAAAATAATAGGTTTCACCATCCCGCTCTGCTGTAAAAATCGCAGACTGATTTAGATAGTCCAAAAAATCAGCTTCATCTTTAAAGAGTCTAGCATTGACACCTACATTCTCTGGATAGATCCCATGCATAGATTTTTCCCAAAAAATATCTCTTGAAACTTTGGTATCCCAGTCTGCCCCCGAAAACACAGAATTGGCAAACAAATAGGCTTTTGCTGCTTCAATTTGAGTAAAAGCATTGATGACCCGCAGAAAGTTAGACTTTGAAACATCCAATTGAACTTGGCTCCCACAGATAAAAGCACCATATCGTGGATAATCGTGTAAATCCATACCTGGAAGAGTTCTGCTCAACTTCAAATAGTTCATTAACATCTGATAGCGTGCAGAAGCAACT
>NZ_CP046524.1:0-142500 GCF_021497945.1 Streptococcus oralis | reverse complement strand
GCACCTTCCGATACGGCTACCTTGTTACGACTTCACCCCAATCATCTATCCCACCTTAGGCGGCTGGCTCCTAAAAGGTTACCTCACCGACTTCGGGTGTTACAAACTCTCGTGGTGTGACGGGCGGTGTGTACAAGGCCCGGGAACGTATTCACCGCGGCGTGCTGATCCGCGATTACTAGCGATTCCGACTTCATGTAGGCGAGTTGCAGCCTACAATCCGAACTGAGACTGGCTTTAAGAGATTAGCTTGCCGTCACCGGCTTGCGACTCGTTGTACCAGCCATTGTAGCACGTGTGTAGCCCAGGTCATAAGGGGCATGATGATTTGACGTCATCCCCACCTTCCTCCGGTTTATTACCGGCAGTCTCGCTAGAGTGCCCAACTGAATGATGGCAACTAACAATAGGGGTTGCGCTCGTTGCGGGACTTAACCCAACATCTCACGACACGAGCTGACGACAACCATGCACCACCTGTCACCTCTGTCCCGAAGGAAAACTCTATCTCTAGAGCGATCAGAGGGATGTCAAGACCTGGTAAGGTTCTTCGCGTTGCTTCGAATTAAACCACATGCTCCACCGCTTGTGCGGGCCCCCGTCAATTCCTTTGAGTTTCAACCTTGCGGTCGTACTCCCCAGGCGGAGTGCTTAATGCGTTAGCTGCGGCACTAAACCCCGGAAAGGGTCTAACACCTAGCACTCATCGTTTACGGCGTGGACTACCAGGGTATCTAATCCTGTTTGCTCCCCACGCTTTCGAGCCTCAGCGTCAGTTACAAGCCAGAGAGCCGCTTTCGCCACCGGTGTTCCTCCATATATCTACGCATTTCACCGCTACACATGGAATTCCACTCTCCCCTCTTGCACTCAAGTTAAACAGTTTCCAAAGCGTACTATGGTTAAGCCACAGCCTTTAACTTCAGACTTATCTAACCGCCTGCGCTCGCTTTACGCCCAATAAATCCGGACAACGCTCGGGACCTACGTATTACCGCGGCTGCTGGCACGTAGTTAGCCGTCCCTTTCTGGTAAGATACCGTCACAGTGTGAACTTTCCACTCTCACACTCGTTCTTCTCTTACAACAGAGCTTTACGATCCGAAAACCTTCTTCACTCACGCGGCGTTGCTCGGTCAGACTTCCGTCCATTGCCGAAGATTCCCTACTGCTGCCTCCCGTAGGAGTCTGGGCCGTGTCTCAGTCCCAGTGTGGCCGATCACCCTCTCAGGTCGGCTATGTATCGTCGCCTTGGTGAGCCGTTACCCCACCAACTAGCTAATACAACGCAGGTCCATCTGGTAGTGATGCATTTGCACCTTTCAATTAATTATCATGCGATAATTAATTTTATGCGGTATTAGCTATCGTTTCCAATAGTTATCCCCCGCTACCAGGCAGGTTACCTACGCGTTACTCACCCGTTCGCAACTCATCCAAGAAGAGCAAGCTCCTCTCTTCAGCGTTCTACTTGCATGTATTAGGCACGCCGCCAGCGTTCGTCCTGAGCCAGGATCAAACTCTCATTAAAAGTTTGAGTTCTCACTCATTTCTGTCACTGACAGATTTATTGTTTTTTCATTGTTCAGTACTATAACCTTAGTTATAGTGCCCTGCACATTGGTTCGTCTTGTTCAGTTTTCAAAGGTCTTTGTCACTCAATCTCTCTCAAGCGACAACTATATTAGTATATCACAGCTGTTGACCTATGTCAACACTTTTTTGAAACTTTTTTTACTTTTTTCATCCCTGTGATACACACATAGTCCGTACGGGATTCGAACCCGTGTTACCGCCGTGAAAAGGCGGTGTCTTAACCCCTTGACCAACGGACCTTGAGCTTTTCAACTCTTCCTATTATACCTACTTTTTCCCCTTTGTCAAGGACTTTTTTAATCTCCCATACAAATTTTTCTATGATAATAGAAAAGAGCCAGTTTAACTGACTCTTTCTACTATTTTTCAGCCCTGTTTGTCGTGTACTCGGTAGAAAAGACGGGGAAATCGCTTCCTCTTCTAAATTCTTAGACTTTAAACCCTTTCGGTATTTTTTTAAGCATGTTTTCAATATGCTGGATTGATTTGTTACGTCCGAGCAAGAAGATGGTTTCTGGCAATTCTGGTCCGTGCATCTCACCTGATACAGCAATACGAATCGGCATGAAGAGATTTTTCCCTTTGATACCTGTTTCTTTTTGGACTGCTTTGATTTGTGGGAAGATGTTTTCTGTCACAAATTCATCGTCTGTCATTGCTTCTAGTTTCGCTTTGAAGGCTTCTAGAACAACCGGAACGGTTTCTCCTGCCATAACCTCGCGCTCAGCGTCTGTCAACTCTGGGAAGTCTGAGAAGAAAAGGTCTGTCAATGGAACGATTTCATCCACTGACTTCATTTGTGGTTTGTAGAGTTCTACCAATTTTTCGGCCTTGTCAGTCAAGCGTCCTGCTTCTTCTAGGAATGGTTTTGCCATTTCAAAGATGGTTGCTAAGTCAGCTCTCTTGATGTAATCATTGCTCATCCAGTCCAGTTTCTTCTGGTCGAAGGCTGCTGGTGACTTGCTGAGACGGTTTTCGTCAAAGAGTTTAATCAATTCCTCACGTGAGAAAATTTCATCTTCACCACCTGGGTTCCAACCAAGAAGTGCGATAAAGTTAAAGACGGCTTCTGGCAAATAACCCTTCTTACGGTAATCTTCGATAAACTGAAGAGTGTTGGTATCGCGCTTAGACAATTTTTTACCCGTTTCAGAGTTGATAATCAAGGTCATGTGACCGAACTCTGGAGCTTCCCAACCAAGCGCTTCATAAACCATGAGCTGTTTTGGGGTGTTGGCAATGTGGTCATCTCCACGGATAACATGAGAGATTTGCATATCATGGTCATCGATGACAACGGCAAAGTTGTAAGTTGGATAACCGTCTTTCTTTTGGATAACCCAGTCACCACCGATATTGCCACCTTCAAACTCGATATCACCTTTGACCATATCGTGCCATTTGTAGATACCAGACTCATTGACAGCCAAACGGACAGTTGGGATGATACCAGCTGCTTCACGTTCTGCAATGTAAGCCGCCTTTTCTTCTTCGCTCATGCCAAGATATTCATTGATGTAGCGTGGTGTTTCGCCAGCTGCTTCTTGGCGTTCGCGCTCAGCTGCCAACTCTTCTTCTGTAACGTAAGATTTGTAGGCTTTTCCTTCAGCTAGCAATTGGTCGATGTATTTTTGATAGAGTTCCAAACGCTCTGATTGGCGGTAGTTTTCATGAGTTTCTGGACTTTCATCCCAATCCATTCCTAACCAACGAAGATTTTCAAGCTGTGAACGTTCACCATCCTCGACATGGCGTTTACGGTCAGTATCTTCGATACGAATAATAAAAGTTCCACCATGATGGCGTGCGTAAAGGTAGTTGAATAATGCTGTACGGGCATTTCCGATGTGTAGTAGTCCTGTTGGACTTGGTGCGTAGCGTACGCGGATATCTTTTGACATAGTTTCTCCTATAAAGTCTCTAGGCGTCTGCCTTTTTGCTTTCTATATTATATCACAAGTCTCGCCTGAGTCCAATGTCTACGAATAAAGAGAGTAAAAAGAGTGGACAAGCCACTCTTTTCTTCTATTACAGACTATAGACGTGCGTTAAGCTCTTTGCTCAATTCTTCAAATCCTGGTTTCCCAAGAAAGGCAAACATGTTGCGTTTGTATGCTTCAACACCTGGTTGGTCAAATGGGTTGATGGCATTCAAGTAACCTGAAAGAGCAATTGCCAATTCGAAGAAGTAAATAGTATAACCAAGAGTGAAGGCATCTTGCTCTGGAAGGGTTACGTACATGTTTGGTACATCACCGTCTGTGTGGGCAAGAAGAACACCGTCAGTTGCTTTTTTGTTTACAAAGTCAACGTCTTTTCCTTGAAGGTAACCAAGCCCATCAAGGTCTTCTTCCAAAGTAGGAATGATCACGTTCTTACGTGGTTTGTCAACACGGACAACTGTTTCAAACATGATACGAGTTCCTTCTTGGATAAATTGACCAAGTGAGTGCAAGTCAGTTGAGAAGTTAGCTGAAGTTGGGTAAATCCCTTTTTGGTCTTTCCCTTCTGATTCACCAGCCAATTGTTTCCACCATTCTGAGAAGTATTGAAGTGATGGCTCGTAGTTTACCAAGATTTCGGTTGCATAGCCTTTGCGGTAAAGGATGTTACGAACGGCTGCGTATTGGTAAGCTTCATTTTCAGCAATCTTGTCTGAAGTATAATCTTTACGAGCTGCGTTGGCACCTTCCATAAGGGCCTTGATGTCAGCACCTGATGCAGCGATTGGAAGCAAACCAACTGCTGTCAATACTGAGAAACGTCCACCGATGTCGTCTGGAACCACAAATGTTTCCCAACCGTTAGCATCTGCTTCAACTTTAACGGCACCTTTTTGGCGGTCAGTTGTTGCATAGATACGTTTGTTAGCTTCTTCTTGACCGTATTTCTTAACCAAGAGTTCTTTGAAGACACGGAAAGCAATCGCTGGTTCAGTTGTTGTACCTGATTTAGAAATCACGTTTACTGAGAAGTCTTTGTCTGCAACATACTCTACCAAGTCAGCAAGGTAAGTAGAAGAGATTGAGTTCCCTGCGTAAAGGATTTGTGGTGCTTTGCGTTCTTCTTTTGTTTGCAAGTTAGCAAAGTGGTGGTTCAAGAAGTCGATGGCTGCTTTGGCACCAAGGTAAGATCCACCGATACCTATTACAACCAAGACATCGCTATCTGACTTGATTTGCTCAGCAGCTTTCAAGATGCGGTCGAATTCTTCGCGGTCGTAATTTTCAGGAAGGTCCAACCAACCCAAAAAGTCGCTACCCGCACCAGTTCCTTTACGAATCAATTCGTCTGCAGCTGTTACTTGTGCTTGCATGTATTCCACTTCATGTGGGGCAACAAATTTGTCTAAAACTTTTGAATAATCAAATTTAATATGTGACATGATATTCCTCCAATATTTCTTCTTTTCTATCATAACGCTTACCTTCGATTTTTTCAAGCTTTTTTATTGAATTTGCCCAATTTTTATCAGAATTCAAACGTTTGCGTAAAAATGCTAAAATACAAAAAATCTGAAAGGACGAATAAAAACGGCTAGAGTCTCTAACCGTTACAATTCATTTAATAAATACTCAAATAGTTCTAAATTGCCGTCTTCTTCATTGACCAGAAACTCTGGATGCCACTGCAAACCGATGATACGGTGCTCGTCGATAGACTCAATCGCTTCAATAGTCTGGTCTCGAGGATCCACCGCTGTCACACGGAAATTAGGCGCTAGGTCTTTGATACTTTGTCGATGGACTGAGTTGACTTGGCTTTCTTTGCCGAACAACTTAGCCACCACGCTTCCTTCTACCGTCTCAATAGAATGAGAGGTTCCAAAAGGCAAACCTTGCCAGTGACCTTCAATTTCTTGGTGAAGAGTGCCACCAAAAGCAACATTGACCAGCTGAACCCCACGGCAGATTGCCAAAATGGGCTTATTCTGATGGAGTGCTTCTCTCAAGAGTGCCAATTCAAATTCATCACGAGCAAGGTTGTAATCATCGCTTTCAATGGTTTTTTTCTCTCCATAAAATTGGGGATGGACATTTTGCCCACCTGTCAAGATGAGTTTGTCAATCATTTCCACATAATCACGCACAATGGACTCATCTCCTACAGGAATCACTAAAGGGAGACCACCGACTTGACGAATGCTCTCTGCAAATTTACAGGATACAGATGAGTGAATGTTTTTCCCTTCTGCATCTACAGGACATAGGTTTGCAGCAACTCCTACAACCGTTCTAGCCATGATGTGTCTCCTTTCGATTTTCTTGCGACAGTCTTATCTTATCATTCAAGCTCTCTGCTGTCTAATATGTTTTTTTAAAGACCGTGATAAGTATTTTTTATGGATAAGAAAAAGTTGCCCAAGAGGACAACTTCTTTCTTATTCGAAGACAAATTGATTGTGATACAGTTCTGAGTAGAAACCTCCGAGTTTGAGCAACTCGTGATGATTTCCACGTTCAATGACCTCTCCATCTTTGAGGACAATAATCTGATCGGCATTGAGGATGGTCTTGAGACGATGGGCAATGACAAAACTGGTTCGACCTGCTACTACTGCCTCCATGGCATGCTGAATCTTGCTTTCTGTTACGGTATCGACATTGGAAGTCGCTTCGTCTAAGATTAGGACTTGAGGATCTGTCATCAAGGTCCGAGCGATGGAAATCAATTGTTTCTGACCAGTTGAGAAGATATTTTGCTCATCATCAATAAGGGTATCATACTTATCAGGCAAGCTTTCGATATAGTCATGAATATGAGTTGCCTTGGCAGCTGCTTCGACCATTTCCTGACTGGCATCTGGCACACCAAAGCGGATATTGTCACGAATCGTTCCACTAAATAAGACCGAATCCTGCAAGACAATACCGACCTTGCTCCGCAGACTGTCCAAGTCGTAGTCACGAATGTCTTTTCCATCAAAGGAAATGCTACCTGCATCCACATCGTAGAAACGATTGATGAGGTTCATGATGGTCGTTTTCCCTGAACCAGTTGGACCGACAACTGCAATCATCTGCCCCTTAGGAGCTGAAATGCTGACATCTTTTAAAATCGGTTTGTCTGGCACATAGGAGAAATCAATGTGACTGATTTCAACACCTTCTCGCAATTCCTTAAAGGCAGACGCATTTTGCGGGCGAATCTCTTCTTCTGCATCAAACATTTCTTGGATACGATCCGCCCCAGTAAAGGCCAACTGGAGGCTCCCCCAACTCGCAGCCACCTGGATAATCGGCTGGTAGTACTGCTGAGAAAATTGGGTAAACATGACAATCAAACCTAGGGCTGTCGTTGTTTCGATACTTGGATCGTTCAGCAAGACAGCCGAACCTGCAAAAATGACGATGGCCGTATTGACCAAGCTCATCCCATTCATAACAGGAAAGAGGATGCCTGAGAACATTCTCCCTTTAAAGGTTGCCTTGCGCACGCGCTCATTTTGCTCCACAAATCCTGCTACGATGTCGTCTTGAATCCCTTGTACGATAACAGCTTTCTGACCTGAAATACTTTCGTCCATGTAGGCGTTGAGTTTCCCAACCTCTTTTTGCTGGAGATTAGTGTACTTGCGGGCCATTTTCACGATAAAAACCAGCATGAGAAAGGCCACTGGGGTGCTGGCTACTGTTATTAGGGCTAGCGTCACATTTCTTGAAAACATGACAAAAATCAAACCGATGTAAAGAGCAATATTGCTCATGACCTGAACTAGGCTTTCATTGAAGGCTTGAAGGATGTTATCCAAGTCACTCGTGAAGCGAGAAAGGATATCGCCATCCAGATGGCGGTCAAAGAAAGCAACCGTCAAACGGGAAAGTTTGCCAAAGAGGCCTTTACGCATCTCATTTGTCGACTCAGCAATCACACGGGTCATCAAGGTCATGTAAATCAAACTGGATACCACTAAGGCAAGGACAACTAGAGCTAGATTCAGCATCAAAGCTGACAAACTTTGCCAAGCTTGTTCTGAAGTCCCATTTTGATAAGCCAGAACTAGGTTAGCGAGCTCCGTCACTGCTTGACCTGAAAAAACTGGAAAGAGGGCTTGAGCAATCGTCGCAACTGCAACCATCAGAATCACAATGACAAAGGAGAACTTGTAAACTTTAAAATAATTCCAGAAAAATCGAACGGTTTTCATTTTATTCCTCCTTTCCCTTTTGTGTTTCGTAGATTTCGCGGTAGACGGCATTGTTAGCTACCAAGTCTGCATGCCGTCCTTCTCCAATCAAGCGTCCTTGATCCAAGACCAAAATCTTGTCCGCATGGACGACTGAACTGATCTTTTGAGCGATGATAATGGTTGTCGTCCCTTTCAGGTCTTTATTCAAAGCTTCCTGTACGAGTCTCTCTGACTTGGCATCCAAGGCCGAAGTCGAATCGTCAAAAATCAGGATACGGGGATTGCTGACGATCCCACGGGCAATGGACATCCGTTGCTTTTGTCCACCAGAAAAGTTGGTGCCACGTTCTTCAACCTGACTCTCAAATTTGTTTTCCATGCGCCCGATAAATTCACTGGCTTGGGCAATCCGTGCTGCACGTTCCATTTCTGACACGCTAGCATTGCCTTTTCCTTGACGAAGATTATCTGCAATGGTCCCGCTAAAGAGAATAGCACGTTGCAAGACGATGGAAACTGTTTTACGTAAGGTTCCCTCGCTGACGTCTCGAATATCCTTGCCACCAATCTTGATAGATCCCTCCTGTGGATCAAAAAGTCGTGGAATCAACTGAGCTAGAGTGGACTTCCCTGCCCCAGTAGCCCCAACCACACCGACCATCTGACCAGGCGCAATTTCAAAGGTTACATTCTTCAGCATAGGCTCATCGTCATTAGGATAGGTGAAGGTCACATTTTCAAAAGAGAGACTTCCTTCTAACTCTTCATCTGGGAGATCTTTAAAGGTCATCGCTGGCTTGGTATCTAGAATCTCGCGGATACGACGCAAGGAAATCATAGCACGGCTGACAGAATTTCCCAAAAAACCAACCATGATGATAGTAAAGATAATCTGGCTGAGATAGTTGACAAAGGAAGCAATCGAACCCACTACAGACGGATCTGACTGCGCCATGCCTGCCACCAACCAGATTGAGAGAAAGACTGCCCCATAGCCGACTAGCATCATGAAGGGTTCCACTACCGAGAAGGCGTAGCCAATATAGAGATTTTGACCGAGAAGCTCGTCTGAGACTTCGGTAAACTTGGCAAACTGCTCTTTTTCCTGCACAAAGGATTTAACTACACGCACACCACGTAGATTTTCCTTGGCGATAGCATTAATCCGTTCAAGAAGGGTTTGAAACTTAGCAAATCGTGGTCCCATCATCCCCATCATGATGGCAGTTAGTGCAAAGATTAGGAGCACCATGAGGACAATGACCCACCAAAGTGATGGAAGAGTGTGAACCGCCAAGATAAAGGAACCGATAAAGAGAAGAGGGAGACGGAAAAGGATTTGAAAAGCCATCATCACCACATTCTGAATTTGGTTGATATCATTGGTCATGCGGACGACAAGATTACCCGCATTAAACTGCTCGATATTAGCATAAGAAAAGGTCTGAATCTTGCGAAAAGCGTCTTCCCGAAGGTCCGAAGACACTCCTTGAGCAATATAGGCTGCAAGCGTTACATTGACCCCACCTGCAACCAGACCGACTAGGGCTACTCCTATCAGCCAAGCGCCAATACTATAAATAGCCTCATTTTGACCAGCCAACAAAGCCTCTAACACCTCTTGCAAATAGCGTGGTTGCAAGAGCGAGCTCGCAACCATCAAGCCTGTCATCATTAGGGATGCCAAGGCCTGCCATTTATAGGCTTTTATCTTTTTAATCAGCATATTTCCTCCTAATAAAATAGATAAAGGGAGCGACATCCTGCGTCAGCTCCTTCTCATTCGGTCATATTGATGCTATTCTAGCAAAAAAGAGAAATCTTGTCAAAGAAGTCTCCTTATTATAAATTAGTGCGCTTTCATATACAGGTGATGCATGAAAAGGCTTTTTATGGTAAAATGAAAGGAAGAACTCTTACAAGGAGGAAAAGATGAAGAAACAAACCATCGCTGTCTTGGGTCCTGGTTCTTGGGGAACTGCCCTTTCGCAGGTCCTAAACGACAATGGACACGAGGTTCGAATTTGGGGAAATATTTCTGACCAAATTGATGAAATCAATAACCAACATACAAACAAACGCTACTTCAAAGATATCCTACTCGACGAAAAAATCAAAGCCTATCATGATTTAGAAGAAACACTAAAGGATGTGGATGCTGTTTTATTTGTGGTCCCAACAAAAGTAACAAGACTGGTTGCCCAACAAGTAGCAAAGGTGCTCGATCACAAGGTTGTCATCATGCATGCCTCCAAAGGCTTGGAACCAGATAGCCACAAACGCCTCTCAACCATTCTTGAAGAGGAAATTCCAGCTGACCTCCGTAGTGAAGTCGTTGTTGTTTCAGGACCTAGCCATGCTGAGGAAACGATTGTACGGGATATTACCTTGATCACTGCAGCCTCTAAAGATCTTGAAACTGCTCAGTACGTCCAAAATCTCTTTAGCAATCACTACTTCCGTCTCTATACTAATACGGATGTTATCGGAGTTGAAACCGCTGGTGCTCTCAAAAACATCATTGCAGTTGGTGCTGGGGCACTACATGGTCTAGGGTTTGGCGACAATGCCAAGGCGGCTATCATTGCCCGTGGCTTAGCTGAAATCACCCGTCTAGGGGTCGCTCTTGGAGCTAATCCTCTGACTTATAGCGGCCTTTCTGGAGTTGGAGATTTGATTGTAACGGGGACATCTGTCCACTCTCGTAACTGGAGGGCCGGTGATGCTCTCGGTCGTGGAGAATCCCTCGCAGACATCGAAGCAAACATGGGTATGGTCATCGAAGGCATTTCAACAACTCGAGCAGCTTACGAGCTGGCTCAGGAATTGGATGTCTACATGCCAATCACACAGGCTATTTACCGAGTTATCTACGAAGGTGTCAATATCAAAGAAGCAATCACTGACATCATGAGCAATGAATTTAAAGCAGAAAACGAATGGTCATAGACCTTTATAGAAAGGAACATCATGAAACAAAAAGTCAGAAAAGCAGTCATCCCAGCCGCTGGATTGGGAACTCGCTTCCTCCCAGCAACTAAGGCCTTGGCCAAGGAAATGTTGCCAATCGTAGACAAGCCCACTATCCAGTTTATCGTTGAAGAAGCTCTCAAATCTGGTATCGAAGATATCTTGGTTGTTACAGGTAAGTCAAAACGTTCTATCGAGGACCACTTCGATTCAAACTTCGAATTGGAATACAACCTCAAAGAAAAAGGGAAAACAGATCTTCTGAAGCTAGTTGATGAAACAACTGGCATGCGCCTGCATTTTATCCGTCAAACACATCCACGTGGTCTCGGAGATGCTGTCTTGCAAGCCAAAGCTTTCGTTGGAAATGAACCTTTTGTCGTTATGCTTGGTGATGACTTGATGGATATCACCAACGAAAAGGCTGTTCCACTTACCAAACAACTCATGGATGACTACGAGCGTACACACGCGTCCACTATCGCTGTTATGCCAGTCCCTCATGACGAAGTATCTGCTTATGGGGTTATTGCTCCGCAAGGAGAAGGGAAAGACGGTCTTTACAGCGTTGAAACCTTCGTTGAAAAACCTGCGCCAGAGGATGCTCCTAGCGACCTTGCTATCATCGGACGCTACCTCCTCACACCTGAAATTTTCCAAATCCTTGAAAACCAAGCTCCAGGTGCAGGAAATGAAATTCAGCTGACAGATGCAATCGATACCCTCAATAAAACACAACGTGTATTTGCTCGTGAGTTCAAAGGGGCTCGTTACGATGTCGGAGACAAGTTTGGCTTTATGAAAACTTCCATCGACTACGCTCTCAAACACCCACAAGTCAAAGACGACTTGAAAGACTACCTCATCCAACTCGGAAAAGAGTTAGCTGAGGGGGAATAGAAGAAAAACAAAGCTCTTAAATAAGGGCTTTGTTTTTTTGTTGAAGCTTGCAATAAAAAAGCCATCTTTGCAGATGACTTATTAGCAATCGAATCGGTGCTCGCTTTTAACTATTCCATCCCTACACATAGCTCATTCCCTTATAGCAAAGGAAAACAGCTAGTGCAATAAAAAGTACCGTTGCTCCGATTCGCTGGCTAGTACTGTACATCCTTCTCTCCCATTTGACTGGGAAGATGACTGCTAGAAAGGCACCGCCTACTGCCCCACCAATATGCCCAGCTAGGCTGATTCCTGGAATTAGAACACTTCCAATGATATTTATCACGAAAAGCGTCAGGTAGGATTGCCCCAACTGCTGAATATAGGGGTTGCGAGTTGCGTAACGCAAGACGATAATCGCAGCAAATAGCCCGTATAGGGAAGTGGATGCCCCAGCAGCGACAACTTTCGGTGTGAAAGCAAACACAAAGAGATTACCCATCATTCCAGATAAGAGATAGAGAAAGAAGAACTGCTTAGAACCGAAAATCTCCTCCACCTGTCGTCCAAGAAAGTAGAGCGAAATCATATTGACAATGAAATGCTCCCATCCAATATGCACAAATATAGCCGAAAAAAGGCGCCATATCTGCTCAGGGAACAGGCGAATGATCGGTCCATACATGGCTCCAAACTGAAGCAGGGTATCTGCTCGTTCAAAATTTAAACCTGTAAGAACCAACATCAAGAGAAATACCAATGCTGTTACTAGGAGGAAGAAGCTAGTCACAGGATAACGTTTATCAAAGATTTCCTTCATCTATTAGCACCTCCTGGACGGGAATATCATGGTTTTCCGAGTTAAACTCCTGAACTTGACAAGGATAGATTGTACTCATGGTATGCCCAGCAAAATGTTCTAGATAGCGGTCGTAGTATCCTCCACCATATCCAATCCGATAGCCCTCTGTTGTAAAAGCCAAGCCCGGAACATGAATTAAATCAATCTGAGACGGTTCCACCACTTCCAAGTCTCCTTGCGGTTCCAGTAAACCAAAGGAAGTTTTTGCCAACTGCTGCGGATGATAGACCACAAACTCCATGCGCCCCTTGGGATAGGTTTTGGGTATCAAAACCTTCTTGCCGTCCTTCAGCGCCTGCTCAATCAGTTCCTGCGTTTGAAATTCATGAGGGAAGGAGAGATAGGTTGCGATGGTCTTGGCTTCTTGGTAAAAAGGGTGTTGTAAGAAACCCTCAGTTAAAACTCGATCCATAGCCTGTTTTTGCTCCTGAGATAAAGTCTTCATTTCTTGCAAAATTTTCTTGCGTAGTTCAGCTTTCATAGTCAATTCCTCTACTCTGCTGCCTTCTTTTTCAAGAAACTAGAGACCGCATCTACCCCAATGGCTAAGGCTTCTTCCTTAGGACTCATCTGAGGGTGATGAAGGGCGTAGGGACTATCGATACCTAGCCAGAACATAACTCCATCTACCTTCGAAAGGAGATAACCAAAGTCCTCACCAGTCATAGCAGGCTCGATATCAATCAACTCGATTCCGTCTTTCTCTTCAAAAAAGTCCATCAGTTCACGCGCCAAGGCTGGATTGTTCTCAACAGGTAGGTAGCCTCCTTGCTTGAGTTCTACTTCGACTTCCATATCAAAGGCTGCTGCAACCCCTTCTGCGACTGTCTTGACTCTTTTTTGTACCAAGAGGCTCATGTCCTGAGTCAAGGCGCGAATGGTTCCGTGTAAAAATGCTGTGTCTGTAATGACATTGTTGGTTGTTCCAGCTTGAAAAACGCCAAAGGTCACCACCGCTCCATCGATGGGATTAACATTGCGGCTGACAACTGACTGTACTTGGGTTACAAAGTAACTAGCAGCCACCAAGGCGTCATTGGCTTCATGCGGAAAAGCTGCGTGTCCTCCTTTTCCTTTGAAACGAACCTTCACCTCACAAGTCCCTGCAAAGAGTGTATGAGTGTTGGTCGCAATCTGTCCGACCTTCAGATCCGGACGAACATGGAGACCATAAAATTGGTCTGGCAACCAATTTCCAAAAGCACCATCCTCATACATGAGCATCCCACCAGCTTCATTTTCTTCAGCAGGCTGAAATAGGAAGAGCAAATTATTCTTGGGTTGTTCCTCCAGGGCGCGCTCGAGACAGCCTAAGGCAATGGTCATATGAAAATCATGGCCACAAGCATGCATGCGACCTTGGTGTTGAGAAGCGAAAGGCAGTCCTGTTTGTTCGACGATCGGCAGGCCATCAATATCTGTCCGCCAGCCAATGGTTCGCTCTGGCTGACTTCCCTGCAAATAGACCAAAATCCCTGTCTGCCAAGTACGAACTTGGACAAAATTCTTACCCGCAGTCAATTTCTCAATCACTTCCAGCAAATATGCCTGAGTTTTGAACTCCTCCAAGCCAATTTCAGGAATCTGGTGCAAATCCCGTCTAGTCTGAATCAAATCTAACATTTATCTATCCTCCTATATAGCAGAAAGAGGCTGGAAAAGGGTTCCGCCTCTATTTTTCTTTTACAAATTACAAGGTACGAAGCGCATCCTCTAGCGCTGTTTTTTGTTGGGTTTGGGCATCAATCTCCTTGATAATACGAGCTGGAACACCTGCTACCACCACGTTTTCTGGGACATCTTGTGTAACAATAGCTCCTGCCGCCACAACTGAACCACTCCCGATTTGAACTCCTTCGATGACCACTGCATTAGCGCCGATAAGAACATTATCTCCAACACGGACTGGTTCAGCGCTCGCTGGCTCAATCACACCTGCAAGAACTGCACCTGCACCAACGTGACTATTTTCCCCAACGATGGCACGGCCACCAAGGATAGCCCCCATGTCAATCATGGTTCCTGCACCAATTTCAGCACCGATATTGATAACGGCTCCCATCATGATAACAGCATTGTCACCAATTTCAACCTGATCACGGATAATAGCACCTGGCTCGATACGAGCATTGATAGCACGTTTGTCTAGCAAAGGAACTGCAGAATTACGAGCATCTTGCTCAACAACATAGTCTTGATTTTCTACCAAACCATCTAGAAGCGGAGCCACGTCCTTCCAGTCTCCAAATAGGACATTCCCTAATTTGACAACAGAGCTTGGTACAGCAGTTGCGAGTCGTCCTTCAAAGGTCACTTTAACACTGGTTTTCTTTTCGGCATTGGCGATAAATTGGATAATTTCTTGAGCATTCATTTTTGTGGCAGTCATAGGCGCCTCCTAGTTCATTTTAATGATACCTATTCTACCAAAAAAGGCCTCAAATTTGAAGCCTTAAGCACTCGAACAGAACATTTTACCTTTCCTTCGTTTCCTCAATTGATAAGAAAACCATCGGAACGATAATCAAAATCATAGCCAAAGCTAGAAAACCATCCAAAACCATACCTAGAAATAGCACACTTAACAATGCGGAAGATAAAGGTTCACTGGCACTCACAACTGACACAACTAATGGTGAGACGAGTAGCACAGCCTTCATCGAAAGGAAAAAAGCAAAAGCCGTTCCAAACACAGCAATAGTAAAACAAATCAAAAGGCTCGTCACATCAAGTTGAAAGGTAATCTGATGAACAGGATAAAGAAAATTGCTAAAAACACCTGCTAGCAACATCCCCCAACCAACGGTTGGCACAAAACCATAATCACGTGCAAAACGCTGAGGCAGGATAACGTTGAACATGACCCCTACAGCACTGAGTAGCCCTGTCACCAAAGCCAGAGGTGTCATTGATAGCTTGGATAAATCCCCTTTTGTAGCCATCAAAAAAACACCTAGCATGGCAATCAAAACATAGAAAATGGCTGTGACGGAAGCCTTCTTTTGATAGACGATACGATTATAAAACAAGATAAAAACGGGACTGATAAATTGCAAAATGGTTGCTGTCGTCGCATTGGAATATTCAACGCAGAGATAGAAGAAAAACTGCACAGAAAAAATCCCCAGAATAGCGTAGGCTAAAAAAGGCAGATAATTTTTCTTATTTCGCCAAATGTCCAATAATTGAAAGCGCAACTGAAAGGCAGATAAAAACAAGACCAAGCTACCCGCCAAAAGCAAGCGCATGGAAGTGATCCAGCCAGACGACACCTGATAATGAGCGAAAAAATATTCTCCTAAAATGCCACAAATCCCCCAGATTAGACCTGACAACAGTGAATATAGAGTTCCCTTAAAAATCTTCTTTTGATACTTATTCATTCTCCTATTGTAACACGAAATGAAAAAAGAAAAAAGTAGCATGAAAAATATTATTGAATGAATCATGCTACTTTTTTATTCTATCGATTTGATTGATTTGAGCGAGTTGATGAGCTTGTTTCCGAACTACCACTTGAACTTGGGAGAGTTGGGGTAGGAAGAGTGGGTAAACTTCCTAAAATGCTCTTCCAAGCATTTTGATAATCGGCATCGCTTCCTCCAATAGCAAAGCGGTAAGTGGTTACTGGCGCCCCTTCTTTAGTAGCCCAATAGCTCGTTACTGTAGAACCTGAAACGGTGACTTCTTTGCCATTGATTGTGACCTTGCCAGCTTTCTCCCCTGTCGATTTGAGGACTTGAGATTTTGTTACACTTGGATCAAGATTAAAGCGATCATTTCCCCATATGCCAGGTTCGGCTTGCTGGATAGCATTGACCAAGTGGGCCATATAGTTGGCATTGCGGTAGTGGCCTGCTCCTTTGGCTAGCGGTCGGTTGTCATCGTGACCTAACCAGCCCCCTAGAGTCAAGCGTGGCGTAGAAAGCATGAGCCACATATTTTCATCTTCATTGGTCGTACCAGTCTTTCCGATCCAGTCAGCACGAGCTAGGCCTGGATTGATAGAAGCCAGGTCATTCTGGAAGCTAGTAGTAATCCGAGATGAAATGACATCACGAAGTAGACTTTGCATGATGGTCGCTGTCGCTTTTGAATAGACTTGGACAGGTTGACTTTTATACTCATAAATCACTTGACCCGTCGTCGATTCAATCTTGGAAATCATATGCTTCTTGTGGTAGACCCCATTATTAGCCAAGGTCTGATAACCGTTGGTATGCTGGGCAACTGTAACCTCAATTCCTCCACCCATCGGTAAACTTTCAATGCCATATTCTGGGATTTCATAACCCATTTTTTCCATATAGCCCTTGACATCGACACCCTTCTCTCGAAGCGTACGATAAGTCCAGTAGGCTGGAATGTTCCATGAATAGTTCAGGGCTTCTCCCAAGGTCATCATCGCTGTACCAGGACTATTGACATACATGATGGGATTGCCGTTTGAAAAGTTTGTCGGATAGTTTGATAAGATACTTGCACTTCCCATCAAACCTTGGTCAATCGCGATACCATAGGCCAGTATAGGCTTAGTGGTTGAAGCTGGAGAACGTTTGGTATCGATAGCGTGATTGTTCTGATTTTCTTGATAATTACGGCCACCAACAAAGCCAAGAATGGCTCCCGTTTGGTTGTCCATGAGGGCATTCCCCACCTCAGGCTGGCCTGTCGAATCATCTAGCAGATAGCCGTAGGTCGCAACCGCATTTTGCATCGCAGCATGAACATTTTTATTGATAGTTGTCGTAATCTTATATCCACCATTTTCAATTTCCTTAGTGGCTAAATCACGATAGGATTTCTGAATGGACTCATTCTTTAATTCTTGCGCAGAAACATTATCTCGTTGGACGAGGTAGTCATACATACGATCAGTTGCTTCTGCCAAGGTTGCATAGTAGAGATAGTCACGCGAAGTACCACTAACACTACCTGATGGTAGGAAGTCTTTCTTAAAGTCATAATCTTTGTACTTATCGTAGTCTTCCTGACTTAGAGCCCCTGTTCGGTACATATTGTAGAGGACATCCTTGGCACGCTTAATTCCCAAAGCCATGTCCTCATCACTCTTCATGCTACCATCAGATTCATAAGGAGAATAACTGATTGGACTCTGTGGCAATCCTGCGATAAAGGCAGCTTGAGGGACCGTTAAATCCGAAGCATTGACACCAAAGATTCCTTCTGCAGCCTGCTGGGCACCTGCAATATTTTGGCCTTTATGATTGCGACCAAAAGGAGCTATGTTAAGGTAGGTTGTCAAAATCTCATCCTTACCCATGGCCCTTTCTAAAGCAAGAGCATCAATAATCTCTTTAGCCTTACGAGCTAGAGTTGGAGCATCCCCCACTACTTGTTGCTTGATGACCTGCTGGGTCAAGGTCGAACCACCACTAGACGAGCCTAGACCGACAAAGGTTCCCAAGGTCGCACGAATAACGGCCTTAGGCACAACTCCCTTGTGCTCATTGAAATGCTCGTCCTCTGTCGCAACAATGGCTTTCTTAAGGTTATCTGAGATAGCATCTGAAGCGACTGAAGTGCGCAACAAATCACCCTCGATCGAGGCAATGGTACTGCCGTCAGAATAAGTGATTTCTGAGATAGAGGCAATATCCTTCACTTGCTTGACCAACTCTTCTGCTTGAGGCACCTGAGCCTTGTCAAATAGAGCGACTCCATAACCCATAGCTACACCAGCGCCAAACAGTCCACCGATAAAACCTAAGATAAAGAGAGTGTTAAAGACTATTTTAAACCCACTCAAAACCTTAGCAAAATTAGATCCTGCCCTTCCAACTTTGTCAGAAGAGGTCCCCTTTTTACCGGTTTTCTTATTAGCCAGTTTTTCTGCTAGTCTTTTCTTCCATTTTGCAATTCGTTGCATTAGCTGCTGGAAAAAATGCAGCATTTTTGTTTTTAATTCATTAATTCTTTCTTTCATGAATGTCCTCGCTTTCTCTATTATACCATAAAAGGGAAACTTTCAATAAAATAGCCACTTTCTTCCCTATTCCACTAGGCTATTGTCCGAGTTTGTGATACAATAGGTAGAAACAATATTTTATAAAGGAGAAAAGACACATGCACATTTTTGATGAGCTAAAAGAGCGTGGTTTGATTTTTCAAACGACTGATGAAGAAGCTTTGCGTAAAGCCCTAGAAGAAGGTCAAGTTTCTTATTATACTGGCTACGATCCAACTGCTGATAGCCTTCACCTCGGCCACCTTGTCGCAATCTTGACCAGTCGTCGCTTGCAGTTAGCAGGTCATAAACCATATGCGCTCGTTGGCGGTGCTACAGGTCTCATCGGAGATCCGTCCTTCAAAGATGCTGAGCGTAGTCTCCAAACAAAAGACACAGTAGAGGGCTGGGTCAAGTCTATCCAAGGGCAACTTTCTCGTTTTCTTGACTTTGAAAATGGTGAAAATAAGGCTGTCATGGTCAACAACTACGACTGGTTTGGCAGTATCAGCTTCATTGACTTCCTCCGTGACGTCGGAAAATACTTCACTGTCAACTACATGATGAGTAAGGAATCTGTGAAGAAACGGATCGAGACAGGGATTTCTTACACTGAGTTTGCCTACCAAATCATGCAAGGGTACGACTTCTATGTCCTTAACCAAGACTACAATGTTACTCTGCAAATCGGTGGTTCTGACCAGTGGGGAAATATGACAGCTGGTACCGAATTGCTTCGTCGTAAGGCTGACAAGACTGGTCACGTGATCACTGTTCCACTCATCACAGACGCAACTGGTAAGAAATTTGGTAAGTCAGAAGGAAACGCAGTTTGGCTTAACCCTGAAAAGACTTCTCCATACGAAATGTACCAATTCTGGATGAACGTGATGGATGCTGACGCTGTTCGCTTCTTGAAAATCTTTACCTTCTTGTCACTCGATGAGATTGAAGACATCCGCAAAGAGTTTGAAGCGGCTCCACACGAACGCTTGGCACAAAAGGTCCTCGCTCGTGAAGTCGTGACTCTTGTTCACGGAGAAGAAGCTTACAAAGAAGCCCTTAACATCACCGAGCAACTCTTTGCTGGAAACATCAAAAACCTTTCTGTCAAAGAACTCAAACAAGGACTTCGTGGAGTGCCAAACTACCAAGTAAAAGCAGACGAAAACCACAATATCGTGGAACTCCTCGTGTCATCTGGTGTGGTGAATTCAAAACGCCAAGCCCGTGAAGACGTCCAAAACGGAGCTATCTACGTCAACGGCGACCGTATCCAAGACCTTGACTATGTCTTGAGTGACGCAGATAAGTTAGAAAACGAACTCACTGTTATCCGCCGCGGGAAGAAGAAATACTTTGTGTTGACTTACTAAATTGTTAAACATTTACCTATAAACAAAGGAGTTACCCTCGAGAAAGGTAACTCCTTTTTGCTGTGAATAGTCCCCACCTATCCCTTAATAGACAGGCTACGCAGGACTATGCGTAAGGTTGTTAGATTATGTAGGATAGAGAGGTTTGAAGGACTGAGCCAATTAAACAAGCCAAAGCCAATCAAACTACTATTTACGACAACGGTATCTTGAATATTCTTCTTGATGAGTGTTTGCAAAGATGATGATAGCCAATCCAACTCTTGGAAGAAATCCAAACGATTATCTAACAATAAGATATCGCTCATCTGCTTAGAAATATCTGCACTCTCATTCATCACCACACCGATATCTGATAGGGTTAGAGCCGCTGAGTCATTCAATCCATCTCCAACCATCAAAATCGTGTGACCTGCTTTCTGCAGTTCCTCTACTAACTCAAATTTCCCATCAGGTTTCAAGTCTGTATAGACCTGATCAAAGGGCAAATCTTTGACTAATTCCTCTGTCCTAACCAAGGTGTCCCCTGTTGCCAGAATCAATTTTTTCCCTTGTGCCTTAAGTTTCTCCAAGGCTGCTTTTGCTTCTTTTCTCAAAGGAGTATGAATGCAGAACATTCCAATCAATTCATTCTGATAAGCCAAGAATAAGAGATTGTAGTGACTCTTGTACTCTTCAATTAAAGCATTTTGTTCTGAACTGATATGAATCTGCTCATCCTGCATCAAGACATAATTCCCAATAAGAACTGGTTGGCCATCTATATGAGATTTGATCCCCTTGCTTGCAATATATTGGAGTTTCCCATGCATTTCCTCATGTTCAATTCCCTCTATCTCAGCTTGCTTGACGATGGCATTAGCAATAGGATGATAAATGTGTTCCTCAAGACAGGCACTGATTCTGAGAATATCTTCCTCACTATAGTCCCCAAAAGGTAACACCTTTTCAACTATAGGATAACTAGTTGTGATTGTTCCCGTCTTATCAAACAAGAAAGTATCAACTTCCAGATATTTCTCCAGAACATCCCCATCCTTAATCACCATTTCACGGTTCAACCCCTCCTTGATAGCTGTCAAATAAGCTACAGGAGTAGAGATTTTCAAAGCGCAGGAGAAATCGACTAATAGGAAAGAAATAGCCTTAGAAAAAGAACCTGTTAATAGGTAAGTTAGCCCAGCCCCCAAGAAATTATATTTGACGACCTTATCCGCCATCTTGATGAAATAGCGTTGTTTCGTTTTCTTGTTTTCTTCAGATTTCTTCATTAACTCAATCAGTTGTAAAATCCGGCTGTTCATCTGATTATCGGTTACACGAATGCGTAACTCTCCAGTTTCTAATACTGTATTTGCACAAACCAAATCAGACTCTCTTTTTTCAACTGGAAAACTCTCTCCCGTCAAGGAACTTTCGTTGACCATACCTAAACCTGAAACTACTTGTCCATCAAACAGAATTTCATTTCCTTGAGATAGGACCAAGACATCTCCTATTTGAACATCGGAACTCTTGATACTAACAACCGTATCGCCCTGTACTAAGAATACGTCGCTCTCTTTTGCAAGAAGGCTTTGTTCTAAATCTGTTGCAGTTTTTTTCAAAGACCACTGATCTAAATGATTCCCCAAATCAAGCATAAACATGATATTGCTAGCTGTCTTGGATTGGTTCATAAACAAGGACAATAAAATCGCCGAACAGTCCAAGACTTCCATCGTTAGTTCCTTACGCGCTAGTGTTTGATAGGCTTCTCTAATATAACCCAAAGCCTGATAACAAGTCCATATATAGCGAATAGGATACGGCACAAAACTACGAAAAAGTACACGCTTAATCGCTGCACCTGAAACAATAGAATAAGCACTCTCTTCTCTACGAATGGGAAGAGTCATCAACTCAGAAACTTTCCCTTTATCAATTCTTTTTAAAAAGGCTTCTGCATTATCTAATACAGAAAAGCCTTCTTTTATGCGTAGAGTAAAGTGCTGTTGATCCATGTAAAACTGGATAGACTCAATCCCCTTTTCATCTCTCGCCAAGGAACGAAGATAGTCTTGAATATCCAAGGTGAGTGAAAAAGAAGATGATAGTCGGATATGTTGGTATCCTCTATGTAGCACTTTAAAAGACATATTATTCTCCTATAAGGCTATCTAATTGCTCTTCTTTTTTCTCTTGCTCGTACAAATATTTGGCATCTTGCAAGACATCGTCTCCATGTTGTTTCACAACAGAAACAGATGCATCTAGCCCGTCTTTCAACTTGTAAGCCTTAGCCAAAGCTTTAGAATAACCTTTTTTAGCTTCCTTACTTGCCAAGATTTTCAAACCAAGGGTACCAAATGCGACACCACCCAAAAAGAGTGATGATTTTTTCGCAACTTTTGCAACGGTTAATACTTCTTTTAACATACTTATTTCCTCCTTATCATTATTATATAGAAATTTAGATATAAAAGCAATTTTATTCTATAAATTGGAGAATTAGTTTTATTTCTACTGAATCTCCCATCTACTTATTTCTAAAGTTGCTTTCATTTGCCTCTTTTGATACACTTAAACTATGAATACAAACCTCAAACCCAAACTTCAGCGTTTTGCTTCTGCGACTGCCTTTTCCTGCCCTATCTGCCAAGAAAATCTGGCCTTGGTAGAGTCTAGCCTCAAGTGTAGCAACCGCCATTCTTTTGATCTGGCAAAATTCGGCTATGTCAACTTGGCTCCGCAAATCAAGCAATCTGCCAACTACGACAAGGAAAACTTCCAAAACCGCCAGCAAATTCTTGAAGCTGGTTTTTATCAGGCTATTTTAGAAGGTATCTCGGACTTACTAACAACTAATCCATCCGCAAAAACAGTCTTGGATATCGGTTGTGGCGAAGGTTTCTACTCTCGTAAACTCCAAGAAAGTCACTCTGACAAAACCTTTTACGCCTTTGATATTTCAAAAGATTCCGTTCAAATCGCTGCCAAGAGCGAACCAAACTGGGCGGTCAACTGGTTTGTCGGCGACCTGGCTCGTCTTCCTATAAAAGACGCCAGCATGGATATCCTGCTTGATATCTTCTCGCCTGCCAACTATGGGGAATTCCGTCGCGTTTTATCCAAAGACGGTATTTTGATCAAGGTCATCCCAACTGAAAATCACCTCAAAGAAATCCGTCAAATGGTGCAGGACCAGCTGACAAAGAAGGATTATTCCAACCAAGATATCAAAGAACATTTCCAGGAACATTTCAGCATCCAATCTAGTCAGATTGCTTCCTTAACAAAACCTATCTCGGCTGAGCAACGCCAAGCCCTGCTTGCCATGACGCCCTTACTCTTTCACGTTGACCATACCAAGATTGACTGGAGCCAACTGACAGAGATTACCATTGAAGCAGAGATTCTAGTTGGGAAAGTACGGTAAACAAATCTTTCAGATAAGACAAAAACCCGCACCTCTTCTTGAGGTGTGGGTTTAAATCGCGATTTTTCAACTGTCTATCCGAAAAGTGGAAAAAATTTTAACCTCTCCATTTATTTTCGATTCGAAATGACAAATTTATCAATGAATAATAAGTGAAATGAGGCAAGTGTAATCCCCAAATAGCACCCATGATAAGAGATTTCTTGATGGGTAAGTGGAAAAAGAGTACGATTCCCCATCGAGAGTGATGACAAAACCACAAATAGTATCCAAAATAAATCAGTCCATTTATATTTTGAAAAATATTTTTTCCACATAAAAACACCTTCTTTCTTCACCACAATGCTATTATAATACAAATTATAAGCGGATACAAGAAATACGAGGCCATCAACTACGAAGAATCATGAGACTGAAATACAGTAAAAAGCAGTATTTCTAAAACTTCAACGTATCTATGATTTATCTCTTTTTAGACCTGATTGGCTAAAATCCACATCATTCAAAAAAGCGAATTTCAATTGAAATTCGCTTTTTTTACAAAGTGATTAGTATAAATTTTGTATCTTAGTTCAAGTGCCAGATATCTTCGTTGTACTGAGCGATTGTACGGTCAGATGAGAAGAATCCTGCTTTGGCAATGTTAACGATGACTTTATCCAACCATGCATCACGGTCTTCGTAGTCAGCAAGCATTTGCTCTTTGACTTTGATGTAGTCTTCCAAGTCTAGGAGAGTCATGAACCAGTCTTTGTTGATCAATTCGTTGTAAAGACGTTCCAAGCGTTCTTTCTTACCTACTGCAAGAACAGCATCGCTCACAATGAAGTCAACCAAAGGTTTGATAGCTTCACGAGCATAGAATTCGCTTGATTTGTAAGCTGCTTTTGCGTAAAGGTCGATAACAGTTTCTGAATCTTCACCAAAGATATAGATGTTTTCGTCGCCAACCAACTCAGCGATTTCCACGTTAGCACCGTCCATAGTACCAAGAGTCAAAGCACCGTTCAACATGAATTTCATGTTACCAGTACCTGAAGCTTCTTTAGAAGCAAGTGAGATTTGTTCTGAGATATCACATGCTGGGATAAGGAAGCTTGCTGCAGTAACGTTGTAGTTTTCAACCATAACCACTTGCAAGTGTGGAGCTACTTCTGGATCATTTGCAATCACTTCTGACAAGCAAAGGATCAAGTGAATGATGTCTTGGGCGATTGTGTAGGCAGGAGCTGCTTTACCACCAAAGAAGACTGTGATTGGACGAGCAGGGATGTTACCAGCCTTGATATCAAGGTATTTGTGGATGACATACAAAGCGTTCATTTGTTGGCGTTTGTACTCGTGAAGACGTTTGATTTGGATATCAAAGATAGAGTTTGTATTGATTTCCACACCTTGGTGATCTTTCAAGTGACGAGCCAATTTACGTTTGTTGTGAGCCTTGATGCTTTCCAATTTTTCTTTGACAGCAGCCTTGTCTTCGTATGACAAGAGTTTTTCAAGCTCATCTGCTTCATGGTGCCATCCCTCTCCAATAATCTCATCCAAGTAGTGAGACAGTCTTGGATTGGCATGCATGAGCCAACGGCGGAATGTGATACCGTTTGTTTTGTTGTTGAATTTTTCTGGGTAGATGTCGTAGAAAGCTTTCAACTCAGAGTTCTTCAAGATTTCAGTGTGGAGGGCTGCTACCCCGTTAACACTGTATCCGTAGTGGATATCCATGTGAGCCATGTGTACACGGTCGTTTTCATCGATGATTTGAACAGCTGGGTCTTTGTATTCTGCTTTCACACGACGGTCCAATTCTTTGATGATTGGTACCAAGTGAGGAACCACTTCTTGCAAGAATTCAAGAGGCCATTTTTCAAGGGCTTCAGCAAGGATTGTATGGTTAGTGTAGGCAGTCATGCTACGAACGATAGAGATTGCTTCGTCAAGCTCGATACCACGCGCAGTCAAAAGACGGATCAATTCAGGGATCACCATTGATGGGTGAGTATCGTTGATTTGTACAACTGCGTAGTCCGCAAGGTCATGCAAGTTGCTTCCTTTTTCGATTGCTTCATCGATGATCAATTGCGCACCGTTTGAAACCATGAAGTATTGTTGGAAGATACGGAGCAATTCACCTTGCTTGTCGCTATCGTCTGGGTAAAGGAAGAGAGTCAAGTTGCGAGCGATATCTGTCTTGTCAAAGTTGATACCATCTTCGATGATAGAAGAATCAACTGAATCCAAGTCAAACAAACGCAAGCGGTTCTTTGTTGCTGTCTTGTAACCAGGTACATCGATATCGTAAAGGGTAGATGTCAATGTGAAATGTGCGAATGGCACTTGGTAGCTACGGCTTGAGCGTACCAACCAGTTTTGCTCAGTCAACCAAGCATTTGGAATTGTTTCTTGTTGGTTATTTTTAAGAACTTGTTGGAAAAGACCGAAGTGGTAGTTCAAACCAACGCCGTCACCATTCAAACCAAGTGTAGCGATTGAGTCGATAAAGCAGGCTGCCAAACGTCCCAAACCACCGTTACCAAGTGATGGTTCCAATTCTACTTCTTCGATTTCGATCAACTCTTTACCGGCATCAGCAAGTTCTTTTTTCACATCGTCGTAAAGACCAAGGTTGATCAAGTTGTTTGACAAGAGTTTACCAATCAAGAACTCAGCTGAGATGTAGTAAACTTTCTTCTTACCAGTGTTGACTGGTTTTTGGCTGCTAGCAAACTTGCTGTAGTTGAGAAGAGCAAGGTAAAGCTCTTCATTGCTACATTCTGCAATAGTTTTATTGTAACGCTTTTGTACAAATTCTTTTAATGGTAACATTTTTGTGTCTCCTGATATTGTCTTATTTCTTTAATTCTACCAAATTTTCATTAATTCGGCGATAAATTGTAGTCAAGTCAAGCAAAGTTTCTTCAGCAGCTGGTGTGAGTTGGTCTTCTGTCATACGCCATGACCAGTTTCCACCAAGAGTAGATGGGTAGTTCATGCGAGCCGCCTCATCCAATTCTAGCAAGTCTTGCATGGTAGCGATAGCCATAAAGCTCACTGATGAAAATACTGTGCGAAGCATAGCGTGTGGCACTGTTTCGTACTCTTTACGGTTCGTGTAACGAGCCATATACTCACGAGTTGGATCATCGATCTCATTACGGTACCAACCAAGGACTGTATTGTTATCGTGTGTTCCTGTGTACATAACAGAGTTGGCAGGTGCCAAGTGTGGGCTATCGATGCTTTCGTCTTCTGGATTGAAGGCGAATTGAAGAATCTTCATTCCTGGGAAGCCAGTACGTTCACGCAACTCGATGACTTCATCTGTCATGAAACCAAGGTCTTCTGCGATGATGTTTAGCTCACCAAGCTCTTCCTTAACGGCTGCGAAGAGTTTGTACCCTGGACCTTTCACCCATTTACCAGGTGCTGCTGTATCGGAACCAGCAGGAATTTCCCAGTAAGATTCGAAACCGCGGAAGTGATCGATACGAACGATATCGTAGATTTTGAAGCTTTCACGCAAGCGTTCAATCCACCATTTGTAACCGTCTTTGTCCATTGCTTCCCAGTCATAGATTGGGTTCCCCCAAAGTTGACCAGTTGCAGAAAACTCATCTGGTGGGCATCCTGCAATGCAAGTTGCTTTACCATTGGCATCTGTCTTGAAGAGATGTGGATTTGCCCACATGTCGCTTGAATCTTCTGCTACGTAGATAGGCATGTCCCCAACGATTTCGATGTGGTTATCGTTAGCGTAAGCTTTCAATTTCAACCATTGTTGGAAGAAGAAGTATTGAGTCACACGGTGGTAAACCAACTTGTCTGCCAATTTCTCACGGTAGCTTTCAAGTGCTGAAGCTTTACGAGCACGAGCATCTGCATCTGGCCATTCTGTCCAAGCAAGATTGTCAAAATGCTCTTTGATAGCCATATATTCTGCGAAGAGTTCGAGCCATGATTGGTTGTCTTTAGCAAACTTCTCAAAATCTTTGACATCACCCACTTCCAAGAAGCGTTTGACTGCTTTTTCTAAAAGCGGACGACGTGCATAATAAATCTTCGCATAGTCAACTTCAGATGCATCGCTACCAAAGTCAACACCTTTAAGATCACTGGCTTCGAGCAAGCCTTGCTCTACCAAGATATCAAGGTCGATAAAATGCGTATTTCCAGCAAAGGCTGAGAATGATTGGTATGGAGAATCTCCATAGCTTGTTGTCCCAAGAGGGAGGATTTGCCAGTAACGTTGCTTCGTACGAACCAAGAAATCAACGAAATCATAGGCAGTCTGGCCAAATGATCCAATCCCGTATGCTCCTGGCAGAGAAGAGATGTGCATCAACACACCACTTTGACGTTTTTTCATAATAGCACCTCATGTGTTTGTTATAAAACGTTGCGCAATTAAGGCGCAAACGTTTGCGTTAATTTAAGTATAACGCATTTCAAAAACAAATGCAAGCGTTTTTAAAAAATTTTTTTGAATTATTTTAATCAAACAAAACTTGTTGCCACTGATATTTTATGAAATAAGCGAAAAAATTTTAAAGATTTTCTGATTTAAGATAATTCATTCCCAATATCTGCTCTATTTTCTGAAAAACCGAGCCGAATTTACGCAATCGTTTTCCTAATATATTTTCAATTCAAAAAAAACAAACATTTTAAGTTCTTTCCTATATATGGGCTTTAACAAATGTTTGAAACCTTAAAATTTTTTTAAAAATTTTTCTAAAAAAGCTTGCAACCGTTTTCTATTTGTGCTATACTAAGTTCGTAAAAGAAAACGTTTGCGTTTTCTCATTAAATTATTTTTGTTATTCTTTAGGAGGAATACACTATGTCATCTAAATTCATGAAGAGCGCTGCTGTGCTCGGAACTACTACTCTTGCTAGCTTACTTTTGGTAGCTTGCGGAAGCAAAACTGCTGATAAAGCAGCTGATACTAGCTCATCTGAAGCAAAAGAAATCACTTTCTACGTTGAAGACCAATACAAAGCCTACGCTGAAAAAGTTGCTGCAGCTTATGAAAAAGAATCAGGTACAAAAGTTAACATCAAATCAGGTGACCAACTTGGTGGACTTGACAAACTTTCTCTTGACAACCAATCAGGTCAAGCTGCTGACGTTATGATGGCACCATACGACCGCGTAGGTAGCCTTGGTACTGACGGACAACTTTCAGAAGTTACTTTGAGCGATGGTGCAAAAACAGATGATAAGACTAAATCTCTTGTAACAGCTGCTGACGGTAAAGTTTACGGTGCTCCTGCCGTTATTGAGTCACTTGTTATGTACTACAACAAAGACTTGCTAAAAGAAGCTCCAAAAACTTTTGCTGAATTAGAAGAACTTGCTAAAGACAGCAAATACGCTTTCGCTGGTGAAGATGGCAAAACTACTGCATTCCTAGCTGACTGGACAAACTTCTACTACGCATACGGACTTCTTGCTGGTAACGGTGGTTACGTATTCGGACAAAACGGTAAAGACGCTAAAGACATCGGTCTTGCAAACGACGGTTCTATCACAGGTATCAACTACGCTAAATCTTGGTACGAAAAATGGCCTAAAGGTATGCAAGATACTGAAGGTGCTGCAAACTTGATCCAAACTCAATTCCAAGAAGGTAAAACAGCTGCTATCATCGACGGTCCTTGGAAAGCTCAAGCATTCAAAGATGCTAAAGTAAACTACGGTGTTGCTACTATTCCAACTCTTCCAAATGGTAAAGAATACACACCATTCGGTGGTGGTAAAGCTTGGATCATCCCATCAAGCACTAAGAACCTTGAAGCTGCACAAAAATTTGTAGACTTCCTTGTTTCAACTGAACAACAAAAAGCATTCTACGATGCAACTAACGAAATCCCAGCTAACACTGAAGCTCGTTCATACGCTGAAGGTAAAAACGATGAGTTGACAACAGCTGTTATCAAACAGTTCAAGAACGCTCAACCAATGCCAAACATTTCTCAAATGTCAGCAGTTTGGGATCCAGCTAAAACAATGCTCTTTGACGCTGTAAGTGGTAAAAAAGATGCTAAGACAGCTGCTAACGATGCTGTAACATTGATCAAAGAAACAATCAAACAAAAATTTGGTGAATAATTGAATTCGTTACAAGGGGGGAGAATACAGATCCCCCTTTGATTTTATAAATTTACGAATGATTGCAGTTGCCTATCTAGTAATTGGAGACAAACTTCAATCTCGTATCCTATGAAAGGAGTATTCATGGAAAACCAACAACCTAGCAAAGCAGCCTTGCTTTCAGTGATTCCTGGGTTAGGACAGATTTACAATAAACAAAAGGCCAAAGGTTTTATCTTCCTTGGTGTCACTATCGTATTTGTTCTTTATTTCCTAGCACTTGCAGCCCCTGAATTGCACAATTTGATCACTCTTGGTGACAAGCCAGGTCGTGATAATTCCCTCTTTATGCTGATTCGTGGTGCCTTCCATTTAATCTTTGTAGTCGTTTATGTGCTCTTTTATTTCTCAAATATTAAAGATGCACATACAATCGCAAAACGTATTAACAATGGAATTCCTGTCCCACGTACTTTTAAAGATATGATCAAAGGTATTTATGAGAATGGTTTCCCTTACCTCTTGATCATCCCATCTTACGTCGCTATGACATTTGCGATTATCTTCCCAGTTATCGTAACCTTGATGATTGCCTTTACCAACTATGACTTCCAACACTTGCCACCAAACAAATTGTTGGACTGGGTTGGTTTGACTAACTTTACAAACATCTGGAGTTTAAGTACCTTCCGTTCAGCCTTCGGTGCGGTTCTTTCTTGGACCATCATCTGGGCCTTGTCTGCTTCTACTTTGCAGATTGTGATTGGTATCTTCACCGCTATCATTGCTAACCAACCATTTATCAAAGGAAAACGTATCTTTGGTGTTATTTTCCTTCTTCCTTGGGCTGTTCCAGCCTTCATCACTATCTTGACATTCTCAAACATGTTTAACGATAGTGTCGGAGCGATCAACACTCAAGTATTGCCTATCTTGGCTAAGGTTCTTCCTTTCCTTGACGGTGCTCTTATCCCTTGGAAAACAGACCCAACTTGGACCAAGATTGCCTTGATTATGATGCAAGGTTGGCTAGGATTCCCATACATCTACGTTTTGACTTTGGGTATCTTGCAGTCAATTCCTAACGACCTCTACGAAGCGGCTTATATCGATGGTGCCAATGCTTGGCAAAAATTCCGCAACATCACTTTCCCTATGATTTTGGCTGTTGCAGCACCAACATTGATCAGCCAATACACCTTCAACTTTAACAACTTCTCTATCATGTACCTCTTCAACGGCGGAGGTCCTGGTAGCGTTGGTGGTGGAGCCGGTTCAACTGATATCTTGATCTCATGGATTTATCGTTTGACAACAGGTACATCTCCTCAATACTCTATGGCGGCAGCTGTTACCTTGATCATCTCTATCATTGTCATCTCTATCTCTATGATCGCATTCAAGAAACTACACGCATTTGATATGGAGGACGTCTAAGATGAATAACTCAATCAAACTCAAACGTAGACTGACTCAAACCCTCACTTACCTCTACTTGATTGGTCTTTCAATCGTGATTATCTATCCACTTTTGATTACTATTATGTCAGCCTTCAAGACTGGTAACGTCGTAGCTTTTAAACTAGATGCTAATGTCGACTTTAGCTTTGCCAACTTCCAAGGGCTCTTCACTGAAACCTTGTACGGCACTTGGTACCTCAACACTTTGATTATCGCTTTGATTACAATGGCTGTTCAAACAAGTATCATCGTACTTGCTGGTTACGCCTACAGCCGTTACAACTTCTTGGCTCGTAAACAAAGTTTGGTCTTCTTCTTGATCATCCAAATGGTGCCAACTATGGCCGCTTTGACAGCCTTCTTCGTTATGGCCCTTATGTTGAACGCCCTTAACCATAGCTGGTTCCTCATCTTCCTATATGTCGGTGGTGGTATCCCAATGAACGCTTGGTTGATGAAAGGTTACTTCGACACCGTGCCAATGTCTCTTGACGAATCTGCGAAACTAGATGGTGCAGGACACTTCCGTCGCTTCTGGCAAATTGTTCTCCCTCTTGTTCGCCCAATGGTGGCTGTACAAGCTCTCTGGGCCTTCATGGGACCTTTCGGGGATTATATCCTCTCTAGTTTCTTGCTTCGTGAGAAAGAATACTTTACTGTTGCCGTCGGTCTCCAAACCTTCGTTAGCAATGTGAAAAACATGAAGATCGCCTACTTCTCAGCAGGTGCTATCCTCATCGCCCTTCCAATCTGTATTCTCTTCTTCTTCCTACAAAAGAACTTTGTTTCAGGACTTACAAGTGGTGGCGACAAGGGATAATCTATCCCCGCCACCCTTTTTTCATTTTGGATCTTATTTCTAAAGTTAAAAGATTAGACAAAAGACCGCAAATAGTAGCAAAATCAGCTTTTCAATAAGCAATTTATCTACTAGGCTTGAAATAAAGTACATTTCTCTATATAATAATACTCATATAGAAAACACTTTTAGAAAGATGCCTATGCTTCCATATCCATTCTCGTATTTTACTAGTATCTGGGGATTTCGTAAGCCCCTGTCAAAACGTTTCGGACTCAACTGGTTTCAACTCCTCTTTACTAGCATTTTCCTCATCAGCTTGTCCATGATTCCAATTGCCATTCAAAACAGCTCACAGGAAACGTATCCACTGGATACGTTTATCGATAATGTCTACACACCCCTGACAGATGAAGTAATCATGGACTTGTCAGAGAATGCGCAGATAGTAGATGGAAAACTGAGCTATTCTGGGACTAAAAATCAGCAAGCTTCTCTTCTGATTGGTCCAAGTCCAAGTAAGGAGTTGCCAAAGGATTTGCAACTTCATTTTGATACTGAAGAACTCATCATCAGCAAGGAAAGCAAGGAACTGACCCGCATTCGCTACCACGCCATTCAAACGGAGAGTTTCCAGAGTAAGGAAGCTTTAACCCAGGCTATTTCTAAAGACTGGTACCAACAGAACCGTGTCTATATCAGTCTCTTTCTCGTCCTTGGTGCTAGCTTCCTCTTTGGATTGAATTTCTTCATTGTCTCTCTTGGAGCTAGTCTTCTCCTTTATATCACCAAAAAATCACGCCTCTTTTCATTTAGGAGCTTTAAAGAGTGCTACCATTTTATCTTGAACTGTTTAGGATTGCCAACTTTGATTACGCTTGTTTTGGGACTTTTTGGCCAAAATATGACAACCCTTATCACTGTGCAAAACATTCTTTTTGTTCTGTACCTGGTCACTATTTTTTACAAGACACATTTCCGTGATCCAGATTATCATAAATAGGAGATTTTTATGCCCGTTACGATTAAAGATGTGGCCAAGGCTGCAGGTGTCTCACCTTCAACCGTAACCCGCGTTATTCAAAACAAATCTACGATTAGTGATGAAACCAAAAAACGAGTTCGCAAGGCTATGAAGGAACTCAACTACCATCCCAATCTCAATGCTCGTAGTCTAGTTAGCAGCTATACTCAAGTTATCGGTTTGGTATTGCCTGACGACTCAGATGCCTTCTACCAAAATCCTTTCTTCCCATCTGTCCTACGAGGGATCGCCCAAGTCGCATCTGAAAACCACTATGCTATTCAGATTGCGACTGGTAAAGATGAGAAGGAGCGTCTCAATGCCATTTCTCAAATGGTCTATGGGAAACGTGTCGATGGTCTAATCTTCCTCTACGCTCAGGAAGAAGATCCACTAGTGAAGCTCGTAGCGGAGGAACAGTTTCCTTTCCTCATCCTCGGAAAATCTCTCTCCCCCTTTATCCCACTTGTTGACAATGATAATGTCCAAGCCGGTTTTGATGCAACTGAGTATTTCATCAAAAAGGGCTGCAGCAGAATCGCCTTTATCGGAGGAACCAAAAAACTTTTCGTTACACAAGACCGTCTAAAAGGTTACGAATTGGCACTCAAACAACACCAACTTTCGATTGATACGAACCTGACCTACTTTGCAAATGAATTTCTAGAAGAAAAGGGGTATCAATTTAGTAAGCGCCTCTTCAAACATGATCCGCAGATTGATGCCATCATCACAACCGACAGCCTTCTAGCTGAAGGGGTTTGCGACTACATCAGTAAGCATCAGTTAAATGTTCCCGTCTTGAGTTTTGACTCTGTCAATCCTCGACTCGACCTAGTAGCCTATGTTGACATCAATAGTCTTGAACTTGGACGAACATCATTTGAAACGATTTTGCAGATTATCAATGACGCGAAAAATAATAGACAGATTTGTTACCGTCAGTTGATCGCCCACAAAATTATCGAAAAATAAAAACCAGCTCCAAAGCTGGTTTTTGCATGTCTAATTGTCCGTTTCTACGAATCGTCCTAGGATGTGGACATTTTCAGATACAGAGACGAAGGCTGTCGGATCGACTTGTTTCATGATGTGTTTAAAATCATTAAACTCTGCTCGAGTGATAACCGTAATCAAGACTGCTTTTCTCTCATGATTATAGGTTCCTTCTGCATCGTTGATCATGGTTGCTCCGCGGTGCAATTTTTTATGGATTTTTTCGATTACCTTGTCAGGATTACTGGTCACAATCATGGCCTGCATCCGTTTTTGCTTGGTAAAGACTGCATCTGTCACACGACTGGATACAAAAATAGTAATCATGGAGTAGAGGGCGTATTTCCAACCAAAGGTCAACCCAGCAATCAACATGATGGTCCCATTGACCAAGAAAGAAATACTACCGACATTTTTCCCCGTTTTCTTGCGAATGGTGAGGCTGACAATATCTGTACCTCCACTGGAAATACTATTGCGCAAAGCAAAGCCGATTCCCAAGCCCATGACAACACCCCCAAAAAGAGCATTGATGATGGGATCCTCTGTCAGCGTCACAACGGGCACAAGCTGGATAAAGAGGGAACTCATGGATACCGTGATAAAGGTAAAGACCGTAAACTTATGTCCAATCTGATACCAAGCCAAAATCATCAGTGGGATATTAATGGCATAAAAGGTTGCGGATACAGGTAGATGGAAACCAAACCAATGAGTACTTAAACTGGAGATAATTTGTGCCAAACCTGTCGCACCACTAGAGTAAACGTGTCCTGGTTGAAAAAAGAAATTGACTGCTACTGCTGACAAAAAGCCATAGACCAGAGAAGCCGAGATTTTCTCATCATATTTTTCCCGAGAGATACTTTGTAAAACTCGTAAGATTTTTATCTGATAAGCAAAGCGGCGCAGATAATAGCGCCACCGCTTAATTCGTTTTGCTTGTTTCATCTTCTTCTACTTGTAAGCTGAGTTCCTCTAGTTGTTTGAGAGCGACTGTTGATGGAGCTTGTGTCATTGGGTCGGTTGCCTTATTGTTCTTAGGAAAGGCAATGACTTCACGGATATTCTCTTCTCCTGCTAAGAGCATCACAAAACGGTCAAGACCGATAGCCAAGCCACCGTGAGGTGGGAAACCATAATCCATGGCTTCAAGAAGGAAGCCAAACTGGTCATTTGCTTCTTCGGCTGAGAAACCAAGAGCCTTGAACATGCGTTCTTGAAGGTCTTTTTGGTTGATACGAAGGCTACCACCGCCAAGCTCATAACCGTTCAAGACGATATCGTAAGCAATGGCACGAACCTTAGCCAAATCACCTTCTAATTCGTGAGCTGTTTCTTCCTGTGGAAGGGTAAATGGATGGTGGGCGCTCATGTAGCGGTCTTCTTCTTCAGACCATTCAAACATCGGCCAGTCAACAATCCAAAGGAAGTTGAATTTATCGCTATCAATCAAGCCAAGCTCTTTAGCAATACGACCACGAAGGGCACCAAGGGTTGCATTCGCCACTTCAAGCGTATCCGCCACAAAGAGAACCAAATCCTTGTCTTCAAGACCAAGCGCTGCAGTCAAGTCTGCTTGGATCCCAGTCAAGAACTTGGCAACCGGTCCGTTTAATTCTCCATCAACTACCTTGACCCAAGCAAGACCTTTGGCACCGTACTGTTTGGCTACTTCGGTCATCTTGTCGATGTCTTTACGTGAGTACTTGTCCGCAGCCCCTTTGACGACAATGGTTTTAACAGCAGGTGCTTCTGAGAAGACTTTAAAATCAACACCCTTGACAACTTCTGTCAGGTCCTGAAGCAACATGTCAAAACGCGTATCTGGCTTGTCAGAACCATAAAGGGCCATAGCATCATCGTACTTCATACGAGGAAATGGAAGCGTCACTTCGATGCCTTTTGTTTCTTTCATCACCCGCGCAATCAAGCCTTCTGTGATATCTTGGATTTCTTGCTCACTAAGGAATGACGTTTCCAAGTCGACCTGGGTAAACTCAGGCTGACGGTCTCCACGCAAGTCCTCGTCACGGAAACATTTAACGATTTGGTAATAACGATCAAAACCAGCATTCATCAAGAGCTGTTTGGTAATCTGCGGGCTCTGAGGAAGAGCGTAGAAATGCCCTTTATTGACACGAGATGGCACCAAATAGTCACGCGCCCCTTCTGGTGTTGACTTAGAAAGGAATGGCGTCTCCACATCGATAAACTCCAACTCATCCAAGTAGTTGCGGATAGAGTGAGTCACCTTGGCACGAAGCTTAAGGTTTTCTAGCATTTCTGGACGACGAAGGTCAAGGTAACGGTAACGCAAACGTGTATCGTCATTGGCCTCAATCCCATCCTTAATCTCAAATGGCGTTGTTTTAGCTGTATTCAGCACTGTCAAAGCTGTCACGTTCAACTCAACCGCACCAGTCGGCAATTTATCATTGGCTTGCTCACGCGCAGCAACTTGTCCAGTCACCTCGATGACAAATTCGCTACGAAGACTTTCAGCTGTTGCCATAACCTCTGCAGAAACTTTTTCAGGGTTGATAACCAACTGCATGATCCCTTCACGGTCACGAAGGTCGATAAAGATCAAACCACCCAAGTCACGACGACGGCCAACCCATCCTTTCAAGGTAATTTCTTGTCCGATGTGTTCCTCACGAACACGACCAGCATACATACTACGTTTCATTGTTTCTCTCCTCTTTTATTCTGTTACTATTTTACCATAAAAGCGCAGGCTCTTCATGAAAATCATCAGAAAAGTTTGATTGTCTTTAGAAATCAAAACGAACAGACAAAAAATCCGATGAAAACATTATCGGATTCTCTGATTATGATTCTTAACCTTTTTTACGCTTTTCAGCAATCTCAGCTGCCTTTTTAGGTAGAACAATCTCCGTCGCATAAGCCGAAGCAAAACGCAAGACACCTGCAATAGGCGCAAAGACAACTGCTAGATAGTTGTAAAAGAAATCGCCTTTAAAGGCATAGGCAAGTGCCCCGATGATAAAGAAGAGAACGACCGCCTGTATCACTGCTAATAAAATTACTCGTTTCATGTGACCTCCTGACTCTATTATAGCATGAGTATCATCAAAAAGCCGATTAAATTATTCAAAGCGTGTAAAGAAATGCTGTAAAGAAGACCTTTTCGGCTCACATAAGCCAGACCCAAACTCAATCCCAGACTAGCATAAACTAAAAACTGTTGCAAAGTCCCTGGAAAATGAATCAAGGCAAAGAGCACACTCGATACGAGGAGAAACAGAGCTGTCTGTTTGCTGTTATTCTGTTTAGGAAAGAGATAGCGCGCCAACATCCCTCTAAAGATGAGTTCTTCCGTCAGAGGAGCAAAGACCACCACCATAAAGAAACCAAAGACAGGCTGAGCTAGTGTCAATTGTGATACAATCTGTTGATTGGCCGACGGATCATCTGGCAAAAAGAACTGGGCTGCAATAGCCACCAGCAAAACCAAGGTTGGCAACCAAATGAAACGATTAAAAGCAGTCGTCTGGATGCTAACCTTTTCTGTCTGATACCACTTGTAAACTCCATAAACATAGGCCCCTGACAGAGCGATATAAAGTGGTAAGACTCCAAAGATTGAAGCCCCTAGTCCAAGAGCTGATAACGCCATACTCTGAACCAGACCATAACCAAAGAAAAAGGATAGAACAGCTAGAATAAACCAGCCAAGATTTTTAAGTAAGTTCATATGGGCCTCCTACTTTCCTTTATAACTATTTTTCAATACGAAGAGGTTTGCTATTCCTAACACAACTACCCAGACAAGTAACATACCAATATTAGAAAAAGATATTTCCCCACCTTTTTTATTTAAAAGATTTGCAATAGGACCGATGAACGAGTAATCCACCACTTTTTGAACCATATCATTTTGAGAAGCAATCATAGGTAAAAATGAGACGATTAACATAGGGAAGAGACTATAGACTTGCGCTTTAGACTGAGTATCTGACACCGCACCGATTAGAAGGTTGAGAAAAATAATACTAATAGTTGCTAGGATCAAATAGATAACATAGGCAAATAAGTAACCTGATACATCTACTTTAAGATAGATTGGTAGTAAAATCATTCCAAGCAACATAATCAACAAAGGGAGAACGAGCATACTGAAAGTATATTCTGTTGCTGTCACTCCACTTAGTATGAGTGATTTAAGATTGCGCTTTTCCTTATCTTCTGCCATCATAATCGATACCATATAACCACTTCCCATACTCAAGACCATCGTCAAACTCATAGAAAGGAGAAACATACTTAATTCTCCACTCTTGTTTAAGAACTCATTATATAGAACAGTCAGTCCAAAAGGCATCAATAATGTCGCTAACAAGGTTGAATTGCTAATAAGAACTTGTAACCTTAACCAAAGAAGGGCATTTAATTTTCTAAACATCTAACTTTTCTCCTGTCAATCTAATAAAGATTTCTTCTAAAGTCGGTTCACAAGAATGAACAGCTATTAGATTTGTCGTATTCAAATGGGGCAATTCTTCAAAAGGAATCACTTGCTCGCGTCCATCTTGGTAGCGTAAACGGACCTTTTTATCCACATGGTATTTCTGGATAATCTCTTGTGGGCTACCATACTCAATCAAGTTCCCCTTATTTAAAAGAGAGAGTCGATCGCAAAGCAAGGTTGCTTCATTCATATCGTGGGTTGTTAAAAAGATCGTTGTACCAGCCTGCTTCAGTTCCTGTAAAAGAGCATGAATCGATTTTGAAGTGGTAGGATCAAGACCACTTGTCGGCTCATCTAGAAAGAGGATTTTAGGGGCATTTAGAAGAGCACGAGCCAAGAACATTCGCTGTTTCATACCTGTAGATAGTTTTTCCGCGATAAGATTTTTGGCATCTGATAACCCAACTTGATCAAGCACTGTATCTACTCTAGAAGCTTTAAGACCGTATAATTTTGCATAAATGAGCAGATTTTTATAGAGGCTCATCTTTTCATAAAAGCCACTGCTATCACTAACAATCCCGATTTGTTCCAAATCATTTGAAGTCAAATTTCGAGAGGACTTTCCTAGAAGAACGGTCTCACCCTGATCTGCAGCTAACTGCCCCGTCAGAACATTGATCATAGTTGTTTTACCTGAACCTGAGGGCCCTAGGAAGCCAAAAATTTCACCCTCTTGAATCTCAAAAGAAATCTGATGCAGAGCTTTCTTGCTTCCAAAACTTTTGCTTACATTTTCAACACGAATCATAGGAACTCCTTTTACTTAAAGTAACGTTTTGTTTTTCTTAATTGTGCAAGGTTAATATAAATGTGAATAGCAACCGCTATAATTAAAGCAATCAACTGTACTTCACCTAACACCAGTGATAAAACCATCAAGAGAATGTAGATAGCTGGCAAGATCGTCTGATTAATCTTGAACAAAATTAAATAAGCCTCTTCCATTTCTGCTTGTTTTTCTCCCTCATCATAAGTATTTAGGAGTTCTAACATTTCCTTAGGGGTTGCCATGATAGAAAGTTTATAATTACGGATCAAGCTAGTCGTGTTGAAGCAGTAGCTACCCACAAAAATTACAAGTATGGTTAAGAGAAAAGGAGATAAAGATAATCTAAACTCAGGAAACATGGTAACTAAGCTGAATAACATACTAACTAGCAAAGTACTGTTAGCCACTGTACCATAATCTAAGAAACGATACATCCTAATATAGTCTTGTTCACTTTGTTCATCGTCTTCTTCTCTTTGGTAGTTATTGTAGGCTTTACGACTCATTCTGGTAAAATAAAGAGCTAAAATTGTTGAAATAATCCCAAGCCAGAAAAAGAAGGTATCCAAAACAAACAGTACTTGATCTTGAGAAATTCCTGAACGAAGATCAGCAAAGCCAGTACCGATCATTCCCAATAAAACACCTAACAGTAAACTCCCCAACAAAATTAATAAATGTTTCTTTTTCATATTTATCCTTTCTCTAAACCAATCCAACCAACCACTGACCAAGCACTTTACCTGATTCAAAAATAGATGTCAATCCCTCTGAACCAAGTGATACTAAAATCAAACAAACAGTAAACAAGAGAATAGCTTGGTTTCTTGCTTTTGTCTCACTAACCCCCAAAGGCTCTTTACTTAGCCAACCGGCAAGATAGGCATACAGAGTGACTGTCAAAATCCCAAATTCAGTCGAAGAAAGAAACAACAAAACCAGCACTAAACGAATGGCATTGGTCTGGATGTTAAAATAATTTCCTAAACCCGCACAGACACCTGCAAGTTCCTTGTGTTCCGTATCTACTTGAAAATCTGCTAAAAACTTTTTCATATTCATTCTCCTTTTTCGCTTGTTAGATTTTTTGATTTCTTTTCAATCCATTCAATTACTGGGATGAGAGCAAAGTAAATCCAAACGAATCGGTCACTTTGATACAGATTAAACCAGCCTAGGTCCATCCCAATCAGTAGAAACACACTGACTAATAGAGCTATGGCAACTACATAATAGATTACTTTATACTTGTTCATCACTCGTCCTCCTCCAAGCGAAATACCGACTCGACTGGTTCATTGAATATCTGTGAAATCTTCAGGGCGATCACAATGGACGGGGTGTATTCGTCCCGTTCTAGTAGGCTAATGGTCTGTCTGGAAACTCCTGCTAACTTGGCTAGTTCGGTTTGGTTGAGGCCATCGCGAGCCCGAAGCTCTTTTAGACGATTTTTTAGCATTCCTTTCTCCTTTACTCTTAACTTGCTTACATTGTAACATATCTTTTTCTTTTTGACAATAATATTTGTCAAAAAGTTTACGATTTTTGTCATTTTGCAAAAGAAAAAGGTCAGGAATGAGATCCTGACCAGTTTATCTGTCATTAAAAGCCTAATTTTTCAAAGATTTCTGAGAAGTTTTGGCTGATAGCATCAAGTGACACTTGCACTTCTTCTCGTGTTTGGTTGTTCTTAACCGTCACTTGTCCGCTTTCGACTTCGCTCTCTCCTAGGGTGATGAGGGTCTTAGCAGCAAAGATATCGGCTGACTTAAACTGAGCTTTGAGCTTTCGGTTGAGGTAATCACGCTCTGCTTTGAAACCTTGCTGACGAAGGGCTTGTACCAATTCCAAGGCCTGGACATTTGCTCCTTCACCCAAGACTGCGATATAAACATCTAGAGCGTTTTCGATAGGGAGGGCCACACCTTGCTTTTCAAGGATGAGAAGCAGGCGCTCTACACCAAGGCCAAATCCAAATCCAGCAGTTTCAGGACCACCAAAGTAGGCAACCAAACCATCGTAGCGACCACCTGCACAGACGGTCAAGTCATTGCCCTCGATCTCAGTGATAAACTCGAAAATCGTGTGGTTGTAGTAGTCCAAACCACGTACCATATTGGTATCGATGATATAGTCTACTCCGAGAGTTTCCAACATCTGACGCACAGCATTAAAGTGGGCCTGGCTTTCTTCATCAAGGAAGTCCAAAATAGACGGCGCATTCTCCACTGCCTCCTTGTCTTCTTTTTCCTTAGAGTCTAAAACACGGAGAGGATTTTCCTCCAAACGACGTTGGCTATCCTTCGACAAGGTCTCCTTGAGCGGTGTCAAATAGTCGATCAAGGCCTGACGATAAGCCGCACGGCTCTCAGGATTTCCAAGAGTGTTAAGATGCAGTTTGACACCTTGAATGCCGATTTCTTTCAAGAAATGAGCTGCCATAGCGATGGTTTCCACATCGGTAGCTGGATTGCTAGAGCCAAAGCACTCGACACCAATCTGGTGGAACTGACGCAAACGCCCTGCTTGTGGACGCTCATAACGGAACATTGGGCCCATGTAGTAGAACTTACTTGGCTTTTGCACTTCTGGGGCGAAGAGTTTATTTTCCACATAAGAGCGGACAACGGGCGCAGTTCCTTCTGGACGAAGGGTGATATGACGATCACCCTTGTCATAGAAATCGTACATTTCCTTGGTTACAATATCCGTTGTATCTCCGACAGAGCGACTGATGACCTCGTAATGCTCAAAAATAGGCGTGCGCACTTCCGCATAGTTATAGCGCTTGAAAATTTCACGGGCAAAGCCCTCAACATACTGCCACTTGGCAGACTCAGCAGGTAAAATATCCTGCGTTCCTTTTGGTTTTTGTAATTTCATAGGGAATCCTCTTTAAACTTAATAGTCTTATTTTACCATAAATAGAGGGATTAAAACAGTATGAATAAAATTAGGATTCAAATATCATTTTTGAGATTAATAACTGTCAAAAGAATAGCTAGCAAGGAAAGACCAACAAATAGCATCCAAGTCAACTGCATACTCCATACGGCTACAAGTGAAAAACAGGCTGTACCAAGAGGTACTGATAAGGTAAACAATAAACCTAAAAAATTACTGGTACGAGCTAGAACATCTGGAGCTAGATTTTTCATGAGCATGGCACTAATCTTTGGTTGAACTTTACCAGACACATACAGAGTTGAAAAGAGAAATAGTAAACCAAGTACGACTTGATTGAATACATTAGCTAGACCAATTAGACTGAGTCCTACGGTCGCCCACATCATCAATCTAGGCAAAGACTGCTTCCCAAAATAATCATTGCCCGTAAGGCTACTGATTATGATTGCTACTAAAACACAGAATTGATTGATAAATAGTGCCTCTGTGTAAGAAAAATTCAAGAGAGAATGGCTCAAAAAGAAGATGTTATAGATGCTTCCTAAAGCCCCACCCAAGGCATTAATAAGCAAGACAGCAAAGATCATGAAACCAAAGTTTTTCTGTCCACCTTTAAGAAAAACGAGACGTAAATTTCGGTAAATTGTTAGGAACTGGTCTTTGATAGAAAGCTTCTCATTTTTTAGTTTTTCACCATCAGCAGATGACATTGACAGACTCAATTTGCTTTTTCCTAAAAAGAGAATAAAGGCTGATACTAGGAAAAAGCAGGCATTGATTCCCGCAACGAGAGAAAAATTATTGACCGATAGACCTAAGAGCCAGACTCCGAAAGCTTGACCACCAATAGCTGAAATATAGGTGATAAACTGGGAAAAAGAATAAGCCTCCATCAGATCATTTTCAGCCACTTTTTCCTTAATAAGAGGCATGCGCAAACCACCTGCAAAATCACTGATCACATCACTGATGACATTAATCAAACACAGGCTGGAAAAGGCAAAGAGACTGGCTTGACCAAGTACCAAAGCTGCTAGGAAAAAGAGAAGAGCCTGAAACAAACCGCTATAGGTCATCCATTTGACCTTGTCCCTCGTGTAATCTGCCCGAATCCCTACAAAAACTGTAAAGAGAGTCGGAAGAATCATGACAATATTCGCCATAGCAACAGCAAAAGAGGCTTGTGGCAAGGTCGATGCATAGACGATAAATACCAGGTTAAAAATCGAAGCACCAAAAGCATTGAAGAATCGTGACAAAGTCAAAATTCTATAAGCTGGATTTCTAAACAATAGTTTCATAGGTAATCTCCCTTCTTGTTCTAATCCCTATATGAAGTATGACTATAGTATAGCACTTAGAAATTTGAGATGGAGAACTTTTGAATATATGCAACACACAAAATAAGAAAAAACGATAGAACTTTTGTAATGACCTGAGAGAGGGCAAGAGTTCTATCGCTTCAAATTTCAAATTTTTTTCTTGGTTTGCAGATATTCAACAATCGGTCGTTTTTCTATAGTATTCGGCAGATTTGTTACAGCCAAGCATCTCAAAAATATGGACAGCATCTTCCATCTTTTTCTGACCCTCCTTAACTCTACCTTGCTTGCTATCAAGGAGACCTTCCGCCCACAAATAAACAATTCGGAAATAGGTCTCGTTTTCCTTGTAGAAATGCTCTTCGATAACACGTTTAAAATAATAGGCATTGGTAAATTCTTCACACTCAATGCTGGCTAAAAAACCATTCAGTAGCATGGTGTGAAATAGGTTCCGATTTCCCTTCATTTCCGTTAGAAAATCAGATTTTCGGACCATTTCTCGTACATATCTAGTAAAAAGAGGAACAGATAAGAGTGGGGAACTAACTGAGAACAAATTGAGTTCATAGATTCCCCAAATCTCGGTGGAAAACAGGTAATCATGAAGGACTTTTCCTTCCTCTGCTGTTAACTCTACCGTTTCATCCATGCTCTTCATATAAGACTTGATCATAATGGCATTTAGAATATGTTTCTGTTTATTTTGAGAATCGGCATGCTTTTGATACTCCTTACGATACAAGTCCTCGAGAGGTGCTATGTTCTTTGGATTCAAGATATCTGTGATTTCTTTTCTCAACTCAGAATCTGTATCATACTGAAAACCTCTCGCCAGAAAGAGGATTTCCTCTACACTCGCAGATATATTTTCTAGGGCAAACAGAAACTTTCCCACCGAAAGTTCACTCTGACCTGTTTCAAATCGGGACAACATGGACGGCGAAAATTGTCCCCCAGTTGCTTGTCTCAGCGAGATATTTCTTGACTCTCGTAATTGTCTAAAGACTTTTCCAATCTGCTCCATAGATTTCCCCTTGATTGAGTATTTTCTTCATTTTATCATATTTTTCAGAAAATTCATCAAAAACTTGCCAAATTGTCAGAATTATGAGAAAATAGAGGATATTTATCAGGTGGAGGGACTGTTATGAGAGACGATATCAAAATCAATGACCGCGCTTTGGCCTTACAAGACCAAATTATCGAAAAACTAGAGAAGGTTTTTGATACAGATGTGGAATTGGATGTTTACAATCTGGGCTTGATTTATGAAATCAATCTAGATGAAACAGGTATCTGCAAGATTGTCATGACCTTTACCGACACTGCCTGCGATTGCGCCGAAAGCCTGCCTATCGAAATCGTGGCCGGTCTGAAACAAATCGAGGGTATCGAAGATGTCAAGGTTGAAGTTACCTGGTCGCCTGCCTGGAAGATCACACGAATCAGTCGCTACGGACGTATTGCCCTTGGACTGCCACCCCGTTAATGAGGCAAATCACTTTTGAAGATGAAAAGAAGCAAGCCGAAGATGGCTTGCTTTTTGATACTCAATGAAAATCAAAGAGCAAACTAGGAAACTAGCCGCAGGCTGTACTTGAGTACGGCAAGGCGACGTTGACGTGGTTTAAAGAGATTTTCGAAGAGTATGAGTTTATTTTTTACCTGACTTGTCCATATTCCAGAAGTCTGTCACGGCTCCACGAGAAGCAGATGATACGATGTGGGCATATTTACCGAGGACACCACGGCTGTAAAGTGGTGGCAAGGTTGTTTCTGCCTTGCGTTTTTCAAGTTCTTCTTCCGATACGGCCATGGAAATTTCTTTGGTATCTTGGTCAACTGTAACGATATCACCTGTACGGAGGTAGGCAATCGGTCCACCATCCTGAGCTTCAGGAGCGATATGTCCAACAACCAGACCATAAGTACCACCAGAGAAGCGTCCGTCTGTCAAGAGGGCAACCTTGTCTCCTTGACCTTTACCAACAATCATGGATGAAAGTGACAGCATCTCAGGCATACCAGGACCACCCTTAGGTCCAACAAAACGAACAACGACAACGTCGCCATCAACGATTTCATCTGACAAGACAGCTTGGATAGCATCTTCTTCTGAGTCAAAGACCTTAGCTGGTCCAACGTGACGACGCACTTTAACACCTGATACCTTGGCAACCGCACCATCAGGAGCAAGGTTCCCGTTCAAGATAATCAATGGTCCGTCTGCACGTTTTGGATTTTCCAGTGGCATGATGACTTTTTGACCTGGAGTAAGATCTGCAAAGTCAGCCAAGTTTTCAGCAACTGTCTTACCAGTACATGTGATACGGTCTCCGTGAAGGAAGCCATTCGCCAAGAGATATTTCATAACCGCTGGAACCCCACCGACTTCATAGAGGTCTTGGAAGACATACTGACCAGATGGTTTCAAGTCGGCCAAGTGAGGCACACGTTCTTGGATCGTATTGAAGTCTTCAAGTGACAAGTCAACATTAGCAGCATGGGCTATAGCAAGCAAGTGAAGAGTGGCATTTGTAGAACCACCGAGTGCCATAGTTACTGTAATGGCATCTTCAAAAGCTTCACGAGTCAAGATATCTGAAGGTTTGAGACCGAGCTCCAACATCTTAACAACAGCACGTCCTGCTGCTTCGATATCTTCTTTCTTATCAGCTGATTCAGCTGGGTGAGATGAAGATCCTGGCAAACTCATACCGAGAACTTCGATAGCAGTCGCCATGGTATTAGCTGTATACATACCACCACAGCCACCAGGGCCAGGGCAGGCATTACATTCGAGACGTTTCACGTCCTCAGCTGTCATGTCACCGTGGTTCCATTTTCCGATCCCTTCAAATACAGAAACCAAATCGATGTCTTTGCCATCAAGGTTTCCAGGTGCAATGGTTCCCCCATAGGCAAAAATAGCTGGGATATTCATGTTGGCAATGGCAATCATGGAACCAGGCATGTTCTTGTCACATCCACCGATAGCGACAAAGGCATCGACGTTATGACCGCCCATTGCCGCCTCGATTGAGTCCGCAATGATATCACGAGATGTTAGAGAGAAACGCATACCAGGCGTTCCCATAGCAATCCCGTCCGCTACGGTAATGGTTCCAAACTGAACAGGCCAAGCACCTGCAGATTTGACACCTTCTTTAGCCAATTTCCCGAAATCATGCAAGTGGATGTTACATGGTGTATTTTCCGCCCAAGTCGAAATCACCCCCACAATCGGTGTTTCAAAGTCCTTATCTGTCATGCCAGTCGCACGAAGCATAGCACGGTTTGGTGATTTAACCATGCTGTCATAAATGCTACTGCGGTGACGTTTATCTAATTCAGTCATCTTATCCCTCCCATTTCAGTTTTTACCATTATAGCACAATTTCCGCATGAAGAACAGAATAAAATTCTTGAATTTTCAGAAAATTCCATACAGTAATATTTTCTTTAAAAATGTTACATTTATTTCTTGACTTTATAAATTAAAGTGATATCATTTAGATATCATGAAACAGGAGGTCATTCTTATGACTGAAAAGCTCATCAATTCAAAACCAAATGGTGTATTCGCATTGATTCTAATTGAGTTAGCACTCGTACTTGGTGTTTTTGTATTTATAATGGGTGCTGGTTCAGAAAACATTTTCGGAATTATTATCGGTCTTTTATTAATCTTAATTTCAGTTCTAGCTCATGCTGGTTTAAAAGTTGTCAAACCTCAGGAAGCTCTGGTTTTGACCCTCTTTGGTAATTATACAGGTACCATCAAAGAACCTGGTTTTTATTTTGTCAATCCTTTTAGCATAGCAGTCAACCCTGCAAACCACACTCGACTTGGTCAAAGTGGTGATGTTAGCACAAAATCTCCTTTTTCAGGAATGAAATCATCAAATGGCAATGATGTAAACCTTGAAATTGGCAAGAAACAGATTTCCCTCAAGGTTATGACCTTGAGTAATTCTCGCCAAAAAATCAATGATTGTCTAGGAAATCCCGTAGAAATCGGTATCGCGGTAACTTGGAGAGTTGTCGATACCGCTAAGGCAGTCTTCAACGTTGATAACTACAAGGAATATCTCTCTTTGCAGTGTGATAGCGCCCTTCGTAATATTGTCCGCATCTATCCTTACGATGTGTCTCCTAATGTGGATACTACGGGTGACGGGCAAGCAGATGAAGGAAGTCTCCGTGGCTCTAGCGAAATTGTAGCTAACCGTATTCGTGAAGAAATCCAAAGTCGCGTAGAAGATGCCGGCTTGGAAATCCTTGAAGCACGTATCACTTATCTAGCTTATGCACCAGAAATTGCAGCTGTTATGCTTCAACGTCAACAAGCATCAGCTATTATTGATGCACGTAAGATGATTGTAGATGGTGCTGTAGGAATGGTTGAAATGGCACTAGAACGTCTCAATGAAGGAGAATTGGTAGAGCTTGACGAAGAACGAAAAGCTGCCATGGTTTCAAATCTCTTAGTCGTTCTCTGTGGCAATCATGATGCACAACCAATTGTCAACGCAGGAAGTCTTTACTAAAGATGGCTGAAGCTAAAAAAAAGCAGATTCCCCTTCGACTCTCAACAAAGTTATACGCTGCACTCGCATCATGGGCAGAAGACGACTTTCGTTCAGTCAATGGGCAAATCGAATATCTCCTCACAGAATGTGTCAAGCAACGGAAGAAAGACGGAAAATACGTATCAGAAACCATTGACGAACCATTTGAGATTGATATTTAACACCTTCTCCTGTCTGCTGGGTCGGACGGGAGAATTTTTTCATCTTTTTTTGTCAAGTAACTTTACTTTACAAAAAAAATGTGTTATCCTAGTATGGTTGATGAAAATCAGTAGATTGAATCGAATTTAAATACCTAAAGGAGAAATCAAAATGGCAGTACCTGCACGTCGCACTTCAAAAGCGAAGAAAAACAAACGTCGTACACACTACAAAGTAACAGCTCCATCTGTAAACTTTGACGAAACTACTGGAGATTACTCACGTTCTCACCGTGTATCACTTAAAGGATACTACAAAGGACGTAAAATCGCTAAAGCTGCATCAGCTGAATAATAGAAGGGAGATACCATGCGCGTAAATATTACACTTGAACACAAAGAATCTGGTGAACGCTTGTACCTTACTTCTAAAAACAAACGTAACACTCCAGACCGTCTTCAATTGAAGAAATACTCACCAAAACTTCGCAAACACGTTGTGTTTACAGAAGTTAAATAAGCATTCATTACGAATCAATACATAAGAAAAACGCTTATTTTAAGCGTTTTTTCTTTTTGTTAATTTCAGTACATTGCAATATAAATCATTCGAATCACTACCTTTTTCACTACCTTTTTTGAACTAAGTAACTGATTTGGATATGCAAAATAGGCAAGAGAATAAATTCTCTTGCCTATTTTTTATCGTTTTCAAATAATAATTGTTGCATTTGCTAAATTTCTGATTTTTTATCAACATCCATGACAACCGCCTCCCCTTTTTCTGATGGGAATAGCGAGCAGAGTTCATTGATAAAGATATCCAAATCACATAGATCTCGACTATTTAAGATGAAATTACTTTTGTCTTTACACTCGAACACGTAGCCAAAGTATTTCCCTTTTACAAAAAGGGAATGAAGCAGTAGAGGCTCAATAGCATATAATTCATGAAAAAATATGGATTTTTCTTTTTTATACCTTTTCAAAACAATCCCATTCTCAAACAGATCAACCTGCTCCCATACATCAAATTCCCAAGGCAGAATCCATTTTCTTTTGGCCTTTGATGTAAACATGTGTCCGCCAAGCTCTGTTGTCTTTGGTATTTCTTTGACCCCCATCGCAAAAAGGATTGTTTTCAAGTGATATCTCGGTCCCCTGGATGGATTAATCATCTTTCTGAAAACAAAGACTCCCACCACTGACAAAATAGCTAAATAAATCAATTTATCTATCGCCATATCCAATCTTCTCCCTCGTAACCTTAAAATGAATGACTTCCGATGAGTTTTTTGGCAATACTTACTGCTAATTTCTTAAAAATTTTATAATCTTATAAGATTTTCTTGACTAGATTAACCCTATAGGCGTCAACTTTGAAAATGCAAGTCAAATAGCAAGTCGAGTTTCTTCTTATTCTTGTACTTCTTTCTGCGCAGCCTTTCCTTGGTCTAGAAGGGCTTGGACGATTTTCTCATCGCGGAGTTTGACAGAATCGTTGATCATTTCTGCAGATTTGACGATCGTTGTCTCTAGTTGGGCACGTTTCTGACGTCCCAACTCAATCGCTGCGACAATGCCTTGGTTTTGAGCAACAAGACTTTCAGCCAGCTTGGTGACAGATTCGACGGCGACTGTTGGACTTTGGGCAATCTGTTCCATCTGCGGTATCACTTCCTTGCTGGTTTCAGCTAACATCTGAAGGGCTGCATTATTGGCATTGGAGATGGCGTCCGCTACGACCCCTGATTTGATTGATTGTTGCAAAATACCAAGTTGGGCAATCGAGAGTTTCATTGTTGGAATGGTATTGCGGCGAAGCATGCCCAATTTTTGACGCATATCTGACGAAACTTTGACAAGATTGCGCATCTGTGGAGTCGTCGTCCAAGCTACGTAAAGGCGGCTGACATACTCTGTATGTTGTTGTTCCAGTGTATTGACCACTTCAGCCATACGAGCTAATTCTTGGGACTTCATCTGGTATTCTACCGTTGTTGCATCTAATTGATCAACTTGAGCCTTCAATTCTGCAGCGCGATTCCCAGCTTCTGTCTGGCTGGCTTCGATAAAGGAAATAACTCCCACTAGATTTTCAATGGATTTGGTATTGTCCTCAATCAACATCTCAGCAGAAACAATATTTCGAGCAAGCACATCTTCTTGCTTGACCACTGCTGCAGCCATACCATCTAGTTTTTGCTCCACTGTTTTTGAGTCAAAATAAAATTCTTGTAGACTATTTTGGCTCTTTTTAAACAATTTTTGCAAAAAGTTTGGCTTTTCTTCCAATTCTGCAATTTCAGCATTCTTGTACTTGGTTACAAAACCTTGGAGTTCGCGGTTGGTATTTTTCAACAAATCATCCACCTGTGGAATTTGCAGTTTCTTCTGCTCGGTCAAGATACGGTTAACCGTACCATTGACATCTTCCACCGCTGATTGACCAAAGTCCAAGAGAGCATTTTGGTCTGTGACAAACTGATCCACCAGCTGAGGGACACGCGCCTTGATTCTCTCTTGCTGTTCAGGACTTAGCTTTTCAAGAAAGGTGATGGTCTGGACTGAACCTGTGTTGGTCCCGATGATTTCAGTGGTTTTGTCCACTTTAGCCACTGTATTACTGGCAATCTGATCAATATCAAAATTAAATTCTGTCATGGTTACTCCTTTTTTCTACCCTATTCTTTGCGATCTTTTCCTAAGATACGCAGGCTAATATCAAAATCGCGCATATCTGTTTCATTTAGTTCTCTCAAAACTTGGTCTAGCTCAAGGTCAAATTGTTCGATAGCTACTCTAGCTTGTTCCAAGCGTTCCTCAGATCGATTATAGTTCTTAGGATTTACCTTAATCTTCAAATAACCCTCTAAAACGGTCTGAAATTTTTCCATCTTTAAATTATGAATGGTCGCCAATTCTTCCTTGTCTCCAAAATCAGAAGCCTCGATTTTATTTATAATTTCCTGATGGTCACGCGCAATATTGGCGAGTGTCTGAGCCAATTCTGGCGCCACTTCCTCAGGTTCCATATTCTCAATATCTATCTGACTGTCTCTTTCCAGACGCTCTAGCTGAACATTGATAGTTGCCCTTACTGAGCGAACCTTCTTATCAATTCGACCATAAACAGAATCACCAATATAAGATTTAAACTGATTGGCTTCTTGATGAATCTCACTCAGTTCAAGCAACACCTGACTGGCTCGACTTTTATAGACCGCTGGTCCTTTTTCAGACAGGGTCCCCTCTAACTGCTGGATATCTTTATCAGCTTGGCGAATCCGCGCTTTTAAAAGTTCAATCTGATCTTCTACTGAACGATTATTACCCCTGCGTCGATAGAGTACATAAGCACCAATACCAATTAGACTACAGATTGCCAAGGGGACAGCGTACTCAGCCAAGAGTCCCAGTAGAATCAAACCTCCCCAGAAATAGAGGCAGCCTTTCAAAAATCCATTCCCTGATTTCATAAACATCCCTTATCTTAAATTTATAAATCTATTTTAGCACAAAAGCAGAAAATGAGGGCGGAAAAGTCGCCTAAAAGAGTTGATTTCTTTACACTAAAACTCGAAACATTCTTCCTGAGTAAAAATGATTCCCCAAATACTAAGCAAACCCAGAAATCAACCTTTTGAGACAAAGCAAAAAGCCCACTCTTGTAGGCTTCTTACAATATAAAGTCTTATCTTAAAGCATTTTGTTGTAGAATTCAACGACAAGTGCTTCGTTGATTTCTGGGTTGATTTCGTCGCGTTCTGGCAAGCGAGTCAATGAACCTTCCAATTTTTCAGCGTCGAATGATACGAATGCTGGACGTCCAAGAGTAGCTTCTACTGCTTCAAGGATTGCTGGAACTTTCAATGATTTTTCACGAACTGAGATCACTTGACCTGGAGTTACACGGTATGATGGGATATCAACGCGTTTTCCGTCAACAAGGATGTGACCGTGGTTTACGAATTGACGAGCTTGACGACGAGTAGTCGCAAGGCCAAGACGGTAAACAACGTTATCCAAACGGCGTTCCAAAAGAAGCATGAAGTTGAAACCTAGGATTCCACCTTTGATTTTTGTAGCTTGTACGAACAAGTTACGGAATTGTTTTTCACCTACACCGTAAGTGAAGCGAAGTTTTTGTTTTTCAGCCAATTGCAAACCGTATTCTGACAATTTAGAACGGTTGTTTGGTCCGTGTTGTCCTGGTACGTAGTTACGACGTGCCAATTCTTTACCTGTACCTGTAAGTGAAAGGCCAAGGCGACGAGCTTGTTTCCAAGATGGTCCTGTATAACGTGACATGTGTATGTCCTCCTGATATAAATAATATTTCGGTGGAAATAGTCACTTAGAAAGCCCTGATTCGTGCAGATGCCCTTCGCCTAAACAGCCAAGGTTACTTGTCATAAGACACCTGTTGACGAGCTTCATGCTTTCCTGCTGCTATTTCACACAAAGGCTATTGTACCATGAAAAGCTAGATTTGTAAAGGGATTTTACGCCTTTATTTCAAATTGAGGTTAATCTCAGACCTCTCCTACTCACTCAGTTCAGCCAGGGTGTCCAAATGTTGGTTATTAATGACGGCCATGATATAGGTATCTGCCTGCAAGAGGTCATTAGGTCCGAATTGGACATCCAGAGGAGCGTTTTCGTAGGCACGAAAACCTAGTACATTGAGATTGTATCGCCCACGTAGATCTAACTGACTGAGACTTTTACCTACCCACGATTGAGGGATTTTCATCTCGACAATCGATACATTCTTGTCCAGCTGAAAGACGTCTACGCTGTTATGAAAGAGGATGGTCTGCGCCAATGAGCGCCCCATCTCAAACTCTGGTGAAATGACTGCGTCTGCACCAATTTTTTCCAACACCTTTTTAGCTGTATGGCTTTTGACCTTGGCAATGACGGTCGGCACTCCTAGACTCTTACAGTGCATAACCGCGAGAACACTGGACTCCAGATTTTCACCCGTTGCGACAACTACGGTATCACAGGTGTCAATCCCCGCTGATAGAAGGAGTTCTTCATCCGTGATATCCCCAACTACCCCACGGGCCAGCACGGGTTCAAATTGATTAATGCGTTCCTCGTGGTCATCAATAGCAATGATATTCATGTCATGCTTGGCTAGGGCAGCCAAAACACTGCTCCCAAAAATTCCCAAGCCTAAAATTCCAATTGTCCGATCTGACATCGTTCTTCCTTTCTTACCCAATGGTGATATCTGCTTTCATATAGTGAATCGTATCTTTCTTGTCTGGCTGGTATTCTGCTACACTGACCAGTAGTGTCAAGGGACCAATACGACCGATAAACATCAACAACATAACGATGCTGAGGGCTATCTTGCCTAGCTCCGGCGTTAAATTTGCCGTCACCCCAACTGTCGCAAGGGCTGAAATGGTCTCAAACATGAGGTAGATAAAGCGCGGATTTCCTTCTGCTGTTATCCCTAGTAGGATCAAGCCCAGCAAGAAGGTCAGCAAGAAGATAATAAAGACACTGAAAGATTTTTGCACGGTTCGGGGTTCAATGGTCCTCCGAGCCACATTGGCATGAGGCAAGCCCAATAGTTCGCTACGGGCAAAGACCAACAAGACAAAAAAGGTCGTAATCTTGAGCCCCCCTGCTGTCCCTCCAGGTGCCCCGCCCAGAAACATCTGCAAGATGTAGATCAGTAAGGTAACTGGTCGAGCCTGGGTGTAGTCAATGGAAGCAAAACCAGCCGTTCTCATGCTGACGGTCTGGAAGAAACTAACTAGCAGTTTCTCTGGAGCGCTGAGATTTCCAATCGTCCCAGGATTGTTCCACTCAATTAAGAGAGTCGATACGGTTCCAAAGAGCAAAATTCCCGCCGTTAAAAGGAGAACCAACTTGGTATGGAAACGTAGGCGGCGTTTTTTCCTTTTTCCAAACTGGGTCGCTAAATCAAACCAGACCATAAATCCTAGCCCACCCGTGATAATCAAACCTGCAATCACTAGATTGATCAAGGGATCCGTTTGAAAGGCTACCAAACTCGTACTACCAAAATTATCAAATCCAGCATTGCAGAAAGCTGAAATAGCCAAAAAGATAGAGGTTAAAATCCCTCGTCCCCAGCCAAATTCAGGAATAAAGCGGAAACTCAAGAGAAAGGCACCAATTCCTTCCACCAGAAAAGTCGTCAGAAAGATTGAGCGGATGAAGTCCTTTAGAGACTGGGTTTCTCCATAACTGAAACTTTCTTGAATAGTCTCACGACCACGAAGGCTGAGCTTTTGCTTGCCTTGGATATAAAAGATTCCGATAAAGGTCATGAGCCCCAAACCACCAATCTGGATCAAAATCATACAGATCAACTGGCCCCAGATATTATAAGTCGAAGCCACCGGCTGGGTGAAGAGCCCTGTCACACAGACCATGGACACCGTCGTAAAGAGATGGTCAAAGTAGGTCGCTTGTGACGTTGCTGCTTGCACAAAGGGAAGGCTTAAAAGGAGAGAACCCAAGAAGATCACTAGGGCAAAACTTAAAAAGATGCGACGGGCTGGTGATAACCGAGCCAGAGTCGTATTTATTTTTTCCAAAAAAGATTTGAATAACATAGCTACATTCTACCATAAAAACAGTCAGAATACTCACATGTGGTGCACAATAGCAAGACAGAGTTCGAGTGCCTTATCAAAAGCATCTGAGCCCCAGTCACGACTGTCGTAGTTGTCCAGATCTGCCAAGGAATCTGCGGTAAAGAGCAATTCCCCCCAGACAACACCACGTAGTTGGGCAACTGCCGCAAGAGCAGAGCACTCCATCTCCACAACAGCACAGCCTTCTTCCTTACGATAAGCAACCTTTTCGGCCGTCTCTCGGTAAAAACCATCTGTCGTCCAGGTCATAACTTCCTCGTAAGGAATGTCTCTTTGCTCCAAAATTTGCTCAATGGCAGAGATAGCCTCAATCTGCACCTCCATATAACGAGAAGGCGCTACATAGTGGTAGCTGGTCCCCTCATCTCGCAAAGCGCGAACAGGGACGAGAAAGGCATTTTCCTCTATATCGGCTAGGACGCCACAGGTTCCAGTGGAAATGATTTGCTCCACACCATAGCCAATCAACCAATCCATAAACTGGGCCGCTGGGGCAGAGCCCACGGGCGCCTGAGCCAGACAGATCTCCTCGCCCTTGTAGTCGAGGACGTAGACTGGATAAGTCTTGGTGGCCGAAACGAACTCACCAACACAATCCGCCCCTACTTCCTGAGCGTAGCGGTCAATCTCCTCCTCCAAAAATGCATAGATACACTTCTTTGGCAACTTTAAATCTAGCCCCTCATGTGTTGGCATAAGGACCGCCTGGGGATTGTCATCAAACTCCAAAATGGGAATCGCATGTTTCTGAATCATAGCCCACCTCCTCTAATTTTGTACTATTGTATCAAAAGCTGACGGAGTGTCAAGGAGTTGTCTTTAGCAAGCCAGAAAACTCCTCTTCCATACATTTAAGAAATCGTTGCACTGCTGGAGAGGTCGGTTTCTGTTTTAGTAAAGTGATTGAGGACTATCACCAAAATACCAAATTCAATAATAAAAAAGCACGAATCTGCATCAGGTAATGTATACCCTTTTATATTATCTTGTACAAGAAGCCAAACCAATAGAATCTAGCCTCCATTTTGTCTAGGTCTACTCTATTTCCACAAACCACCTAAAATCTGTTTTTCTAATAAGTCTAAGTCTTCCTCTTTTATTTCTCCATTATCGCTAACGATATAAAGCTGAGCGAAGTAAGCCAACAATGGACCAACACAAATACGAACCATTTGAGGACTCGTTAACTCTGGATTTACACGTGGATCTGCCAGCAATTCCTTATGAAGTACTCGAAGTTTATCTTGAATAGCATTCCAGATAAAAATCTGTTCATTTTTTAGTTTTTTATTTGAAAAACTCTCCTGCAGAATGATTTTCATCAAAGCACGATTTTTTTTGAGATAGCTCATACGATTGTGGACGAGATAACGAACCCTCTCTTCTGTCGTTTCAAAAGCTAAGAGTTCCTCAAAAAAACTACCGAAAATGCCTGGGACTACAGGATGTAAAATAGCCGTCAGTAGATCATCCTTCGTCTTAAAATACTTAAACAAAGTTGCCTGGCTTAGTCCAGCACGCTCAGCTATGTGAAGAGTTGAGGTCCCATGGTAACTCTTGGTTGATATGAGATCCACTGCTGCCTGCATGATTTTTTTCTTTCCTTGAGGGTAATTCGCTTCTTCTAAGTAATCTTCAAACGATTCAAAAACAGTCTTATCCATCTAATCTTCACACCTTTTTAGCATTATTTATGTTGATTTCTAAACTTTACGATAACGACGCAATCCAACAATATTGAGAATTGTTAAAATGATCAAGAAAATCATTAAAACAAAAAGATTTGGCAAAATATCACTAAGATTGTGTCCGTAAAGAATAATCTGGCTTATTGCATCACCAGAATAGGTTAATGGCAAAAATTTCCCCACAGTTGGAGCCCATTCTCCCATGGATGACAATGGAATAATTCCTGAGAAAAAAAGTTGGGGCATAATCACGAGAGGAATAAATTGCATCATTTGGAATTCTGATTTTGCTAGAGTAGACAAGAGAATTCCAAAAGCTAGTGCTACAAGAGCCAGTACCACATTAACTATTATAACATTTAAAATACTTCCTACAACTTCTACATCTAGTAGCCAAATTGCTGCTAAGACGACAACTGCCGTTTGAAAAATCGCAATAATACCGTAAGACAACATATAGCCATAGACGATTTCAGATCGTTTCACTGGTGTTGCTAACAAACGTTCTAGTGTTCCACTGGTGCGCTCTTTCAAAAGCGCCATACCTGAAATCAAAAAGACAAAGAAGAAAACTACAAAACCTATCAAAACCGGAATCATACTGGTAAAGAAGCTTGTATTTTCATCTCCATACTGATAAGACTCCTTGATTTCTGGTGTTTTTGCGTCCGAGTCCAATTGTGGAAGAGCTTGTTTGACACGAGATAGTAACTGATCGGTGCCTTCACTGGCGATACTTGTTCGTAACACTTGTCGTATCATAGATGTCTTGGAGGCATCTGTATTTGCGTAGTCGACCTGATACTCACCGTCTTTATAAGAAATCACAGCATCGACTTTTTCATTTGCTAGCGCTTCTTTGGCCTGATCTAAGTCTTGATAAGTCTCGATGTCCACATGATCAAGCTCATCCATTTTCGTTACCAAACCAGTTGGTAGATCTTGTGTCGCTAACTTGACATTCACGGTTGTACTAGCTGAAAACATGAGGTTCATCAACCACATGATAAAAACAGGTGCTATAAACATCAGGGCTAGAGTTCGTTTGTCACGAAGTAATTCTTTGATGACTTTTTTTGCAATCGCTATTGTTCTCATTTTACTCACCTTCTGCTTTTAAAAATACTTCTTCAATACTTGAAACTTGATAACTTTCTTTTAAGTGTTGCGGTGTATCAAAAGCAATGATTTTTCCGCCTAATAATAAGCCGACCTTATCCGTCAACTCTGCTTCATCCATAACATGGGTAGTAACTAATATCCCAACCCCATTGTCTCTAAGCGCGAATAATTCTTTCCAGATTTTCTTTCGAAGAGAAGGGTCGATTCCAACTGTCGGTTCGTCCAAAATCAAGAGTTGAGGATTTCCTAAAAGCGCGATAGCCAGTGACAAACGCCGTTTCATTCCTCCAGAATAACCAGATATCGCCTTGTTTAAGTAGTCTGTCAGATCTACTACTTGAGCTATATAAGCAATTTCCGCCTTCAGGTCTTTTTTAGAAAGCCCCTTTAGCTGACCAAAAAATTCCAGATTTTCTTGGCCTGACAAGGTCTCGTATAAAGCATCTGATTGGGCCATATAGCCAATATCTCCTAAAATATAGCGATTGGGCATAGTGTGATTTAACACTAAAGCTACGCCTCCATCAGCCTTTTCCATTCCTAACGTAGTCTTAATCATAGTTGATTTACCAGCACCAGACGGACCAATTAATCCTATAATTTCTCCTGTCTGCAATTCAAAGCTGACATGATTCAGAACTATTTGATTGTCAAAAGATTTTACTAAATCTTGTAAATGTAGTAATATTTTCATTTACTTCCTCCTTGGTGAGTGGGCACTCACTTTTTAAATCACAGAAGCTATTATAGTGAGTAATCACTCACTTGTCAAGAAAAAAATCTAAATTCTTTAAAAAATAGAGCACCAGACATTATTATCTGATGCTTATAATGGATAGCTATTACTTTTAGAGCTGTTTCTAAATCTCTTCTCGATACTCCGAAATGGTCTTTCCTGTCCACTTTTTAAAGGCCTATTCTTCCTCTACTTTTCTCAGCCAATCCTACCATCGTCATTGCTATCGCAACTCTAATGACCTTAGCGATGGAAATTCATTTTACTCATTTTTATATGAAACAGACTAAGAAATTTTCAAGACCTAATTGGGAGTTGTTTTAGCTACAATCCATCTCTCAAACACAAAAACTCTCCCTTCTCTTTCGAGAAAGGAGATTTTTTGTTTATCCTTGTCCGCCAGGGGCTGGACCGCCATTTCCTTGAGGACCTCCATTTGGTCCACCGCCTCCAGGCATAGAATTGACGATTTCCGTTTGTTTTTCACCGTTGAGATAGATGTCTCCGCCTGTGTAGGTCGCAGTTCCATCAAAGTCAAAACCTGTTTGACCAGTCATTTTAATGGTTCCGCCTGTGACCGTTATATTGCCGTTTGAGTCGATTGGGTCTGTGTCCCCTTGACCGACTTCTACTGTCAGGTTCCCACCGTTCATAGTGAAGAAAATTTCACTCTGTTGGGCGTTTTTATTAGCTGCATTGACTCCATCATCTGTCGAATAGATGCTAATGTCCCCACCGTTGATAGTGATGGACTTACCTTCAAGTCCTTCTGTCGAATTCTTGACGGTGTAGGTACCACTATCGATAACCAAATCACCAGAAGCGTGGATGCCATCATCTCCTGCTGTAACGGTGATGTTGTTGTTGGATAGGTACATGGTTCCGACTGAAGTATCCTCATCATTGTCCACCTTTACGCCATCTTCCTTGGCATCGATAGTCATGGTCGTACCAGTGATGTTGAGTTCATCATTGACATTAAAGGCATCGCCAACTGCTGTGATGTTATAGGTTCCGCCCGTGATGTGGAGGGTGTCATTGGCCTTGATCCCGTTGTTCTTCTTGCCATCTACATTGAGAGTTCCTTTCCCGTTGATGGTCAAATCCACCTTAGAAAAGAGAGCTGCGTCTGCTTTTTCGTCGCTGTTAGAGCTTGAGTCAGAGAGACTGTTGGTGGTTCCCTCTGCTAGAGTCAAATAGACATGGCCAGCTGATGTCGCAGATATCGCTGCATTGGTATTGGTCATGGTCGCACCTTTTAGGACTAGATGAACATCTGCCGACTTATCTGCCTCGATCTTGATCTGCACTCCGTCAGACTGACCTGAAATCACATAGGTTCCAGATTTTGTGATGGTCACTGTTGATTCAGAGACTGTCACCCCATCTCCAGAGACGTTTGCTGATGAGCCAGATAACTCAATCTTAGAAGCTGTGCTTTCATCATAAGAAGTATCATTGTCCTTCTCTGTAAAATAGGATGATTGGTTTGTCTTTGTTGAAGTTGTTGTTGCACTATTTGTCGTTGCATTGGTATTGGATGTAGTTGTTGACTGGGCACATGCTGCCATCAGCACCATTGCCGTTAAACTCGTTACGAGTAGGGTCCATTTTTTTGATTTCATACTTTTTCCTCTCCTTCGTATGATATAGCTAGACAGTCTACAGAAGATTCCTGAAACAAAACTAAAACTTTTCTGAAAGTTTCCTTAAATTCAGTTTCAGTTAAGTTTCGCTTAATAAAACTTTTAGAAATGTCCTCTAGACTTGTTCCAAGCAAGTTTACCTTGTTTAATCTATGATTTATCTAAAGGAGAATTGCTTATGAAACCCCTAGAAACAAGCTTTGAACGGATCGAAACCAAGTACGTGGTTTCTAAAACAGACTTACAGGATTTAATAGAAGATTTGAAAGACTACCTCGTCGAAGACGACTATCCGACTTCTACCATTTCCAATATCTACTTTGATACAGAAGATTTTCAGCTCATCCAAGACTCCTTGCAGGATCAGCATAAGAAGGAAAAAATCCGTATGCGGACCTATCTCGCACAGCCAAGCGCTGACAGCCCCGTCTTTCTAGAAATCAAGTCAAAAGATGATGCCGGTGTCGGTCATAAGCACCGCGTCCTATCCCAGTCAAATATCATCACCCAACTCATCACTAAGGGTTGGGGAGAAAATCTGATCAAAGATAGCTTTCTGGTAGCAGAGGTTCAAAAGCTACGTCAACGCTACAGTAAAGCTCTCAAACCGCGTATCTATATCTCTTATGACCGTTTTTCATTAAAAGAAAAAAAGAAAATACCAGGATTCCCCTACCAGAAAATCCGTGTCACTCTTGACCAAAACCTGATCTATCGTGATAAACAGGTCTGCCTATTTGCAGACAAGGAAGGCCTGCCTCTCTTAGAAGACGACCTGGTCATCATGGAAATCAAGGCGCCTGGTGACAAACCGCAATGGCTACAGGATATCCTTGATAAATATGGGCTGGTAGAGCAAAAATTCTCAAAACACTCCTGCGCCTACCATAAATCACAAGGACTGGCCTATGCCCCGCAACCTATCAGAGAAAGTGTAGGTAACGCTTATGTCTAACCTTTTTAACTCTATTTTCAACGACGCAACCGCCACTGCTGACCCACTCCAACTCCTACTCGCCCTTGTCGTCAGCCTTTTTCTAGGACTAGCACTCAGCTGGGCCTACAAGCAACGGACTCTTTACACACGGGAATTTGTCATCAGTTTGACCCTTTTACCTTGTTTAATGTCGCTGGTTATCTTCCTCGTCAATGGCAGTCTCGGAACGTCGATTGCAGTAGCAGGGACCTTTAGTCTCATTCGTTTCCGTTCTGCAACGAGTGGCTCTCGAGAGCTGATCGCTATCTTTCTAGCCATGATCATCGGTCTGGCGGCAGGGACAGGATACCTTCTCTTGGCCGTACTCTTCACGGTCTTTATCCTAGGCATTTGGCTCCTTTTGGAAAAACAACAGAGCAAGAGCAATCACCAACGTCGTAGACTCTTAACCATCACACTTCCCAATAAAGAAGACCGCCTAGATACTATCCAGGTCGCGCTGGATCAATTTTGTACCGAGTCTGACCTCATCTCAGTAGATACCAGCAATGCTGGTGAATCCTTGCAAACCGTCTACGAAGTCGATCTCAATCCTCAAGTAGATGATTTCCAACTGACAAGCTACCTGACAAGCAAGATTTCTCAGTGCGATGTTTCCTTGACTAAAAAAGCCAAAAAGAAGAAAAATTTATAAGAATTAAGCTCATAAAAAGAACAGCCGAGGCTGTTCTTTTTAGTTTTCTTTCACAGGGATTTCCTTAATTACGCGCGCAGGATTGCCACCTAGGACAACATTGTCTCCAAAGGACTTGGTGATAACGGCCCCCGCTCCTGCCACCACGTTATTTCCTAATGTCACTCCAGGAAGGACAATGACGCCACCTCCAGCCCAGAAATTGTCACCGATGGTGATGGGCTTGCCGTATTCGACCCCTGAATTACGTTCATGCGGATCCAGTGGATGGAGTGGGGTTAAAAATTGACAGTTGGGGCCAAGCATGGCGTTGTTCCCGATGCGAATCGGACAAACATCCAGCATGGTCAAGTTCCAATTAGAATAAAAATTTTCCCCTAGATGGATATTGACACCGTAGTCCACCATCAAGCGAGTATTGATATAAAGATTTTGCCCGGTTGAACCAAACCAAGTCTTGATAATCTCCGCCCCCTTCAAGGGGTCTTCTTCCTTGTTAAAGGCAGCCTGTTTTTGGCGAGAAGCCTGCGCCAAGGCCCGTAACTCTGGGGCCGACGGACGGTAAGGCTCCCCTGCTATCATTTTCTGGTATTCGCTAGCCATCTTATCACCTCACACTTACTTTGGACCCATCATATCAAAATGACTTTGAAAGGTCAAGAATAGCCTGTTTTCTAAACTCTCAAAACCAAGCCCTCTCCCAAGTCAAAACAACTTGCTTGACAAAAGATTGACTTCATGGTTTAATATACCCCATAAGGGTATATTTGGAGGTGCCTATGTTTCACTTATTTACAAAAATCGACAGTATTTCTACCAGAGAGTTAGAAGCTAAACTCAAGGAACCAATTCAGCTACTAGATGTTCGGACGTCTACGGAATTTCACAGAGGTCATATCAAAAATGCCAAGAATGTCCCTCTAACCGAAATCGGTTCTTATACACCTGCGACAAAAGAAACACTTTATGTCATTTGTCATTCTGGTGTGCGAAGCAAACTAGCTGCGAAAAAACTTAAGAAAAAAGGCTACGATGTTATCAATGTCCGAGGCGGTATGAGCGCTTGGACAGGAAAAGTGATCTAAAATTTATTATAAGGAGGAATCCGATGAAAATTGTCATTATCGGAGGAGTGGCAGGCGGAATGTCCGCCGCAACACGTCTCAGACGTCTGATGGAAGATGCTGAGATTACTATTTTTGAGAAAGGTCCCTTTGTTTCCTTTGCAAACTGCGGGCTTCCTTACTATGTTTCAGGAGAAATTGCAAACCGTGATAGTTTATTGGTTCAAACTCCTGAAAGTCTCAAGGTACGCTTTAATCTCGATGTGCGACCATTTCACGAGGTTATCCAGATTTCGCCAGAAGAACACACTGTGACGGTGCGGCATGATGGGCAGGAATTCACAGAAAGCTACGACAAGCTGATCCTCTCTCCAGGAGCTAAACCATTTGTTCCTACCATTGAAGGTTTGGCAGAAACTAAGAATGCCTACACACTTCGCAATGTTCCTGATCTCGATGAAATTATGACAGCCTTGGGCAATCATCCAAAAGAAGCTGTCGTTATCGGTGCAGGCTTTATCGGGCTTGAAATGGCTGAAAATCTGGCAAAACGTGGATTGCAAGTCACCATCGTGGAGAAAGCACCCCATGTCTTGCCACCATTAGATCAGGAAATGGCGGCCTTTGTCCAAGCAGAATTGGTCAAAAACGGCGTTCGCGTTATCACTTCTCAGTCTGCGACTCGATTTGAAGATCAAGGAAAAGTCATCGTTCTCGAAAACGGGCAAAAGATCGCTTCTGATCTCACTATCTTATCTGTCGGTGTTCAGCCTGAAAACAGACTGGCTCAGGCAGCTGGGATTGAACTCGGACTACGTGGTGGTATCCTAGTCGATGAACATTACGAAACCAGTCAAAAAGATATCTTTGCAGTTGGGGATGCCATCGTCGTCAAGCAAGAGATTACAGGCCAAGATGCCCTCATCTCTCTCGCTTCTCCTGCCAATCGTCAAGGACGCCAAGTGGCGGACGTCATAGCAGGACTCGGTCGTACAAACAAGGGCAGCATCGGCACTGCTATCGTTCGTGCCTTTGATATGACAGCCGCTTCGACTGGTCTCAGCGAACGCATCCTTCGCATGAATCAACTCCCTTACAAGGCGCTTCATGTCAGCGGGAAAGACCACGCTGGTTATTATCCAGGCGCTACTGATATGACCTTGAAACTCCTCTTTGACCCAACCAGTGGCAAAATCTACGGTGCCCAAGGAGTTGGGAAGAAAGGCGTTGACAAGCGAATCGATATCCTGGCAACTGCTATCAAGGGGAATCTCACCGTCTTTGACTTACCAGAATTGGAGTTCACCTATGCGCCACCATTTGGCTCCGCCAAGGATCCCGTCAACATGCTGGGCTACGCAGCCTTAAACCTAATCGAAGGTTTAAGCGACAATATTCAATGGTACCAACTAGAAGATGAACTGGACAAGGGCAAGAAATTCCTAGATGTACGGACAAGTGGCGAATTCCAGAGTGGCCGACTCAAAGTCGATACCATCCACATCCCCCTAAACGAACTACGGGAACGCTTGGACGAACTGGATAAGAACCAAGCCTATATCGTCAGCTGCCACAGCGGTTTGCGCAGCTATATCGCAGAGCGTATCCTCAAACAAGCAGGATTTACCGTCCAAAACCTTGACGGCGCTTATTCACTATACAAAATGGCTAAGCCAGAAGGAGTAGAATATGGAAACTAGTATCAGCATGGCTGACTTTTATGAAAAATACCAACATGAAAATCTAAATCTTATCGATGTCCGTGAAGTACATGAATTCCAAGCAGGACATGCACCAGGTGCAAAAAATCTGCCTTTAAGTACCTTGGAGAAAGGCTACAAAGAACTCAAACCTGACCATGAATACCATGTCATTTGTCAAGGTGGAGTGCGTTCTGCATCTGCCTGCCAATTTCTCAGTTCCCAAGGCCTCACCGTTACCAACGTAGAAGGTGGTATGAATGCTTGGCCTGGGCAAGTAGAATAATCAAAAAAACCGATTAAGATGAACTTAGTCGGTTTCTTTAATCTTTATAACTCGATGATATGAGCTTCGTAACCAATGGCTTCTAGAAATTTGAGTATATCTGTCGTATCTAAAAAGAGAGTTTTTTCATTGGTATTGGGGTGAAAACTCATCCGTTTTTCAGACATGATTTCTTTGTCAAAATAAACCTGAATGTCCTTATCAGTATTGTTCAGCAAGCCAAATGGAGAGACAACGCCTGCGGGCAAGCTCATTTTTTCAAATAGGCTCTCAGAGGAAGCCATACGGATTCTATTGGCTCCTACCAAGTCTTTCAAGAGGTCCATATCCAAACGTTTTTTGTCATCCATAATCACGAGATAATAGGCTGTTTTCTTTTTGTTGGTGAGAAACATGGTTTTGGTACGGACACCTTCGATTCCCTCGATAAAACTATCTGCCTGCTCCGTCGTTAAGGCTGGCTCGTGCTCCACGATTTCAAAGGGAATATCTAGCCCATTTAGCATCTCTACTACTTTTTCGTATGCTTCCATTTGCTGGCCTCCTTTAACTTGTCTTACTACCTTTAATTATACCACAAAATGGGTTTTCTTCCAATTTATATCCAAGCATCTCTAGGTTTCTTTCATTTTCATACAAGTTATCTTAGACGGAACCCCAACTGTTAGGATGGGCATGATTTCCAGCCAGCAAGCCCATCTTTTCCACCGCATAGCCACAAGGTATATCCGCGATTTGTCCGATGGGTATAACAAAAATCATCTTGAACTCCCTCCTTGAAATACACTAGCCATTACATATTTTTTGCATAGCCGAAACGCTGATTGATTGTGTGACTCAGAGTGACTAATTTTTCCAAAATATCCCTCTTGCAGATAAATAGCACATAACTATCACTATTAATATCCATACAAGCAAGACAGAAATCGTGTCCAGCCCATCTTTCGTCCAAAATCTTACACCAAGTAAGGATGTCATCCTCGTCGAACCAATTCTCCTCCAAATCAAGAGTTTGTTTAGCTGCCAGAGGCGTTAATTGGTACAGAAATTCATCCTTATCTGTCTTCCAGTCTAACTCAATCACTGTATTCACAGCGAGCAGTTCATCAGCAATAGCAAGCCATTTTATCGTAGCTTCATCGACTCCTTCGCCTATGCCCCGCTCGTCATATCTCTCTGCATACTGCTTGAAATAGGCTTTCGGTGACTCAAAACAGGAGGTCAAACGAGATCGTACCTCACTATCATCTGTTAGCAATTGGGTTATTTCCTGATAGATTGTGATATTTTGCTGCTCATCTGTCCGCATATCTAGTACAATTTCCCAGTCTTCTAGGTCCGGTGTGACTCTGTTCTCCAAATATGCCCGAAGCAAGTCTTGAGTTTCTTTCTCGCTCAGACCATTTTTTTCGTAGATTACATTCTCGTTGATTCGTTCGGCGTCGGCAATACTGATCTCAAAACGAAAAGCGTCCGAATCTTCATCCTGACAAACCTGTACAAAATCCGATACAAGCTGACTCCCCTTTAGTTTAACTGGCTGCTGAGGTATTAAAGTTAGAAAATCCCTATCACCATCTTGTACAGCTGCTAGTTGCTGCCATACTTCCTCAAGTTCAAAGCCATTTTGTTCCTTCTCACCATCATCTAGCACCCAATCCGCAAAGATTCTTCCGGAAATACTCGCAAAATCTTCTCCCTCATCTCCATCTAGATAAGGCTGATCACTTGTAACAGGGGCCATCTCTTTGACAACCTTTTCAGTCTCTTTTTGAATCCAAACTTGTCTAAAGAAATGGGCAACAACGCTAGGCAAAATCAAGACAGGCAGACAAATAAGAGTACCTGCGAGTGCGAGACCCCTATATCGATTTTTTGTGGGGCTCCCTTCTGATAGCTGATTTAGAAAGTCCGCTACTTGATTAAAAAGTTCGCCTCCAGTGATCCAGAATAGGAACAAACATTCCACACCAAGTAGGCCAAGCCAGATAAGCGCCATTCGCTTCGCTGCCTGACTACAGATCTCCATTTTAGTTTGCATAGGAATGGCTTCTGTCTCAGGAATACTCTGAAACCATTTTTCTGCTCGCTCTTCTTTTGTCATCTTTCCCCTCCGGTGATCCACTTTCTTATCTTGTTCTATCACATAGAGAACTACTATTTTCGTTTGATTAGGTACTGAACAGCCTTTTCTAAGCGTTCTTTTTGAGCCTCAGGGTCGTCTAGGGGTTGGTTGATGCAGGCTGTGAGATTCTCGGTAATGATCATCTCAATCACGCGCTCCACACTCGAACGAACCGCTGTCAACTGGGTAATGATATCTGCACAATCACGCTCTTCTTCTATCATTTTTTGAATACCACGCAACTGGCCTTCTGAGCGTTTGAGCCGTGTAATATACTTTGAGTTTGTCATTGATTTATCCTTGGTCACTTTTTCTTCATTATATCTCTAATGGACTCCTTTGTCAAAATTCTCGTTCCCTCTTTATCAATAGAATCTCACCCTGCTATCGCTTTCATGGTATAATAGAATGACAAATACTATTAGAATCTATGCTCGTAGCAATACGAGTCATTCTTAGAATGGACCAGCCTATGAACTCTATCTATGGCCCTTGCGAAGTCTACTTACCCACTATCTTGCAGACCTTTATTGAAGATATGGAAGAAGCCGCAGCTAATTACAAAAAAGAAACCTCCCTCAAACTATATGAGCATTTGCATGCGCGTATCAAAACCGAGGAAAGTATGCGTGAAAAATGCCAACGCAAAGGCCTTCCTCAGACGAGTCAATCTGCTCTTAAAGAAATCCGAGATGCTATCGGTGTTCGGATCATCACAAGCTTTACAGATGATATCTACCGCATCGTTGACTATATTCGCCAGATACCCACCATCCATATTTTTAAAGAGAAAGACTATATCCGTCAGGTCAAACCCAATGGCTACCGTTCTTACCATCTGATTCTCGAAGTGACTACCCCCTACCCAGACTGTCTGGGAAATGACCAAGGTACCTACTTTATTGAGATCCAGCTACGCACGATTGCTATGGACTCTTGGGCCAGCCTTGAGCATCAGATGAAATATAAGAAAAACATCCAAAATCCTGAGCGAATCACACGTGAGCTCAAACGTTGTGCCGATGAGCTTGCTTCATGCGACTTGACCATGCAGACCATCCGTGATTTGATTCAGCGATCTGACCAAGACTAAGGAGAACCTATGAAAATCCTACTTGCCGAAGATGAAGCTCAACTAAATCGCGTCATCACTGTTGCTTTAGAACGGGAAGGCTATAACGTTGATTCTGTTTTTAATGGACAAGATGCTGTCGAAAAAGCTACAACTAACCACTATCACCTCATGATTTTTGACATCATGATGCCGATCAAGACAGGAATCGAAGCCCTCAAAGAAATTCGCCAGTTGGGCAATACGACCCACGTTATCATGCTGACAGCCATGGCTGAAGTAGATGACCGTGTAACCGGACTCGATGCAGGTGCTGACGACTACTTGACTAAACCCTTCTCTCTCAAGGAACTATTGGCTAGGCTCCGTTCTACTGCCCGCCGTCTGGAGGACTATACCCCAGATACGGTCCAATTAGGAAATACTCGCTTGGATATTGACGAACAAGAATTAGCTGCTACAAACAGCATTCGTTTAGGGAAAAAGGAGACTCAACTCTTGACCCTCCTCATCCAGCATGCTAACCAGACCCTCAGTTGTCAACAACTACTAGAGCAAGTCTGGCCAGAGGAGCTGGAAGAAAGTGATTACGAGCTCGTTTTTCTCTATATTTCCTATCTCCGCCAAAAACTTCAAAGCGTTCAGTCCAACTTGCAAATCTTAGGATCTGCAGAAGGGCCTTTCCAACTGATAGGAGGAGACTAGATGTTTCGAAAACTACGTATCAAGTTTATTGTCACAGCCACTGCTGCTATCGCTCTGATTCTTGCTTTCTTTCTGGTCTTGATGAATAGCATCGTCTATACTCAGACAGAGGATAATATCCAAACCGTCCTCTCCATCTTGTCTAAAAATGAAGGCGAACTCCCAATCACAGATGAAATCAAGGAAAGTTTCACCAAAAAGAACATCCAGGAAGGGATTATCTACAATTTTCAGTATTTCTCTGTCAGAGAAAAAGGGAATGACTACACTATTTCTCTAGGGAATGTCCAATCACTGACTGAAGCAGACGTCAGAGGTTTTCTCCAGAAAATTCTTAAAAAACCGGAAACCTATGGCACGATTACTCGCAACGGGCGCTACTTCACCTACCAGATTAGTCAGACAGCTTCGGGTAAGCTCCTAGTCTTCTTTGAAGCTACCAACTACATTCGCGAACGCGACACCCTCTTTCAAGTATCTATCTGGTTATCGCTGGCTAGCCTATTTCTCCTTGCTCTGCTCTTTACCTTGATTTCTGGGATTGTTATCCGTCCCTTTGTCAAGAACTATGAAAAACAACGGATGTTTATCACTAATGCAGGTCATGAACTCAAAACACCGCTGGCTATCATTTCGGCCAATACGGAGCTTCAGGAACTCATGGAAGGAGAGACCGAGTGGAGCATCAGTACCAAAGAACAGACCGAGCGTCTCAACCACTTGATTGGAAGACTGATCCGACTTGCTCGGCTCGAGGAGCAAGAGGATATCAAACTAGCTCCTCAAAATATCTCGCTTATTGCTGAGAAAGTTGCGACAGATTTTGCTCCCCTCTTTAAAAAAGAAGATAAAAACTTTGAAAGCCTGATTGAAGCAGATATCATAGAAAAAGTTGCTCAGGAGGAATTTTACGAATTACTCAGTATTTTGCTCGACAATGCCCGCAAATACTGTGATCCAGCAGGCACCATCCGTCTGACTCTCAAACGCAAAGCCTATCTCCTACGCAAACGCACCTGTATCACTGTGTCTAACGACTACAAGGATGGGCAGCCTGCCAATATCAAACGCTTCTTTGATCGCTTCTACCGTGCCGAAACATCACACAATAACCAAACCACCTCTGGGTATGGCATTGGTCTCTCCATGGCCCAGCACCTCGTCAGTCTGTTTAGAGGAAAAATCTTTGTCACCTATAAAAAACAAGTGATTACCTTTACTATCTGGTTGTAAACGTGGAGAGTCTGATCGGGGTTCATTCAATTACAATATAAGGAGAAGCCCATGGAATTTTTAGTAGCTGAGGAGGGTATTCCTCAAAGCATCGGTTGCGAAGGAGCAACGATAGCATATTATGGGAGTGAGATAGAATTTCATTATGAAACCGTGCCGCCACATGGAGATGATATTTTTTCTGCAAAATTGCTTTTATTAAATATTCAACTTCCATTTTGGATCTATGGAAGAAATCTCATATTTTTAGATGCCTATTATTTGCTTGCAGAAACAGTGGAGAAGGGCACTTGGAATCCTATAACAAGCATGCTTATCAATATCCATACAGGGAAATATGCCAGTTTAGACCACTGGTACAACAACATATCCGTTAAAGAAAAAGAAGTCGAGCTGAAAAACGACTACGATGGAAAGTCTATGGTTTTAAAAAATCTTAATGGACTGAAGTGGTCTTAAAAATGTAAAATGTGGATTTTTAACATAAGGAGAAAAATAATGGCCAAAAAAAGAGTGACCTTACCTAAAAATTTTGATGAACTGATTACAGCAGGAGATATTGAAGCTCTTAAAGCCGTATATGATAAATGTGAGCTTACTGCTCATGACGGCAGATACAGCTTAAATACAGCACTTCATTTTGGAGGTGTTCCTGATGAGCTTGTTATCTGGCTGGTGGAACAGGGTTTAGATGTAAATACTCCTGATTATTATGGGCGTACACCATTATATAAACATGCCACTTTGGGGAGAGATACTGTAAAACTGCTGTATGAATTAGGCGGAGATATACAAAAACCTGATACATATGGGAGTACACCTCTACATACGGCAGCAGGGTTTTTCCGACCTAAGATAGTCAGTTTTTTGATTGAAAAAGGTGCAGATGTTAATCCCAAAACTGATATGGGACGAACTCCTTTAGCTGAAGCCCTTGCTACTTGTAGGAATATGAATATTGCACAGGTAGCAAAAATTGCAGAAATGCTCATAAAGGCGGGCGCTGAGGTAACCCCTGATATGGCAGAAAGAGTCGAACTAATCGGTAAGGATTTTGAATTTCACAGAGAAAACTTTAATAAAGATTACTTGGCCGAAACAGAAGCAGGGCTTGAGAAACTCTATGCACTGTTTGGTGTAAAGCCTGCTCCAAAACGCAAGATATATGACGGAGTTTCTCCTATTATTGTAAAAAAAGGTTCTTGGAAGGAGCAGTATAACGAGCTTTGGGATTTACTCATTCCTTCAAGCGGACCAGCAAAAACTGTACAAGGCGAAGTGATTCGTATAACAGGGCGCGTACAGGATGAGCTCTATAGAAATGGCGGTGTCAACTGGGATAAACACTACCGGAACATGCTGAAATCCCTGCCAAATCATTTCGCTTCAGGTACACCACTTTCCGAAGAAGAACTGGAAGAAACTAAGGAACTGATTTCCAGCATCCGTGCAAAAGACAGTGATGAAGATACTATAACCGAACGTTTGTGTGAACTTTCGGTTCTCTGGGTAAGCTTAAATCCTGATCCGCTTCCTTTAGGGGAAATAAATTATAACAGATGAGTACATAATCTGTAGGAGACTTAAAATGGTCAAATTAAAAGATATAGGAAATTTTAAATCTGTTCCACAAATTGTAGGTGATATTATAAAGGGGAATATATCCGCACTAGATGAGTATTTTCAAAGGGATGGAGTATTGTGACAGCTGTTTCCTGATGCTGGATTTTGATCCTGACAAAGAAGGAAAAGAAGGTCAGATTCTTTGCTATATTCATGATCCTGATGAAGTTGTGTATGTCGCAGAAAGTCTTAAAGACCTAATCTTTTCGATAATTAGGGAAATAAAAGCATAAGATAGAAGATTTAGAAAGGAGCTGTTTATGGAAAAAATACAAACTTCACAAGAGTGGTTACAGAAATACCAAGAAATAAAACACCTGCTCACTTCGTCTATCAATTATGCAGACTATTTTGATAGGAAAGAAATACAGGACATGGGAGTTTTTGTTTTGGATATGGGGGAAGTGACTTTTCCTAGTGGAGAAATTCTGGTCCGAGATCCTTTGGTCTGGCTCCGTAGAGAGGAAAAGCCTTACTTACAATCTGTTCCCAAAGGAACATATAGACTAAAAACTTTAGTAGCCAAGATAGAAGAAGACCATTACAGGTATGTAGCAACGAGAATCCAATTTACAGATCAAGTGCCAGTGACTTACTATGAAGCATTAAGTGGTGATGAAGATTTAGATGCTGTTGAAAAAGACTCTTATTTTGGATTTTCAGTTGATGCAGGTCTGGCAACGATAGTGGACGTTGACACCAAGAATGCCTACTGCGATTTTGAAGAGAGTTGGTATAAAGAAAATCCTGACAAAAATATCTACGACGATTTCTTTGCAGCAGTTTTTGCTCAAAATGCCATAGACAATCCCCTTTATCAACGTGAGGGTGGGGATTGGATTAATTTTAAAATCCCCAACACTGACCTAAGCATTCCGATGATCCAATCAGGTTTTGGAGATGGTGTCTATCCTGTGTACTTTGGCTATGATAAGGATAATCAGCTTTGTGATTTGGTTGTCGAATATATTTACCTAGGATAGAAAGGTGTAGTCATGTCACTAGAAAAAGTCTATGATTATTTTCATCATTATGATTCTAAAACCTACCAAGTTGTAGCCTGCATGGGAAATGAACCCTCTGAAGAGGATATAGAAGATTTTGAAAAACTGTATCAAATCAGTCTTCCATACGACTTTAAAGAGTTTACCATGTCACCCCTAGGTGGACTCTATATGGAAGTCAGGGAGGAACTGTGGCCTAGAGCTAAAGCATTTGATGTGGCACCATTTTGGACATTTTGCCGTGGTATTAAGGTTTACGGCATTGCAAATGAGATACCTGATTTTCTAGATATTCGACTGAAGACCAAAGAATTACATGAACTAGGCTTTGTAAATTATATCCCTTTTCTGTCTATCATCGGTGATGGAGATGTGATTTTCTGCTTTGATAAAAATAATCACATTGTCGCCTTAGATTGGTATAGTAGTGGAGAGGCTGAAGAACTCGATAGTGACTTTTCAGATCTTTTGCTCAAGCAAATCCAAGAACTGGAGGAGCGTAAAAACAGAATGTTAGAGAGAATTGAGACCCAGAAAAAAGGAAAATAAGCCTTGGGCTAGTAAAGTTATATCTAATGTCATCACAACAGCACGGAACTCAAAATGAGTTGGGACAAAAGTCTAACCTTAAATATAAAAAGCGAACAAGTCCGCATTCTAAAAACAGAATACGAGCTTATCCGCCTTTTTCTATGTCTCTAAAATAAATGACGTGTTTTCCTCGTCTCATCGTGCCAAGCGAATGCGAGTCACAATCCCATCTGGGTCTACAAGATCCAGTTCACTCGAATTTATCCACTTGATCGGTGCTTCTAGCTCTTGTGCTTGCTGAACGATGGCTAAGAGTTCTTCCTTACTTTCGACCTCAAGGACATAGTAGGCCAAGCCAGGCAAGCCAGATTTACGCGGAGCTAGACCTTTTCCAGCCCATTCGTTGACGGCCAGATGGTGATGGTACTGACCAGCCGCTATCCAACTAGCACTAGGGATGCTAAATTTATCCTCTAACCCTAACACTTTTTGATAAAACTGACTCGCCGCGCGGCTATCCTTAACTGATAGATGGATATGCCCCATTCTCGTCCCTTCAGCTAGGATAAAGGGATCTACCTTTTCCCCTAACTCATAGATATCCTGTGCCGCAAGGGCCTCTGTCACACCGATAATGCGTCCGTCTTCTCGAATATCCCATGAAGAAACTGGCTTATCACGGTAGAGTTCAATGCCATTTCCTTCCAAATCCTCCAGATAAAGGGCCTCACTGTATCCATGATCCGCACCTCCGACCAGAGGAATGCGCAAATCACTTAAGTGTTTCAGGACATCTGCCAAGGCTTTTCGTGTCGGCAACAAAATCGCCAGATGGTAGAGCCCATAATGCTCCCTTACTTCCCCAGCTTTTTCTGCCTGAATCAAGTGGACCAAGGCTTTTCTACCAAGTCCCAAAATCGCCTCTGTCTCTGTTTGGGATAAAATCTCCAAGCCAATAATCTGGTGATAAAAAGCCGTTTGACGCGTCAAATCCTTGACATTTAAAACCACTTCTGCTAGGTAAATGTGGCTTTGGTATGCATAAGTCATCGTGGTGTCTCCTTTTGTTTGTTGTAACTTTGTTAATTACATCAATTATACACTATTGAGATAAAATGTCAACGAAGACAACTCAAAAGAGCTGGAAACCAGCTCTTCTTTTTATTTTACAACAAGCTCGTAGCGAGTTTTGCTAGTGAAAGTTTCCCCTGCTTTGAGAATGACCTGGTCTTTGAGGTCACTGTGAATGGCATCTGGTAAAGCTTGCGCTTCAAGGGCAATCCCATTGTGCTGTACCATTGGTTGGCCTCCGATGAGCACACTCTCATCCACAAAGTTTGCTGTGTAGACCACAAAGCAAGGGGCCTCTGTCTTGAAAAGTAGGAAGCGACCTGAGTTTTGGTCATAAAGGAAACCAGCATTGTCATGACCGGCGGGAAGAGCAAATGGGTGATCCAAACCAGATACCAACTGGATTTGCTCATCTTCCTCTGCAAAGATGTCCTTCAACAAAGCACCATTGTAGATATGTTTAACCACATCACGAGTAGCGTCTGGAGTCTTAGCTGGGACACCGTCGGGAGCGATTGGGTAAATGCCCTCTGTGTTTAGTTGGAATACATGACGGTCAACCGTCTGCGTGAAATCACCAGACAAGTTAAAATAGCTGTGGTTGGTTGGATTGACAAGCGTATCCTGATCTGTCGTCACCTTATAGCTGACTTCGTAGGCACCAGTTTCTTCCAAGTGATAGCTGATCCAGATCTTGAGGTTACCAGGGAACCCTCCTGTCCCATCTGTACGCTCTGTATAGAGAGTCAATCCATGGTCGCTCACTTCAACTAGTTCAAACAAGCTCGAATCCCAACCTGTTGAACCACTGTGGTTACAGTTGCTAGCATTGTTGACCTCAAGGTCATAGGTCTTACCATTAAGCTCAAAGGTCGCACCTGCAATACGGCCTGCCACAGGACCTACACTAGCTCCATGCTTGGGACTATTCCCTACATAGCTATCAAAGTCATCAAAACCCAAGATAACATTGGCAAAATTTCCAGCCTTATCAGGCGTGACATAGCGCAAGATGGTCGCACCATAAGTCATAACTTCAAGCTGGTAACCACCATCAGTCTCAAAGCGATAAGCCAAGACATCCTTGCCCTCATGATTTCCAAATACACGCTCTGTGTATGCTTTCATTCTTCTCTCCTTTGATCCATTTCTCTTAAGTAAACAAACCATAGAGAGTGTATTCACCATCTATGGTTGTAGTTTCTATTTTCAGAATCCTTTGTCAGAAAACCTTAAGTATCTTCTTAACAAAAGGGGGGCTTCTATTCTTGTTTTATGCTTCCACACGTTCAGTCCATGAAGTCGCTGTTGTTTGAAGAACCTTGTTGAGTTCGTCAATGTTCTCAAAACCTGTTGTGCGTAGCCACTCACGAGCTGCTGCTTCACCATCTTTAATGTAAGCTTCAACTGATCCAGCCCAGGTTGCACGGCCACAAAGAACGCCGTTGAAGTTTGCGCCTGATTCGTGAGCAAAGACAAGGGTTTCTTGGAAGAGTTTAGCTGATACACCTGCACTCAAGTAGATATATGGCAAGTTAGTTGCTTCGTCTTGCGCTTTGAAGAAAGCTGCCGCTTCTTCACGAGTATGTACGATTTCACCATCGCCAAAGCCTTCAACGTATTTGACGTTGACTGGAACTTCCACTTTCAAAACATCGATGTTAAAGCGTGGGTCTGAGAAGACTTTCATAGCACCGATAACCTTGTGTGGTTTTACTTTGGCGTATTCTGCAGAACCTGCGTCAGCGATTTTTTCATCGTAAGCCAAGATTTCAAGGAAGAATGGAATGTCTTCCGCCACACACTCTGAACCGATGCGTTCGATATAGGCTTGTTTTTCTTGGTTGAGTTCGTCAGCGCTGTCTACGTCATAGTAAAGCAAGAACTTAACAGCGTCTGCACCTTGTTCTTTGATGCGTTTGGCAGACCAAACATCCAAGCAGTCAGGCAAGCGTTTAGTGCTAGTTGTATCGTAGCCAGTTTTCTCATAAGCAAGGAGAAGACCAGCATTTGGAGCAAGCGCTTTTGTAGCTGGGAGACCATACTCAGGGTCGAGAAGCATAGAGGATGCGTATTTTGTCAATTCATCTGCAACCAATACTTTAAGTTCTTCCATTTGAGCCACTGTTGGCTCTTCTGTTTGGTATTGAGCCATGAGGCGTTTTAAAGCACCACGTTGGTCAAAGGCAAGAGCTGAGATAATGCCGTTCTCGTCAGAGAGTTTTTGCAAGCAAGCTACTTTATTGGGACTTAATTGTAATTTACTCATAGACACTTCCTTATTTTTGATATTCATGAATGATCACACCTTGTACCACACGGTTTACAGTGCCAGTAGGAGATGGTGTATCTGGTTTATTTTCTACCTTGAGTGAAGTCAATAGGGCAAAGAGTTGAGCATAAACGATGTAAGGGAAGACACGGTAAATATCGTTCAAAACACCGCCACAGCCAAGGGCTACTTCTTTGACATTTTCAAGACCAAAGGCTTGATCACTCAAAAGCACAACACGACGAGCAATGTGATCACCAGCCACTTCACGAACCAAGTCCAAGTCGTACTTGCGAGTGTAGTCTGTCGTTGTGCCAAATACCAAAACAACTGTATCTTCGTTGATCAATGATTTTGGACCGTGACGGAAGCCAACTGGGCTTTCATACATGGTCGCCACTTGACCAGCTGTTAATTCCAAAATCTTCAACTGAGCTTCATGAGCAAGTCCAAAGAAAGGACCAGCGCCTAGGTAGATAACACGGTTAAAGTCGAGGTCAACCAACTCTTTGACATCTTTTGCATTGTCTAGAACTTTGCGGACAAGTCTAGACACAACTTCAAAACGTTGAGCTTTCACAGCAAATTCTGTAGGATCAAAGACCAAGAGAGCTGTTAGTAGCATAGATGTAAAGCTAGAAGTCATGGCAAATCCAGCGTCATTAGAAGCAGCTGGTTGCAAAAGCAAGAGATTGCGGTCATCTCCATGAGCTTGAAGAGCCAATTTACCATCTGCAGCACATGTAATGGTCACTTGATAGAGGTCATCCACCAAGGCCTTAGCCAAATCAACCGTCGCCACACTTTCAGGTGAATTCCCACTACGAGCAAAGGAAACAAGGACAGTCGCCACATCTTTTTTCAAATAAGTTTCTGGATTGGCAACAATATCAGTTGTCGCAATAGCATTGAAATTCCATTTGCGTTCGTCATAGACTTCCTTAAAGTATGGTACCAAGGTATCTCCCACATAAGCAGAAGTACCAGCACCCGTCAAGATGACCTTGATATAGTCATGTTTATCCGCAATCCCTTGTAGGAAGGCTGCAATTTCTTCACGTTTTGCTTGATAGGCTTCAAAAGCTTCTTTCCATACATCAGGCTGTTGGTAGATCTCACGAGTCGTGATTTCTGCACCCAGTTCAAGTAATTCTTCTTTTGTGTAATTTAGCATAGAGTTCCTCTAATCTATTGTTGTTTCATTCCTATTGAAAATATGGGAATGGGATTGACTCCCATTCCCATGTATATTCTATATAAGATGCCCTAAGTCACATCTTATTCATCTTCGTCATCATCAAAGCCCGCTAACAAATCATTGACTTTCACAATGCTTTCTGCAGCACGGCTCTTGTAGTCCGCATCTGCACCTGTAAGGCTGGCATTGATAAATTCAATCACCATTGGAAGATTCATCCCTGCGTAGAGTTCAATGTCGCGACCTTCCATGATCAAGCGGCTCACCACGTTACATGGTGTACCACCGAGAAGATCTGCAAAGACTAGGAAATCATCCAATCCTTCGATAGCAGCTTCAAATTTTGCAGTAAATTCTTCTGGGCCATCTTCTGGAAGAAGAGCCACTGTATGAATGTTGTCCTGTGGACCCATGATCATTTCTGTGCTACCTTTAAGTTCTTCACAGAAACGACCATGACTCACCAAAATTAATGATTTACTCATAAATTATGCGCCCATTCCAAGCAAGAATTTACCGATGAATGAAAGACCTACTGCAAGAACGATAATGATACCGATCGCTTTAGTAGAGTTCATACCTTTCTTACCAAGCAACCAGAAGATAAAGGCAGTAAAGATTGCTGGAAGCAAGCGTGGGAAGATTGAGTTCAAGATATCTTGGAAGTCAATCATCTTTTCACCGATTGGCAATTTGTAAGAAATCTCAAAGTTGATCATTGTTGCTACAAGAGCACCCATCATGAAGACACCAAGTACAGATGCAGCGTCAATCAAAGCTGTCAAGGTACTTTGCATGTTGTTGATAAGGTTAACCCCTTCTTTGTAGGCAAATTCCAATTGTTTCCAACGGAAGATATCATAAGCAACTGCAACTGCGATCCAAAGGAAGATACCCCATGGTTGCCCAGCGATCGCCATAGTTGCTGCGATAGATCCCATGATAGCAGGTACAAGTGAACCAAAGATTGTATCTCCAAGAGGAGCGAATGGTCCCATCAAACCTGTCTTGATACCGTTAACGGCATCTTTTGAACCCACACCATCTTTTTCTTCCATGGCAAGGTCAAAACCAGCGATAATTGTGTGGAAGAATGGAGAAGTGTTGAAGAATTGAGTATGAACTTTCATCATTTCTTTCAATTCAGGAGTTCCATCCCCATACATTTTACGCAATTGTGGCAAGATCATGTAAAGGTAACCAGAAGCTTGCATACGTTCGTAGTTCCAACCTAATTGGAAAGTAAACAAGCTACGTTTGTTGATTTGATTAAAATCTTCTTTTGTTAGTTTGTAATTAGAATTCGTCATCTTCGATTTCCCCACTTTCTGATGGTGTAGAAGGTGCTGCTACAGCAACTTTTTGGCTGTTCTTGAAGTGAACAACTGCAAGGAAGATACCCACGATAGAGATACCGATCATAGACAATCCTTTGAAGTTGTTAACAAAGCCAATTTTTTCAGCAACTTCAGCAGGAAGAGTACCAAGGATACCCGCAACTGCTCCACCAAGACTTGTTACGTTTGAGTAAAGAACAGTCAACATAGCTGTCAAACCGAATCCCATAGCAAGGTAGTGAAGGTTACGTTTAACTGGAAGGTAACGAAGCAAGATAGCGAATCCAAGACCTGGAAGCATACGACCTGCAAGAGTCAAACCGTCTGCAACCCATTGGTATTCTTTAACAAGGTCTACTACTGATTGTACGAAAGCACCACCAAAAGCAAGAGCGAAGAATACTGGAAGGGCACGAGAAAGAGCCCATGGAAGCGCACCAAGTAGGTAGTTACGTTCGATACCTTTGTAGTCAAAGCGTTCGATCGCAGCATCAATACGGTGTGCAAAGAAAGTAGTTGTCATACGTCCAAGAACGTCGAAGTATGTCAAAAGTGCTGCTACTGGTACAGCGATTGTTGTAATCGCAAGGTCTGTATCAATACCTTGAGAGATAGAGAATGCTGTTGCAAGAACCGCACCAGAAGTTGCGTCGATACGAGAAGCACCACCGAAGGTACCAACCCCGAGAACGAACAACTGCAAGCTACCACCGATAAACAAACCAGTTGTCACATCTCCCATGATCAAACCAGTAATGAAACCAGCGAATACAGGGGAACCTGCAGATGAAACGATTGTCAACTCATCACAGATTTGATAAGCTGAGTACAAAGTGAGAAGTAAAATTTGCCACCATTGTATCATAACAATGACCTCCTAAAAATTTTTTCCTATTTTAATAAGCTCAAAAAGTCTGAAACTGGATCATTTGGAACCATTTGAGCAGTGAGTTTCACACCTTTTTCTGCTAGTTTGTGGAAATCTTCCACATCCTTGTCTACCACATTGATAGAACGTGTGATAGAGCGAGTTTCTGGTGTTTGAGACATATTGCCGACGTTGAGTGTTTCAAGCGGTACACCTGCTTCGACCAAACCAAGGAAACGGTCTGGTTTACGTGCAACGATAAAGAGACGTTGGCTATCGTATTTACCAGCAAGGATATTTGCTGCTGCTTTCTCAACTGGCAAGATACTGAGTTTCACACCTGGTGGTGTCGCAAGTTTCAAACCACTCTTTTCAATATCGTTGTTAACAACTTCGTCGTCTACAACCATAATGCGTGAAACATTTAGTTTTCCAGCCCAAAGATTGGCTACTTGACCGTGGATCAAACGTCCATCAATACGGCATCCTACAATTGTCATAAGTTTTCCCCCTTTATGTGTTTTAGTGTAGGTTTACGAGTTAAATGAATCTCTTCTTTATATTCGCCCTCAGTTTCAAAGATGATGATGCGGTTAGCACCTTCCTTGAGATAACTATGAGGGATATAAAGTGAGAGGGTCGGGCCGACGTTCCAGAAACGTCCTAAGTGACGCCCGTTGACAAAGGCAACTCCCTTACCAAACTCAGACAAGTCTAAGTAGGTATCCTTCGGCTCTTCAACAGTAAAGTCGAAAGCGTAAAAGGCTGGTTGTCCTTCTGTCCATCCTTTTGAAAAATCAATTTTCTCAGGATTATCCAGTGGCAGTGGATATTGTTTCCAATTCAGTAAGAAATGTAGATCCTTGCAGACACCTGTACGAATTCCTTTACGTTGCGTATCTGCCAAGAACTTATGTCCGTAGTTGACACGCCCCATATTTTCAATCAAGATGTCAATCTCTGAAAAGCCTTCTCGGTTGCCCTGACAGTAGATATCTTCACCAATCTCTGTCTGGTATTGAGTAGCAATCCATTGACCATCTACAAAGAGTTGAGCTCGGTCACGTCCATCGATGATACGGAGACGTTCCTCTTCTGCATCCCAACTTGCCTCAGTGCGGTAGAGAAGGTAGCCATAACTTTGACCAAGTTCTTCCATCGCTTTTGGATAGAGGCTTTCAGTAGGACTAGAGAGATTATCCAGGGTTTCAAACAAGGAAACTTTTTCGACCAATGGAATGGACCCTATCTCCATGCTTTCCTTATAGAGTGGTTCCAACTGTGGATACTCTGGGAAGTGGGTTGCCATCATCTTCTTGACTGCTAAGTATTTAGCAGTTGGATTTCCTTCTTCATCGAGAAGGGCATCATAGTCGTAAGATGTGACTTGCGGCAAATCCAGAGTTCCTCGAGCCGAGCAACCATTCATGAAACCAAAGTTTGTACCACCATGGAACATGTAAAGGTTGATAGAGCCTTGCTCCAATACCTCTCGAACAGCTTCTGCCAATTCTTTAGGATCACGAGTGATGATGGGTTCTTTCCAACGGTTGAACCAACCATCCCAGAATTCCATACACATGAGGGGCCATTTCTTGCCATGCTCATCAAAGAATTCCTGCATCTGTGAAAAGTTGTACGGAGCTTTAGAACCGAAGTTTCCTGTCACAAAGAGATCGTCTTCGATCAAGGTTCCGGCTTTCAGAGTAGCCCTCCATGGGCCATCTGAAGTAAAGAGTGGGCAATCAATCCCTCGGTCTTCCATCAATTTCCGAATTGCTCGTAGATAAGACTTATCTTCTCCATAAGAGCCATATTCATTTTCGACTTGCATCATAAGAATGTTTCCACCATTATCCAACAAGCGAGGCACAAGCCTTGGCAATAATTGGTCATAATAGCGAGCAACAGCCTCGATGTAGGCCGGGTCGGACGAGCGAATTCGCATGTCCTTTGTCAAGAGCCAAGCCGGCAAGCCACCAAATTCCCATTCCGCACAGATAAATGGAGACGGGCGTACAATGGCATAGAGACCTAGATCTTGTGCAATTTGAAGAAATCTCTCCAAATTTCTGGCACCTTCAAAATCAAACTCCCCTTCAACAGGTTCGTGTAAATTCCAAGCCACATAGGTCTCGACTGTATTAAAGCCAAGCGCCTTTAAGTTATAGAGAGAATGATACCAATCCTCTGCTGGAATCCTAAAATAATGAATGGCGCCGGACAAAATCTTGAACGGTTTTCCGTCTAAATAGAAATCGTCCTCAATTTTAAATCTGGTCATGTTATTACCTCTGACGAATTAAGTTTGCGCTTTCATTTATTATAATATTAACTATAATCAAATCTTTTGCATTTGTCAATAGGTTTTAGAAAATTATTTAAAATTTTTCTATTTTTTTACTTACCGTTTACCGAAATTATCTAAAAATAGCATGAAATGAGGGCTTTTGCACGACCTCTGTTTTGATGGCGCTTTTATATATGTGCAAAATAATATTTTTAATGTATTATGTTATTTTTTCATCTAAATGCTACTATTTTCTTTGTGTTTGTGGTAAAATCAAAGAAGGAGAAAGAAAAAAATTGAGGTGCAATTATGGCTATTCCAAAATACCAATATATTAAAGACGAACTCAAGAATAAAATCATCTCAGGTCAATTTGCGAGTGGAGACAAGTTTTATACTGAAGCAGAGTTGATCGCGATGTATGATGTCAGTTCTATCACAGTTGTTCGTGCCTTGAACGACCTTGCCAAAGATGGCTATATTGTCCGCCAACAAGGAAAAGGAACTTTTGTTTCACGCGCTCGTAAGCACAAACTCGTTGAGTTTTCAGATGTGGAAATTTTTGAAACAAAGGACGATAAGGTAACTGTCCTTTCTATCGAACGTGGAAATAAGCTTGAATATTTGGAAAAACTTGGTTTGCGTGGAGACCAGTTCTACTACAAGATCGAACGGACACGTCAAACTAACGGTGTGACCTATATCTACCACACTTCTTATATTCCCGAACAATATATCAATGCCAACTATCCAAATCTTGACTATTATAGTTCTATCTATAAACGTTTCAAATTGGATTACCGCATTCACATGACTGATGAGCATTTTGAGGAAATCAACGAAATCGCATTCCCAACACCAGAGCATGCTGCTTCTATGTTGGGAATTGATACACAATTTCCAACTGTCTTCCAAACAAAGACTACAAAACTTGAGGCCACTGGCCAAGTCCTTGCCTATAGTGAAACGTATAAGCGAGCAGACTACTACAAAATCAAATTCATCTCGTGTGATCGAGGTCATTAAGAAAAAGCTTGAGCCTAGCTCAGGCTTTTTCTATGTTCATTATAGCATGCACCATTTAGTATGAACATATGACGAAGGGTAATTCTTTAATTAGTAGTGCTTTTACTAAAAACAAGTTAAATATTGGCTAGATTTTCCTTGTTTTTAGTTTTTTGACAATTTTTTCCTAAATCTTATGATTTCCTCCATTTATTATAGTTCTTTCATAAAGCCGCTTGACTTTTTATATCTTAGATAATAAAATAAAAACAGTTTTGTGTAAACGCTATCATACGATATAATAATAGGGAGGTTTTATCATGAAACTAGAAAAGAAACAGCGCTTCTCCATTCGTAAATATGCAGTTGGGGCAGCTTCTGTACTTATAGGATTTGCTTTTAGTGCACAAGTCGTATCTGCTGACGGGATTACTCCAACTCCAACAGCTGAGGAAACTGTTCAAACTATTCAGGAGAGTCCTCAAGCAGTCAAAGAAGCTGTAGACTCCAAGGTTCCAGAAAAACTGGAAGAAAAGGCTAACAAGCCTGTAAAAGAGGAGGTCAAAGAAGACCAGGAGGCTCCTCGAACAGTTGCTCCAAAAACAGAAGAGTCAAGCACACCAGTTGTGACAGAAAATGCTGCTCCAACTCCTACTGCCGAGAAAGAAAGCCCTGCCCCAGCTGAAACTCCTGCTGAAAGTACTTCTTCAGACAAGAAAAATGAACCAGCCACACCTGCTGCAGTTGCTCCTAGCACTGAACGAGCAAGTCAAGTAAATGAAAAACTGGCAAAACGAAAAATGATCTCAATCGACGCTGGACGCAAGTACTTCTCTCCAGACCAACTCAAAGAAATCATTGACAAAGCCAAACACTACGGTTATACTGATCTTCATTTACTAGTCGGAAATGATGGCATGCGTTTCATGCTGGACGACATGACGATCAAAGCGAATGGCAAAACCTATGCCAGTGATGATGTCAAACGTGCACTCGAAAAAGGAACCGATGCCTACTACAAGGATCCAAACGGCAACCATTTGACAGAGAGTCAGATGACGGACTTGATCAACTATGCCAAAGATAAAGGTATCGGACTAATCCCAACAGTCAACAGCCCTGGCCACATGGATGCGATTTTGCATGCTATGAAAGAACTAGGTATCCAAAAACCAAACTTTACCTACTTTGATAAGGAATCTGCTCGTACCGTTGACCTTGATAACAAAGAAGCAGTTGCATTTACCAAGGCTCTGATTGACAAGTATGCTGCTTACTTCGCTGGCAAATCTGACATTTTCAATATCGGACTCGACGAGTATGCCAACGATGCTACAAACGCCAAGGGATGGAGCGTTCTTCAGGCTGATAAATACTATCCAAATGAAGGCTACCCTGTAGATGGATATGAGAAATTTATCGCCTACGCCAACGACCTTGCTCGCATCGTCAAATCTCACGGTCTCAAACCAATGGCCTTTAACGATGGTATCTACTACAATAGCGATACAAGCTTTGGTACTTTTGATAAAGATATCATTGTTTCTATGTGGACTGGTGGATGGGGCGGTTACGACGTCGCTTCTTCTAAACTCCTAGTGGAAAAAGGTCACCAAATTCTTAATACCAACGATGCTTGGTACTATGTTCTCGGACGAAATGCCGACGGCCAAGGCTGGTACAACCTGGACCAAGGACTCAATGGAATCAAGAACACTCCAATCACTTCTGTACCAAAATCTGAAGGAGCTGATATTCCTTTCATCGGTGGTATGGTAGCTGCTTGGGCAGATACTCCATCAGCACGCTATTCTCCATCACGTCTCTTCAAACTCATGCGTAGCTTCGCAAATGCCAATGCTGAATACTTTGCTGCCGACTATGAGTCTGCTGAGCAAGCTCTGAAAGAAGTGCCAACAGACCTTAACCGCTATACTGCAGAAAGTGTCGCGGCTGTAAAAGAAGCTGAAAAAGCCATTCGCTCACTCGATAGCAACCTCAGTCGTGCCCAACAAGACACCATTGACCAAGCAATTGCAAAACTCCAAGAAGCTGTTACCAACTTGACCTTCACACCAGAAGCTCAAAAAGAAGAAGACGCGAAACGTGAAGTTGAAAAACTTGCCAAGAACAAGGTGATCTCAATTGACGCTGGACGTAAGTACTTCTCAGCTGAGCAACTCAAACGTATCGTAGACAAGGCGAGCGAACTCGGCTACTCTGATGTGCATCTTCTCCTAGGAAATGATGGACTTCGCTTCCTCCTTGATGACATGACCATCACAGCTAACGGAAAAACTTATGCAAGTGACGATGTCAAAAATGCCATCATTGAAGGAACAAAAGCTTACTACGATGATCCAAACGGAACCACTCTTAGTCAGACTGAAATCACTGAATTGATTGAGTACGCAAAATCAAAAGGTATCGGACTCATCCCAGCGATCAACAGCCCAGGTCACATGGATGCCATGCTCGTTGCTATGGAAAAATTAGGCATCGCAAACCCTCAAGCTAATTTTGATAAAGTCTCCAAAACAACCATGGACCTCGAAAACGAAGAGGCGATGAACTTTGTTAAAGCCCTCATCGGTAAGTACATGGACTTCTTTGCAGGCAAGACTAAGATCTTCAACTACGGTACAGACGAATATGCCAATGATGCTACCAACGCCCAAGGCTGGTACTACCTCAAATGGTATGGACTCTATGGCAAGTTTGCTGAGTACTCTAACACCCTTGCTGCCATGGCCAAAGAAAGAGGCCTTCAACCAATGGCCTTCAACGATGGTTTCTACTATGAAGACAAGGATGATGTTGAGTTTGACAAGGATGTCATCATCTCTTACTGGTCTAAAGGATGGTGGGGCTATAACCTTGCAACGCCTCAGTACCTAGCAAGCAAAGGCTATAAACTCCTCAACACCAACGGAGACTGGTACTATGTTTTAGGTAATCACAAACCAGACGAAGCCTATCCACTATCAAAAGCACTTGAAAACTCTGGCAAAGTACCATTTAACCAGCTTGCATCTACCAAATATCCAGAAGTAGACCTTCCAACCGTCGGAAGCATGCTTGCTATCTGGGCAGACAAACCAAGTGCTGAGTATAAGGAAGAAGAAATCTTTGAACTCATGACTGCCTTTGCAGATCATAACAAAGACTACTTCCGCGCTAACTACAACGCACTCCGTGAGGAACTTGCTCAAATTCCTGCAAACTTGGACGGATACAGCAAGGAAAGCTTGGATGCCCTAAATGCAGCTAAAGAAGCTCTCAACTACAATCTCAACCGTAACAAACAAGCAGAGTTAGACGCTCTCGTAGCCAAACTCAAGGCAGCCCGCCTAGGCCTCAAACCAGCAGCAACCCACTCAGGAAGCCTCGATGAAAACGAACTAGCTGCCAATGTTGAAACCAAACCGGAACTCATCACAAGAGCAGAAAAGATTCCATTTGAAGTTATCAAGAAGGAAAATCCAAATCTCCCAGCCGATCAGGAAAAGATCATCACACCAGGTGTAGAGGGCGAACGCACTCATTACATCTCTGTCCTTACTGAAAATGGGAAACAAACAGAAACGGTTCTAGATAGCCAAGTAACCAAAGAACCTGTGACCCAAGTGGTTGAAATCGGCGCCCCTATTACTCACAAAGGGGATGAACACGGTCTTGCCCCAGCCACAGAGGCAAAACCTAGACTGGACATCCAAGAGGAAGAGATTCCTTTCACTACCGTAACACGTGAAAATCCACTCTTGCTCAAAGGGAAGACTCAAGTCCTTACCAAAGGTGTTAACGGTCGTCGCAGTCATTACTACTCTGTAAGCACTACTGCTGATGGCAAAGAAGTGAAGACTCTTGTCGATAGCCTTGTAACGCAAGAAGCAGTGACACAAGTCATTGAAGTCGGAACCCTTGTTACCCATGTAGGGGATGAACACGGTCTTGCCCCAGCTGCAGAAGCAAAACCTAGACTAGACATCCAAGAAGAAGAGATTCCTTTCACTACCGTGACACGTGAAAATCCGCAATTGCCAAAAGGACAAAGTCAAGTCGTCGTTTCCGGAGTAAATGGTCGCCGTACCGTCTTCTACTCTGTTAGCACTACTGCTGACGGCAAGGAAGAAAGAACCCTTGTCAATAGTGCGGTATCACAGGAAGCGGTCGCTCAAGTTGTCGAAGTCGGAACTGCCGTTGAGAAAACTGAGCAAGCTGAAGCAACTACTAGCAAAGCAGATGAAAAACAACTCCCTGCAACAGGAAGTCAAGACTCTGCAGGCTTGGTCGCAGCAGGACTCATGGCTACACTAGCAGCCTACGGACTCACTAAGAGAAAAGAAGATTAAACCTCTTCGACAAGAATACAAAAAAGCGAGATTGAATCTCGCTTTTTTGATTTATGCTTAGTCACCAAGTCCGATACGTTCAAAGATATCATCCACTCGTTTGGTGTAGTATGCAGGGTTGAAGATTTCGTCAATCTCCTCTTGTGTTAAGCGGGAAGTGACTTCTGGATCCGCTTCGAGAAGCGGTTTAAAGTCTACTTGGTTGTCCCAAGAGTAAGCCGTTTTCGGTTGAACAAGGTCGTAAGCTTGCTCACGGGTCATGCCTTTTTCAATCAAGGTCAACATAGCACGTTGGCTAAAGATAAGACCAAAGGTTGAGTTCATGTTGCGTATCATGTTTTCTGGGAAGACCGTCAAGTTCTTGACGATATTTCCAAAACGGTTGAGCATGTAGTCGATCAAAATAGTCGTATCTGGTGTGATGATGCGCTCAGCTGACGAGTGAGAGATATCACGTTCGTGCCAGAGGGCTACGTTCTCATAGGCTGTTACCATGTGACCACGGATAACACGCGCAAGACCTGTCATGTTTTCAGAACCAATCGGGTTGCGTTTGTGAGGCATAGCAGATGAACCTTTTTGACCTTTGGCAAAGAACTCTTCCACCTCACGTTGTTCTGATTTTTGCAGACCACGGATTTCCGTTGCCATACGCTCGATAGAAGTCGCGATGCTGGCAAGAACTGCAAAGTACTCAGCGTGAAGGTCACGAGGAAGCACTTGTGTAGAGATTTCTTGGGCACGGATACCCAACTTGTCGCAGACGTATTGCTCTACAAATGGTGGGATGTTGGCAAAGTTCCCAACCGCACCAGAAATCTTACCAGCTTCCACACCAGCAGCCGCATGCTCGAAACGCTCGATATTGCGCTTCATTTCGCTGTACCAAGTGGCCAATTTAAGACCAAAAGTTGTCGGCTCAGCGTGCACACCATGGGTACGTCCCATCATGATGGTGAACTTGTGCTCCTTAGCCTTATCAGCGATGATGTTGGTGAAGTTTTCAAGGTCACGACGGATGATGTCGTTGGCCTGCTTGTAGAGGTAACCATAGGCAGTATCCACCACGTCGGTAGAAGTCAAGCCATAGTGGACCCACTTGCGCTCTTCACCAAGAGTCTCAGAAACCGCACGCGTGAAAGCCACCACATCGTGGCGAGTCTCCTGCTCAATCTCTAAAATACGGTCGATGTCAAAGTCCGCCTTCTCGCGAATCAAAGCCACATCTTCCTTAGGGATTTCACCCAACTCAGCCCATGCCTCGTCAGCCAAGATTTCCACCTCAAGCCAAGCACGGTATTTATTTTCTTCACTCCAAATGTTCGCCATCTCAGGGCGAGAGTAACGGTTGATCATGTTGTTTCTCCTTTAAAGCATTTCTTTCATCTTGAACAGGTTAGAATGAAAATTTTCAATTCTTTTTTCAAGTGCTTCAACAGTTTTTTCTTTACTATCGTTATAATAAATAGATAGTAATTGACTATCTTCCTTACTGATATCTTTCCGATTCTCATCAGGTAGACTATTTAATTTTTCTGATGCCATCGCAATCATGTCTACAATTCTAATTGAAGCATTAAAACCAATAGCAAAAATATTTTTCTTTTCTAAATCTTTCTCTTGAGATACCAAAAAATTATATGAAATAAATAGTAATTTTGAATAATCTTCAAAAAAGTATCTTGCGTTTCCAAACTCTCTTCTAATTTTTAGCGGAACTTCCTCAAGCTCTATTTCCCTCCACTTTTCTAGCAATTCTCCCATAGCATAATGTCTAGCAACGACATTCATTGTGTTTTGAACCCTTGAGTCACTCTGAATATATTCCTCAATACGATCAATATTTTCATATAAAAATTCTAATCCCTTCGGTAATCTTATTCGTCTTAACTCAAGCGCTGTTTTTTCTAGAGATTCCCCCATCTTTTCTTGTTTTGTATTCTGTGCATCTAAAATGTTTGTAATTTCTACAAAAGTTTCTTGCATTTGTTTCTGATTTTCTTCTTGTTTATCTAAACGTTGCTCTTGCAAAATCAGATCGTCTTTCCTTTCCAAACTCTCGACATGAAAAAGAAATAATGATATTAATACAGGAATCAACATACACAGTAATTGGATAAGGTAATCACCTGGTTTAGTTTCAAAGTTATTAACAATGCTATTCCAATAAGAACAGCTCAATATTATTAATAAAAGTGTAATTACGGCTGTAATTAAGTAAATTACTTTTTTCAAACTTCCTCCTCAACTCTCACCCTCTGGTTTTGTAACTTTCTTCTTCCCACTAGCCCTATATCTCTTCCTGATGGTGTTGAGTTGGGCTTTGAGATTTTGGTAGTCTTAGTGTTCGGGTTGGCCGTGGGATAGGACGGCGACTAGGTCAATGATGTAGTCGTAAGCGGCTTGCAGGGTTTGTTTTTGTTGCTTGCTTTGGCCAATCTTGTATTGGCTTGCTCGCTGAGGCGGGCTTTATAAACCGCAACGAATTTGCTTTGCGCAGCTTGGTGTAGGCTGCCTCCACCGCCTGTCCGTCAACATGAGCGTAGGCTTTTACAAAATTGACCAGCGTTTGGTAGGCATTGTCACGCTTTTGGTCGACCTCGTCCAAGTCCTTGACCACAGCCGATGCTGCTTTGCCCTTTGGCGCGCTCTGATAATTAGCCTAAGCCGTTTCCAGACGGCTAGCGTGAGTCGTGAGCAAGTGCTCCTGCTTGTGCTCCTTGGCAAAAGTTATCAAAGCTGAAACCGTGTCAGCTGTCAACTGCGAAAACTCATCGGTTTTCAACTTCTCTGTCGCCAGAGATTCAATCCCATAAGTTTTCAAATTCATCTATCGTCTCCTTTTTTTAAAAATATTATTTTCATAAATGATATGGGAGAAAATCCCAAAGGTTTCCCGCAAACAGAAACACATCGTCGGGAAGTTTCAGCGGTCTGATTCTGACGGGGAGGGAATGGGGAGGAGGAAGCAATTGATCACCTTTCATATCGTCTACTTATCAAAATCCCGAAATAAAATGATCTAAACTGTGCGCAAGCTTCTTCCAAAATCCACCTATGATTATGTCATCTTCATCAATGTAAAGGCTGCTTTTTAAAATAGTATTTACAAATCGCATATCGTAAGTAAAGGCTTGAACAGCAAGATAATAACCTAGTAATCCTAAAATTATCAGAAACATCAACAATGCTAAAAAAACAACCAAGTCATTTTGCAAACCAGCATTTTCATCAATTAACAGTTTTGAAAGTTCTTCTTTAGGAATAGAATCTTTAAAAAAATTAAGATAGGTTGTAGTCACAAATATTGAAATAGTTGCTAAAATACCACAACTCCAATTTGCAAAACTATTTATTTTTTTCAACGATAATTCTATATCAGAAATTAACATTTCCGTATGTTCGTCATTTAAAAAATATCCTTTTCTAAAAGCTATCGTTAAATTTTTAATATTAATTTTCTCAAAAAGAAAATTAAATCTATAAAGCACTCCCATAATTAATAATAAAGCAACAAGTCCCCCTGAGGAATCTGGATCTTGAGCTCTACCAATTAGAAAAAGCGCATATAAAATCCCATACAATAATACATACTTCATAACTTTTCCCGTAAGGGAGTCAACTAAACCTATCTGGCTTCTTAATAAGTTTTTGATCTCAAAATACTTTAATGGCATACCTCTCCTCTAAAAATCCATCCCTTCCCCAAACTCCTCAACCTTATCCGGCACATCACTAAACAAAGTCACATGTCCCATTTTGCGGTTGTGCTTCGCTTCTATTTTACCATACATGTGGAGGTGGGCGCTTGGATTTTTTGTGACATATTTTTCGGCCGCCTCGACGTGCTGGCCGAGGACATTGAGCATGACAGCTGGCGCATGTAGTTTGATGGCTGGCAATTGTGCTCCTAGAACACCCAAGATATGGGTATCAAACTGGGAGAAGTCGCAGGCTTCGATTGAGTAGTGGCCTGAGTTGTGTGGACGCGGGGCAATCTCATTGACGATGATGTCGTCAGCCGTCGCAAACATTTCCACGCAAAGCGTTCCAGATAAGTTAAGTTGTTCTGCAATTCGCACTGCCATGGTTTTTGCTTTTTCTGCTAACTTATCAGAAATGCGAGCAGGCACAATCGTTTTAGAAAGAATGTTGTTGCGGTGAACATTTTCCTGCACTGGGAAAACTGTCACATCCTTGCCATTCCCTGACACGATGACAGAAATTTCAAGGTCAAAATTGACAAATTCTTCCAAAACGCAGTCTGCTGAATCTGCTAGCGCATAGGCTTCTTCCAAATCTTCTGCTGAGCGAATGATCTTTTGACCATGTCCATCGTAGCCACCTGTCGCAGTCTTGAGGACATAGGTTTTGGCCAGGTCAATATCTGCCAAGTCTTGGCTAGAAGTCACGACCTTGTAGGGTGCAACTGTCACTTGAGCCTTATTTGAGAGAAAGTCCTTTTCAAAGATACGGTTTTGTGAAATGCGAAGCAGGTCTGTTCCTTGTGGAAGTTGCCCATCCTTGATGACAGCATCCAGACCGTCAGCATCGACATTCTCAAACTCATAGGTGAGGACATCGCAACACTCAGCCAACTGACGAAGGGCCTCCACATCGTTATAGGGAGCCACGATGATTTCTGCCACACGAGAGGCTGGACAATCCGCCGCAGGATCCAGCGCGATGACCTTGTGCCCCATGTAGATAGCAGAAATGGCCATCATCTGCCCCAGCTGACCGCCACCGATAATTCCTATTGTTTTAGATGAGCTCATTTGTCGACTCCTCTGCGATTTTTCCTTGTTCTTCTGCAAAATCTGCCAAAGCTGTCGCGATAGCCTGATCCTCTACTGATAGGAGACGGAGGGCAAAGAGGGCCGCATTGGTCGCACCCGCTTCACCAATAGCCATTGTCGCAACAGGCACGCCACCCGGCATCTGTACGATAGAGTAGAGTGAGTCCACGCCACTAAGCGCGCGTGATTTGACTGGTACACCAATGACAGGAAGGGTTGTTTTGGCAGCTACCATGCCTGGCAAGTGAGCAGCACCACCCGCTCCTGCAATAATGACCTTGATGCCACGGCTACGAGCTTCTTCGGCATGTCTGAACATGAGGTCTGGTGTACGGTGGGCAGAGACAACCTTCTTTTCGTAGTCTACACCGAAACGGTCTAGAACTTCGGCGGTTTTTTGCATGGTTGCCCAGTCGGATTTGGAGCCCATGATGATGGAAATAATTGGTTTAGTCATAATTTTTCCTTTTCTTTCCTTTATTTTTTCAATCACCTTAAGTTGTGAGGGACGGCAGCAGCCACCAAAGGTGTCTCATGCCTAAATTGGAAGCCCAAGGTCTTCCAATTTCCCTGAACGATTGGATTATCATCCAATCGTTCTTTCACAACGGCGGTGATTGTTCTATATTAGCTCGCTAACGCTCGCAAATTAAACGACCATTATCTTACTTTGGCTCGCTTTCGCTCGCCATTGACAAATTTAGTATCTATTAATCTTTTATGGCCTTGCTTCCGATATCTGTTCGGTAAAATAGGCCTTCTGTGTTTTGTTTGTCGAGTTCACTGTAAATAATGTTTTGTCCGTCTTTGACGGTGTCTGCTGTGGTGACGAGCATATAGACACGTCCGCCGTTTGAGAGCAGTGCTCTGCTATTTTCCGCAAACTTAGCTCCTGCATAGTAGGTGATGATATTTCCTTCTGTCTTGGCTGGCAACTCAACACCTTTTTCATAGTCTAGCGGGTAGCCGTTTGATGCGACAACCACACCCAGTGTCACACCCTTGTCCGTCCACGTGATGTTTGGCTCCTTACCATCGATGATATCCGTAATATTTTGTGCAAAATCAGATGTCAAACGAGGCAGGATAATTTGCGTTTCTGGATCTCCGAAACGAGCGTTGAACTCGATGACCTTCGGTCCGTCTGCTGTCAAGATAAGCCCTGCGTAAAGGACTCCAAGATAGGGGCGCCCTTCTTTAATCATCCCTTCAAGAACCGGCTTGACAATAGTCTCCACTGCCGTGTCAACTACACTCTGTGGCAAGTGAGGAACTGGCGCATAAGCTCCCATACCTCCCGTGTTAGGACCCTTGTCTCCATCGTAGGCACGTTTGTGGTCTTGTGCTGTCGGCATGATGTAGAACTTGTCTCCATTGACAAAAGCAAAGAGAGAGAACTCTTCTCCATCGAGGAATTCCTCGATAACTACACGCGCACCTGAGTCACCGAATTTATTGTCCAAAAGCATCTCGTGAGCGGCTTCTACTGCTTGCTCGACTGTCTCAGCAACGACAACACCTTTCCCGAGCGCCAAGCCATCCGCCTTGACGACGATTGGAGCGCCTTTCTCCTCGATATAGGCCTTAGCTGCCTCAAAGTCAGAAAATGTGCCATAGGTTGCTGTCGGAACGCCGTATTTGACCATGATTTCTTTAGCAAAATCCTTGGACCACTCCAGCTCCGCTGCTAATCTTGTCGGACCAAAGGCTTTGAGACCAGCTGCATTGAAATCATCCACAATCCCAGCAGCAAGGGCGTCATCTGGCCCGATAAAGGACCAAGCTATATCGTTGGCTTTTGCAAATTCAATCAATTCAGAATGTTCGGAAATAGAGATATTTACCAATTCCAGACCATCTAGAGTCATCCCGTCATTCCCAGGAGCTACAAAGACTTTTTCAACATCTTTTGACTCAAGCAACTTCTTAGCAATGGCATGTTCACGACCACCCGAACCGACAACTAACAGCTTCATCTTTCAACCTCTTTTGCGAATTATTTACTAATATTATACCATAAACGTTCGTTATAATCTTGTTTTGCTCCGCATTTTTACGCAAAAAAGGAAAGAAACTGTTTTCTTTCCTTTACGTTCTTAATGTCTAAAATGTCTCACGCCTGTAAAGACCATAGTCAAGCCGTATTTATCCGCTGCTTCGATAGACTCTTGGTCACGGACTGATCCTCCAGGCTGGATGATGGCTTTAATGCCTGCTTTGGCGATTTCTTCCACGTTATCGGCAAATGGGAAGAAGGCATCTGAAGCCAGAACAGCGCCGTCAAGGCGGTCTTTGGCTTGGTCGATGGCAATGCGAACAGAGGCCACACGGTTGGTTTGACCTGGGCCAACACCTAGTGTCATGTGGTCGTTGGTGATGATGATACCATTTGATTTGACATACTTGATAGCCTTCCAAGCGAACTCAAGAGCAGTTGCTTCTGTCTCAGTTGGCTGGCGTTTAGTCACCACTTGCCAGTCAGCTGGGCTTTCTTTGACCACGTCTTGGTTTTGCACGAGAAGTCCACCAACCACGCCTGTGTATTCTGCTTCCACTTCACTGGCCTCTTGAGCGTCAAATGGCAAGGCAAGGATGCGCAAGTTTTTCTTTTTATTGGTTAAAATGGCTAGCGCTTCATCCGTATAGCTCGGTGCGATGATGATCTCGAGGAAAACGCCGTGCATCTTCTCAGCTGTCGCAGCATCCACCTCACGGTTAAGGACGACAATTCCACCAAAGATAGACACTGGGTCAGACTCATAAGCGTAGTCCCAAGCAGTCTTGATGTCATCAGCCTGACCGATTCCACATGGGTTCATGTGTTTGAGAGCCACAACCGTTGGACGGTCTTTGAAATCACGAATGATACGGATAGCCGCATCCGCATCACGGATATTGTTAAAGGATAATTCCTTACCGTTGAGCTGTTTGGCTGATGCAATCGAATAGTCAGTCGGCAAAGCTTTTTGGTAAAAGTCTGCATCTTGTTGAGGGTTTTCCCCATAGCGCATAGCTTGTTTGAGGTCATAGGTCAAAGTGAGCTTTTCAGGCTTTGCTTCACCTACTTGAGCTGTGAAGTATTCTGCAATCAAAGCATCATAAGCCGCTGTGTGACGGAATACTTTTGCTGCCAAACGTTGACGAGTTTCGTAACTTGTTTGGCCATTTGCTGCCAATTCGTCCAAAATCACAGCATAGTCAGCAGGGTCTACCACAACCGTCACGCTGGCATGGTTTTTAGCTGCTGAACGAAGCATAGATGGCCCACCGATATCGATATTTTCCACCGCATCAGCGTAAGTCACATCTGGTTTGAGAATTGTTTCCTTGAAAGGATAAAGATTGACCACCACAAGGTCAATGAGCTTGATCTTATTGTCCTTAGCCGCTTGAAGGTGGCTATCGAGGTCACGACGAGCGAGGAGACCACCGTGGATATTTGGATGGAGGGTCTTGACACGACCATCCATCATTTCTGGGAAACCCGTCACATCATCGATAGCAATGGTGTCCACCCCAGCATTGTCAAGGGCAACCTTGGTCCCACCTGTCGAGATGATGTCCCAACCGAGTTTTTTAAGTTCTTGGGCAAATTCAACAATGCCCGCTTTGTCTGAGACGCTGATTAAGGCGCGTTTAGTCATGTTATTTCCTTTCATTTACTTATCCAACAATTCTCTAATAACCTCTGGATACAACTTGTACTCTGTCTCATGAATTCGAGCTTCAAAGCTATCGATGGTATCATCAGCTAGCCGTGGCACACGGACTTGTTTGATGACCTTGCCTGTGTCCACACCAGAATCCACCCAGTGAATGGTGACGCCACTCTCAGCAACCCCAGCATTCCAAGCGTCCTCAATCCCATGAGCTCCTGGAAATTCTGGCAGGTAGGCTGGATGGATATTGATGATTCGACCTTCATAAGCTGCCAATAAGGTTGGCCCAACGATTTTCATATAGCCTGCTAGGCAAACCAAGTCAATCTGGTGCTCTTCCAAGAGTTCGACAAGGGCTGCTTCATAGTCTGCCTTGCTCTCAAACTCCTTGAGTTCAAAAGCATAGGACAGAACGCCGAGCTTTTCTGCACGCTCGAGCACATAGGCGTCACGATGGTCTGAAAAGACAAATTCTACTGGAAATTGCTCTGCAATGACCTGAAAGTTTGAACCATTCCCAGAGGCAAAAACCGCTATTTTTTTCATTTGATGATGACACTTTCGTTTTCTTTCTTGACGATGCGACCAATTTCATAGACTGGTTCATCCAGTAATTCCTTGACACGGTCTACATTTTCAGGACTAACTGCCAACATGAGTCCCACACCCATATTGAAGATTTCAAACATTTCTTCGTGTTTGATCTGACCGTATTTTTCAAGGGCTTTGAAGATTGGTAAAACTGGTACCTTGCTTTCCTCAATCTCAGCAGCCAAGTCAGCTGCAAACATACGAGGGACATTTTCGATAAAACCACCACCTGTGATATGGGCAATCCCATGAACCAAACCTTCCTTGATGAGTGGCAAAACAGCTTTAACGTAGATACGAGTTGGTTCCAAAAGGACATCTTTCAGTTTTCTGCCTTCCAATTCTGGCAAAACTTCCTCACCTGTATAGTCGGCAAAGACACGACGAACGAGTGAGTAACCATTTGAGTGGATCCCACTTGAAGCAAGTCCAAGAAGAACATCACCTTCTGCCACCTTTGAACCGTCAATGATTTGAGATTTTTCTGCCACGCCAACCGCAAAACCAGCCAAGTCATAGTCATCTTCGCCGTACATACCAGGCATCTCAGCCGTTTCACCACCAATGAGGGCAGCACCAGCCTGCACACAACCTTCTGCCACACCAGCGACGACTTGTTCTAGTTTAGCTGGTTCATTCTTGCCAGTCGCGACGTAGTCAAGGAAGTAAAGAGGCTCCGCACCTGCAGCGATGATATCATTGACACACATGGCCACACAGTCCTGCCCGATGGTATCGTGCTTGTCGTACTTGATAGCCAGCATGAGCTTGGTTCCGACACCATCAGTTCCTGAAATCAAGACGGGCTCTTTGACACCTGTTTTTGAAAGGTCAAACATGCCACCAAAGCCACCCAGAGCTCCCATAACACCCGCACGCTCTGTACGTGCTACGTGTTTTTTGATGCGTTCAACAACTTCATAACCCGCTTCAACATCCACACCCGACTGGGCATACGCATTTTTATTTGCCATTTTATTTTTCCTTTTCTTTGAGAAGATTGCGACGTATTTTTAGATAAACAATTATTTTATCTAAAAATACTAGTCAGGGCTCTAGCTTTGGTCCCATAAGACAAAGCGTCTACTGACAAATGCTTTAGCTTTTAGTCAGTAGCGAGACGTGGAGCATAAGCATTTTTATTTGTCATCTTCTCTTCCTTTCCTTTCATGGAGAGTCTTTATCCGTCTATTTGTAAAAACTGGTCTTATCCCCCAAACTTCTACGATAGTCTTCCTCATAGTCGTAGAGAGGAGTTGGGTAGTCGCCGTCAAAGTAAGCGACACAAAGACCACCGTTTGGCGCATCTGTTTCAATCCCAATAGAATCAATCAAGCCTTCAATAGAAAGATAGGTCAGGCTATCCGCACCAATGATTTGGCGAGTTTCTTCGACCGTATGATTGGCCGCAATCAGCTCCTGACGCGTCTGGATATCAATCCCGTAAAAACATGGATAAGCTAGCGCTGGACTGCCAATAGCAACATGAACTTCAGAAGCCCCCGCTTCTTTCAAAAGCTGAACGATACGGCGAGAGGTTGTCCCACGAACAATGGAATCATCAATCATGACCACACGTTTGCCTTTGACAACGCCCGAAACAGCAGACAGTTTCATCCGCACCCCTTGCTCCCGCAATTCTTGAGTCGGTTGGATAAAGGTGCGTTGCGTGTATTGGTTTTTGATGAGACCCATTTCATTTGGCAGACCAGATTCTTCTGCAAATCCCATAGCTGCACTGAGTGAAGAATTGGGCACACCGACCACAATATCTGCCTCATGCTTAAATTCACGCGCTAATTGCGCTCCCATACGTTTGCGAGCGGTATGAACGTTGACACCATGAATATTAGAATCAGGACGGGCAAAATAGATATACTCCATAGAGCAAATCGCCAACTGGGTATCATTCGTATAGCTATCGTACTGAATCCCATTGTCATCTACGATTACAATCTCCCCTGGTTTCACATCACGAATCCACTCGGCACCAATGACTTCAAAGGCACAGGTTTCAGACGAAACCACCACCGCTCCGTTGGCCATTTTTCCGATAGAAAGCGGACGGAAACCATTAGGATCAAGCGCAGCAATCAACTTGTCCTCAAACAGCAGGATATAAGCAAATCCACCTTTGACAAGGCTGAGCGCCTCTTTGATTTTACCCATCAAGTTCGGATTGTGACTCCGACGAATGAGGTGGGCCAAGATTTCCGAGTCCGAAGTTGAACTGAAAATAGCTCCTCTTTGTTCCAATTCTTTCTTGAGCGATTCAGCATTGGTCAGGTTTCCGTTATGAGCAAGTCCAAACTGCATATCATGAAAGCGAAAAAGGAAGGGCTGGATGTTATCCACAGAAGCTTCACCAGCAGTCGCATAACGAACATGCCCAATCGCGCTCGTTCCAGTCAGTTTATCCAAATTAGCTGGGTTTCTGAACACTTCTGATAGAAGCCCCATATCACGATGACGCTTCAATTGCCCCTGATCATTGGAGAGGATTCCCGCCCCCTCCTGACCACGGTGCTGAAGACTGTGGAGACCAAAATAGGTTAATTTAGCAGCATCTGGATGTCCCCAGATACCGAAAACACCACATTCTTCATTAAGAGATTTTACTTCGTATGTCATTTTTTATACCTTTTATTTCCCTGTGAAATAACACACAGCCGACGCGAACAGGTGCTGGTCTTTATTTCCTGGGATGTTTTGGAAGAGACCGTCTTCATAACGTTCTGAGTGTCCCATTTTACCGATGATTTGGCCGTTCTTGCTGGTAATTCCTTCGATGGCATTTACAGAACCATTCGGATTGTACTTAGAATCCATACTTGGTTTGCCGTCAAAGTCAACGTATTGACTGAAAATTTGTCCATTGTCACGGAGCTCAGCGAATTCCTCAGTCGTCACAACAAACTTCCCTTCACCGTGCGATACTGGAATGGCATGGATATCGTCCACTTGTACTCCAGCCAACCATGGTGAGTTGGTATTGGCAATCCGAGTTTCCACCATCTTGGCCACGTGCTGGTTGGCATCATTGTAGAAGAGGGTTGGGCTGGTACTGTTAGCATCTTCAAAGTTTCCATATGGAAGAAGACCTGATTTGACCAAGGCCTGGAATCCATTACAGATACCGATGATCAAACCACCACGAGCGATAAAGCTATCAATGGCTGCACGCACTTTTTCATTGAGCAAGATATTCACGATAAATTTAGCTGATCCATCCGGTTCATCCGCAGCTGAGAATCCACCTGCAAAGAAGAGAATGTTTGCCTTGCCGATATTGTCAACCATGGTTTCAACTGACTTGACAATGGCTTCTTCATTCAAGGTCACGAATGGCACCAAGTTGACTTCTGCACCTTCTTTTTCAAATGCCTTGGCTGAATCATATTCCGAGTTGGTTCCTGGGAATACTGGGATGTAAACCACCGGTTTTTCAATAGTTTCTTTGGCTTTGATGACTGCGTTAGAAGCGACAGCTGGCACTTCAGCCAATTCTTTAGATTGAGCAAATTCTGTTGGGTAAACTTCTTCCAGTTTCCCTTGGAAGGCACTGTCAAGTTTGTGTCCATCTAGCTTCACACCGTTGACAACGAGTGTAAAGTCTGCTTTCGTTTGTCCAATATTCTCTACTCCAGCGATTTCTTCAGGAGATGTGAAGACAAATCCGCCCAATTGAGCAGTCAAGGCTGTTTCAAGTTCAGGCAAGGTCACCTCTGCACCAATATGGTTCCCAAAAGTAGCAAGAGCCAAGCTTTCAAGGACACCACCATATTTAACAGCTGATGCAGATGTTACTTTGTGATCAGCTTGGATGGCTTCAAACTGAGCAAAGTTAGACTTAATCAAGTCAAAATCAATCTCTGCGGAGAGAGCTTGACCTGGGATGTAGTAGATGTTTTCACCAGCAGTCTTGAACTCTGGAGAGAGCACCTTCCGGCTATCTGCTGTTGTCACCCCAAAGGCGACCAAGGTTGGTGGTACGGTCAATTCTTCAAAAGTACCAGACATAGAGTCCTTACCACCGATAGATGGCAAGCCAAGCTGGATTTGTGCTTCGATAGAACCTAGAAGAGCCGCTACTGGCTGACCAAAACGCTCAGCTTGTTTGTCCATCCGCTCGAAATATTCTTGGTATGAGAAACGAGCCTTGGACCAGTTTGCACCAGCAGCCACTAAACGAGCAGTTGCTTCAATAACCGCATAAGCAGCACCATGGTATGGAGACCATTCTGCCACATATGGATGGAATCCTTGGGCCATGACTGACGCAGTGTGAGTCACCCCGTGCTGAACTGGCAATTTCTGCACAGATGCCTCAGTTGGTGTGAGTTGGTAGCGACCACCAAGTGGGTGATTGACCGTTGAACGACCGACCGAACAGTCAAAGATGGTTTGCAAACCTTTTTGACTCGCATGGTTGAGATCAGATAGAACCGCAAGGGTATCTGCTTCAAGTGTGTCAGCGCTTGTTGTGCGTTCTTCTGGGAGCTTGACATCCTTGTCCACAACCTTGGCATCGACAACGACACGCACACCATTGGTATCAAGGAAACGCCGTTCCAAGTCGACAATCGTTTCGCCATTCCAGTGCATGACAAGATTTGGTTTTTCAGTTACTGTTGCCACAACAACCGCGTCAATATTTTCTTTATTACATTCTGCAACGAAGGCATCTACATCCTCAGGACGCACCACAACTGCCATCCGTTCTTGTGATTCAGAGATAGCAATTTCTGTACCATTCAAGCCTTGGTATTTAAGAGGAACCTTGTTGAGGTCGATTTCAAGACCATCTGCCAATTCACCGATAGCCACACAGACACCACCTGCTCCAAAGTCGTTGGATTTCTTGATAAGACGAGTGACATCGCCATTACGGAAAAGGCGTTGGATCTTGCGCTCTTCGATGGCATTCCCTTTTTGAACCTCAGCTCCAGCAGTCTCTACAGACTCAACTGTTTGAACCTTAGAAGATCCTGTCGCACCACCGACACCATCACGTCCAGTCTTCCCACCGAGTAGAATAATCACATCACCGGCTTCCGGTTTTTCACGGACTACATTTTCCTTAGGAGCAGCACCGACAACGGCACCTAGCTCCATGCGTTTGGCTACAAAGCCTGGGTGGAAGTACTCACGAACGTAAGTCGTCGCCAGACCAATTTGGTTACCATACGAAGAATAACCGTGAGCCGCTGTTTTAGAAATGACCTGTTGTGGCAATTTCCCAGCGCGCGTTTCTGAAATCGGCGCTGTAATGTCACCCGCGCCTGAGATACGCATGGCTTGGTAAACATAAGAACGGCCTGACAATGGGTCACGAATGGCGCCACCGATACAGGTAGCCGCTCCACCAAATGGCTCAATTTCCGTTGGGTGATTGTGGGTTTCGTTTTTGAACATGAGGAGCCAAGGTTCCTTGATACCATCAACATCCACTTCGATTTCGACCGAGCAAGCATTGATTTCGTCAGACACTTCCATATCGTCTAAACGACCATTAGCACGCTCATAACGACCAAAAATAGTCGCCATATCCATCAAGGTTTGTGGCTTTTCAGACCGACCTAGTTCATCACGCATGGCAATATACTTGTCATAAGTCGCTTGCAATTGCTTTTGGAATTTAGAAGCTGAGAAATCAATGTGTTTCAACTCGGTCTCAAAAGTCGTATGACGGCAGTGGTCAGACCAGTAAGTATCCAAAACCTTGAGCTCTGTTTCCGTCGGCACGCGCCCGATTGACTTGAAGTAGTCTTGGATAAAGAGCAAATCATCCACTTCCATGGCCATCCCTTGCTCGGCCTTGTAGCGGGCAAAGTCTTCTGCCGTATAGCTTTCAAAGAAAGTCAATTTTGGAATGGTCTTGTCTGACTCTGAAAATTCCTGCTTGGCAATTCCTGTCGTGATGTCCTTGAAACGAGAATCAACTGGGTTGAGCAGGTAGTTCTTGACCGCTTCCAACTCAGTCGCATCAATATCCTTATTGACCAAGTAAAGCTGGGCTGTATTGACTGTCACATCACTCGAACTTCCCAGTAAAAGCAAGGCTTCCTGTGACGAAGCTGCACGCTGGTCAAATTGCCCTGGCAGGCTTTCAATAGCAAAGAAAGCATAGTTGGCAAGATCCGCTTGCACAGCTACTTCATCTAAAACATGGTCAGTCACCTGCTCAGAGAAGATGTGCTTCTCTGCAGGTGCAAACAAGTCCTCTGCCAAATCAAAGACATCATAAACCTGCACAATGCGAATACTTTTCAAAGTTGACAGTCCCAAGTTGTGCTGGAGTTCCCTTACCAAACTCTCTGACTTGACCTGAAAATCAGCCTTTTTCTCAACAAAAATACGTTTATCCATCAATTCTTATTCCTTTATTTCAGCTCTTACAATGTTCCCAAATGACCTTGAGAGTCTTGTAAACAGATTATTTCAAACCCTGCAACTTTTTCCAGACAATCTCATAAACATCTGTCAATTCTCCGAGTCCTCTACGGAAAACATCCTTGTCCATGTGGTTACCATCCGCATCCCACAAACGGCAGTTATCTGGTGAAAACTCGTCTGCCAAGATAATCTTGCCATCCTTGTCAAAACCGAACTCTAGCTTAAAGTCAATCAATTTAAGACCAATCTCAGCAAACCAAGCCTTCAAAAGTTCATTGATACGACGGGTTTCTTCCTTCAAGTAAGCAATCTGCTGGTCATCCGCAATTTTAAGGAATTTCACATGCTCGTCATTGATAAAGGGATCATCCAAATCATCATTTTTATAGTAAAATTCGACAATCGGAGTCTCAAATGCGATACCTTCTTCAACGCCAAAACGTTTTGAAAAGGAACCAGCCGTGTAGTTGCGGAGCACAACTTCCAAAGGAATAATCTCAACCTTTTTATTGAGTTGTTCCGTGTCCGAAAGTTTCTCCACAAAGTGAGTCGCTACACCAGCCGCATTTAATTTCTCAAAAATAAAAGATGAAATCTGATTATTTAACACTCCCTTGCCCGCAATCTGCTCCTTCTTGACACCGTTGAAGGCAGTCGCCTGGTCCTTGTAAGTTGAAATAATGAGATTTTCATCCTCAGTTGTATAGATATCCTTGGCTTTTCCCGAATAGATCAGTTGTTTTGACATTTTAAAGTTCGCCTTTCGTTTTACTTGAGCACATTCTACCACAAAAGCATGAAAAATTCAAGGTTTTTACGAATAAATAACATTTTCCTGTTTTAAGCGTAAAGAAAAACTGCAAGATGAACTCTTCTTACAGTTTTAAAATCATTTATCCTCTGAAAAACACGAATATTACCCTTTATTCAAAAATTGATCCCAAAAATAACGGAGATAGCTTTTCTTTCCCGTGATCATCTGCAGGCGGCCTTCTAAACCATAGCGAAGTTTTTCAGCCTGCTCAGAAGTCAGATGGGTCTCCGCCTCAATTTTAAAGAAATTTCCTTGTTCAGTCTTTGTAGCTGTCGCATCAATACTTGTAATCGTGGAATCCAGGAAAATTTGATTCTTCGCATCATTAGTTGTAGTATAACGGACAGAGTCCCCAATCTTGACTCTAGCAACATCTTTTGAACTGAGATAGGCTGTGAGTTTGGTTTTTCCTTCTTTTTCCAAGGATGGATAGAGTTGGGCTAGCAGGGTTCCTTCTGCGACCATCGTAGATTCACTAGTCTCAGGATTGAGGTGAAGCACCCCATCCTCACTTGCTGTAATCTTCCCCTTGTCGAGGAGACCTCCCTGTACCTTCTTACCCGATTCCGCCTCCAAAATTTTCTGATCTAGAAGAGTTAATTCCTGGCCAACTTTGACTAAGTGCTGAGATTTGAGTGATTCCAGTTGACTGCTTAAGCCTGACGCATAGGCTTGCTGGGTTCCGGAACCTGCATACTGGACACGGTAAGTAGCAAGACTTGATTCTAACTGAGAAAGCTGTGCTTCAACCTGTGCAACAGCCTGAGCCTTAGCTTGCGGATTTTCCTCTCTCTGAGACTTGTAGGACTGGTAGAGAGAGTAGGCCAGATTCTGACTGGCCAAGGAAGCGCCTGTTTCAATAGCTGACTTAGCTATCTGGTAATCGCGAATTTTAGCCTCTGTTTGACTGATGAGGTTCCCGATTTCAGCTTGGGTTTGACTAGCTGCTGCATTCTGGGACGCGATGGTCTCATTTTGCTGAGAAACATTACTTCTTAGACCATTCGCTTGGCTGAGATAATCTCTAAACATCTCCTGATATCCAAACTTATCCGCCTCTGGAAATTGATCACTCCCCTCTTTCAAACTGGATTGCAAATATCCCAACTGCTTTTTTTGATCCTTTAGCATCTCCAATTGACTGGCATATGCCTCAACCTGGATAGCCTCTGCCCCTTGCTGGTACTGAACGAGTAGGTCCCCTTGCTTGACTAGTTTGTTTTCTTCCAGATAGTTGCCCACAATGCGTTGATTACTAGTCGACTGAATGTTGGCAATGATCCGACTAGGTTCGACAGTCGCTCTGGTAGACAAACTAATCTCCTTCTCTGCAAAAACTGCAAATCCCAGTAAAAACACGAGTAGAAGTGACATAGGTAAAATCACCCGACTGGAAAAATTATGGTAACGACGATGGTAAAACTCCGCACTTTCTAAAAATTCTGGTTTCATCTTCTCCTCTTTCTAGCTATTCACCAAATGGGCGTAAAAGCCACCTCGAGCAAGCAAGTCTGCATGGGTGCCTTCTTCGACAATCTTGCCCTGATTCAAGACAACAACCTTCTCTGTCCGCTCAGCAATGGTCAAGCGGTGGGCGATGAAAATCAAGGTCTTGTCTAAAGCCATGAGTTTATCCACAATCCGCTTCTCTGTCAAAATATCCAAACTGCTAGTCGCCTCATCCAAGATCAAGACAGGTGCATCCGTCAAGAGAGCACGCGCCAGAGCGATTCGCTGCCGTTGCCCCCCAGAAATACCTGCTCCATCCGAAGTCAATTCTGTCTGATAATTCAGTGGCATGCGCTCGATATCCTCCCGAATATCAGCCAATTCAACTGCTCGTAAGATATCTTCCTGTGTCGTCCCCTCCTTAGCTCCCAGGAGAAGATTCTCCAAAATCGTTCCGTTAAAGACATAGGGCTGTTGAGGCAAATAGTTGATATGCTGGCGCAAGGCTTTTTTATCAATCTGATTAAGATTGACACCACCCAGACTAATCTCCCCCTGACTTGGGTCGTAAAAGTTAACCATCATCTTGGCCAAGGTGGTTTTACCTGACCCTGAGATCCCCACAAAAGACACCTTAGAGCCTTGCGGAATCGTCAAATTGATATTCGACAAGACGTCCCGTCCATAGCCATACTTATAGTGGACTTGCTTAAAGGTTATATCTCCCTTCATCATGCTCAAATCTTCGACCGTTTTCTTCTCCTCAAACTCCGAAGCTACCAGATAAACCTCATTCAGACGGTTATTGGCAACCTGCGCTGTCTGAAGTTTGGTTTGTAGGTTGATGATATTTTCCAAAGGATTGGTAAAGTAAACAAGCAAGGTATTATAGGTAATCAACTGGCCCAAACTCATCTTGCCATCCATGACGAGCACTGCTCCCATCCAGAGAACGGCAACATTGAGCAGGAGCTGAGCAACTTTTTTCAGAGCCTTTTGCTGGCTTTCTGCCCGACTGTAGGTAAAGGATTTTTTCAGATAAGTCACAAATTCCTTATCAATCTTTTGATAGCGTGAACTTTCACTAGTCAAAGATTTAATGGTCTCAATACCGTTGATGTCCTCGATGATAGAAGAAGACAGAACCGCATTGGCTTCCATGGTATCCCGATTCATCTTTTCAAAAGGCTTCATAAAGGCAAAGATAATCACTGTATAAATGGGAAGTGCAAGCAGGCTAATGAAAAAGAGCGTCATATTTTGTGAAAACAAGACAAGCGAAATAATCAAAATCGTCGACACATCCAAAAAGATAGACAAAATGGTCGACGCCAGCGCATCGATGATACTATTGGCATCTGTAAAACGAGACACGATTTCCCCTGTCCTGCGTGTCGCGTAAAAGGACATTGGCAGGTGAAAAACATGCTTAATATAAGACAAAATCACGTCAATCGACAAGCGTTGCCCAAGGATTAGTAGGAGATATTCCTGCGCGTAGGACAAAATCTGCTGGAGGATATAGACGATGACCAGCCCAATAGAGATGATGCCCAGCGTTGAGCGCATCTGGTCTGGCACGTAACTATCAATGATAGACTGCAGATAATAAGAACCTACAATGTTAATCAGGGTCACCAAGAGTGTCGCTAGGACGATATTGGTAATTAAGCCACGCTGTTTGAATAAGATTGGCAAGAAGGATAGGAGCCCCTGTTTTTTCTCCTTATGGGGTTTATAGTCTGGAGATGGCGCCATAAAGAGACTGATCCCTGTCCATTCTTGCGCAAATCGCTCACGGGAAATCTTGGTCATCTTGACACCAGGATCTGGATCAGCGATATGGATGGTCTTCTTATCCTGACCTGTCACCACATAGTAGTGGAGCAATTTCCCTTCCTTGAGCACATGAGCCACAAAGGGAAAGGTCAAATCTGGCAAGTCAAAGAGCGTCATATCCGCCTTGATAGCCCGCGTTTCAAAACCAAGCTCCTCTGCTACCTTTACAAGACCCAAAGCAGTCGTCCCATCCATGGTCGTCTTGGCCAACTCTCGTAGACGAGCCAAGGAGTAATAACTACCGTAGTAGCCAAATACCATAGCCAAGGAAGCCACGCCGCAATCCATCTGATCCACCTGAGGGCGATAGTGTCTTTTCCCAAATTTCATATCTATCTCCTTTTTTCTAACAATCTCTTAAAAACTTTGTAAGATTATTTTAACCAAACAAGGAAGAAATAAGGGAATTATTTCTGAAAAAACAATATCCTCACCTGAACAGCACTTTTTGCCAAAGAAAATAGGCAGGACAAGAGTCCTGCCTAAATCATTCAATTACACAGATTTCTTACCTTTCCCACTTCTTTTGTGAATGGCGTATAAAACGATAAACGCAAACACAGGTGGCACCATATAACTACTTTCACTCATTGTTAGCTGAAATCCAAGAGTTGCTAGAATCCCAAAGATGAAAATATTCATTAAAAACAGGAAAACAAATACAAGAATAGATTTTAAAATCTTATTCATTTTCGCCCTCATTTCCTTCTTTAGCCGTTATTTTCTGGATAGTATGGTATTTTACTGCTATGTAAATAATTAAAATGAGAACTGGATAGGTCAAAAGTTCTGAAAGCTCCATAAAATTTACACCATACTTTCCTGGTAATAACTTATAGTCCATTAAAACTTGAATGCTAGAAAGCACAATACGTACTAGTAGAAGCCCTCCTAATAACATCACTTCTTTTTTAACATACAGACACCTTCCTAACTAAATGTAGATTACGATTCATCGGTCTAACACTCCAAGATTGCTTTTATGCTGGAGCTACAGAAATCAGACTCATATTGTCATCGTTTGTTATCTTTTTCTTCACTTCTATAAAGTAAGATAAAGGTCATCAAGAATAATGAAATCGTAGGTATATCAAAATACTCAAACCATTTAGGTAGGTCTATTTTGTTTACATCAGCTACGATTCTAATAAGTAGATAAGCCATCGAGCCAAATAATACAGTGGTCTCTGGCCAAGCTTTTCGTAATAACTGAAAAACTTTCATCCCAAACTCCAATCTGATGGTCAATCAATTTCCACTCTTACTTTCTGTTGTTTTGTACTTATATCCTAGATAAAACAAACCAAGTAGAATCGGATATGTTTCTGGATAAAACAAGGTATTGATTGGATTTTTCAAAATCAAATACGTTGCGATATAGATAATGAGTGATACGATAAAATATCCCTCAGCAAATCCTAATAAGAATTTTTTCATGGTAGACTCCTATTTACCTGACAAGAGTGCTCGAGTTGTTAAAATAGCTCCACCTGTATATACAAAACCTTTTACAAAACCGACTGCCACAGGGATAAGAAGGGGAAAGGCTCCCCCTTGAATTTCCTGCAAGTCCGTCTCAGTCATTGTTTCAAATTTTAAAATAGATTTTTCCATATCATCTCCTCCTTCTATTACCATCTACTCGTCACATAATTATAACCTGCAATTCCTGCTGCAGTAATTCCACCAGCAATTTTAGTTGCTGTCACAGGATTAGCAATCACCCAAGCTACAATCGGCCATGCTCCTCCATCCACATCCATCAACTCTTCTTCTGTGAGAGCTACAAAGTTTTGTTCCATTTTGTCAAAATTTGTCATCTTTTTCTCCTTTATTTTTATTTTTTTAGTTTACAATTTCTAGGCTTTAAACCATTTTAAAAACCAGATTGGAAAAACAACTGAAATCATTTTCTTCTCTCCTTCCTTTTCTTCTCACTTATCTATTCGAGAAGTGATTTAAAATGAACAGGTAAATTTCTTTTATTTTAAATACCATTTGATAAACCATGGCAATAAGATTGGTAAATACATCGCGTAGTCTCCTTTCTTTTCTTCTCACCTATCTATTCGAAAAACAATTCGAAAATGAACAACTATTTCATTTTTATTTTAAAAACCACTTAATGAACCATGGATACAATATTGGCATGTACATGAACTGTCCTCCTTTTTCTGTCTTATCTCTTTATTCGTAATTCCCACTAAAAATTTTAAACTTTTTCTTTTTTCTGCAAACAAAAAAACAACATGACTTGCATGTTGCTTTTGGCTATTTTTTATCTTTAATAATCGCTACTACATCGGCTACACTTTGAAGTTGGTCGATTTCCTCATCAGTGATTTCGATACCAAATTCATCTTCTAGCGTTAGGACGAACTCCATCAAGTCCACTGAGTCCGCATCTAGGTCATCTTTCAAACTCAAGACCTCTGTTACGACAAAGTCCTCTCCCTGTCGCTCTTGGATAATGGTCACAATACGGTCAAAAATTTCTTTTTCTGTCATCTTTTTATTCTCCTGAAAATTCACGCGCAGTCTGAGCAACTACGTCTGTTTCGAGCATGGTACGAATCTGACGAATCGTACTGTACACAGCCTTGGCATCACTTGAGCCATGAGTTTTTACAACAGGCGCTTTGACGCCAAACAAAACTGCACCTCCAACATCTGAATAGTTGAGCTGCTTTTTCAAACCCTTAAGGCTATTCTTGAGAAGGAGAGCACCAAGTTTTGCTCGAAGTCCACCACCTGTGATAGCTGTCTTAAGCAAGTCCATGATACCCATGGCTGTCCCTTCGATAGATTTGAGCACAGCGTTTCCCGTGAAACCATCTGCCACAACAACATCCGCAACGCCATTCATCAGATCACGCGCTTCCACGTTTCCGACAAAGTTCAAACTTTGATCAGCTATTAGCAAGTCGTATGTTTCCTTACGAAGCGGATCACCCTTGCTGCTTTCTGTTCCATTGTTGAGCAAACCAACACGTGGTTTCGAAATCCCACGAACATTTTTCGCATAGAAGGAACCTAGGACAGCATATTGATGCAGGTGCTGGGCTGTATTTTCTGCATTGGCTCCAAGGTCTAGCATGTCAAACCCTTTGCCATCAATGGTCGGTAAGGTCGACATGAGTCCAGGACGGTCGATATTCTTGATACGACCTACAATGAAGAATCCTGCAGCCAACAAGGCACCTGTGTTGCCAGCAGAGAGGACGGCGTCTGCCTCTCCTTCTTTGACTGCCTTGGCTGCTAATACCATGCTGGCATTTTTCTTTTTACGGATTGCTTTTGTCGGCTCATCATCTGAGTCAATTTTCTCATCCGTATGGATAATGCTGACGCGCTCTCTCGCTGTTAGATATTGCTTGATCTTACTTTCATCTCCATAGAGTTGAATCTCAATATCTGAAAAGTCAGCAAGGGCTTGGTTGACACCCTCAACGATGGCTTGAGGTGCGTAATCGCCCCCCATAGCATCTACTGCGATTTTTTTCATTTGTCTTCCTCTTTTAGTAATTGTCCCCAGTCTGCTAGGGAATCAATAAATTTCTTTGATTTTAGGTGAATTCCAACATACTCTTCGTAGATTTGGTCTATAAACTTGCGCAAGTCTTGCTTGATTTCCGGCTTGAGCGAAATGGTCTCCAAGGTCTCAAAATCAATGGCTTGAAATTGATTGAGCAGATAAGGGATATTGGGATTCAGATGGCAACGTCTCTCATCTTCATGATAATGCTCTGGGCAAAGACAAGCTCCATATTTGAAAGAAAAGTCAAAAGCCTGACCCACCCGATGGCAAAAGACGCACTCATTAAAGTTGAGGCTGATTCCAAATCGAGTCAAGATTTGAATTTCAAAAATATTGGTTAAAACCTGATAATCTATGCCTGCTTCCATTAACTCTAGAGTCTTCCTCAAGAAAGCAAACAAGGGAGCATCCTGCTGATTATCCTGCAAACTAGCATCTGCAAGAGCAGCCACATAGGTTGCATAGGCCATGACAAAGAGATCACTATTAATCTTGGGAAAGGTCATCACCTCGTGATAGTCCTCGATGTAGCTAAGCCCGTCATCATTGATTCGCAAGAGAAATCGTGCCAACACCAAGGGCTGAATAACCGGAGCTAGTTTGGACTGGCCAGCGTGTTTGACGAAAAACATGCGCTTGCCTGCCTGCTCGGTAAAAATTTTGACTAGCTTGTCATCCTCACGAAAGTTACGATTGTAGAGCACCAAGCCTTGACTCGTGATAGACTGAATCATGCTTCTCTCATGTACTCCTCAAGTCGTTTCATGGCTTCTCTGATCGTTTCCATGCTGGCTGCATAAGACAGACGCACATAGCCTTCTCCGTAACGCCCAAAGGCTGCGCCAGGGATAAAGGCAACGGCCTTCTTCTGAGCAAAATCCTTCAGAAAAGCAAAGGAGTCTTGATTGTAGCCTGATGGAATCTTAGCAAAGATATAGAAGGCACCGTCTGGTTTGATAATCTCAAAACCAAGAGCAGTCATCTTTTCGATGATATAATCTCGACGCTGGATGTATTCCTTCTTCATAGGCTCTGCATCGTTTTTACCAGCGGTCAAAGCCTCCACCGCAGCATGTTGAGCCATAGTGTTTGCGGCAGTAACCAAATATTGGTGACTCTTGATTAACTGAGCTGTGAAAGCTGCAGGAGCAAAGATGAAGCCTAAACGCCAACCAGTCATAGCATGCGATTTAGACAAGCCATTAATAATAATAGCCTGGTCTCTCAGCATCGTTCCCAGAGATACATGGGCTTGCCCTGTATAGGTCAATTCCGAGTAAACCTCATCACAGACAACAAAAATCTCATACTTGCGTAAAACGTCTGCCAAGGCTTCCAACTGCTCCCGACTATAGGTAATTCCTGTCGGATTAGCCGGATAGTTGAGAATGACAGCCTTGAGCTTGTCGCCTTGCTCCAAAATGGCCTTTTCCAACATTTCAGGGGTCAAGACAAAACCATTTTCAGTCGTATCAATCTCGACAACCTCTGCCCCAACTAGATTGACAATTGGCTCATAACCTGGATAGGCAGGAGCTGGCAAGAGCACCTTATCTCCCTCTTCCAAAATAGCTGTCAAAGTAGCAGATAAAGCCTCTGTCGCTCCAATTGTAACCAAGATTTCATTTTCAGGATTGTAATCTAGCTGGTATTTTTCTTTTACAAAATCACTGGCTGCCTGACGTAATGTTAACAGACCACTCATCCCTGTATAGTAGGATTGATTCTGGTCAATCGCTCGCTTGGCTGCTTCCTTGACATGATCTGGCGTTGTAAAATCAGGTTCCCCCAAGGTCAAACGCAAGACCCCAGGAATCTCCGAAATAGCCTGGTCAAATTGGCGAATCAACGAAACTTGAATCTTATCTAACTGTTTATTAAAGCGCTTGGTTAAGTCCATAGATATCCCCCCCTTGCTTACAGAACATAGTACTATTATACTATAAAAGCTCCCTGACCGCAAAATCCATCTGAAACCCGCATTTTTCACTTTTTGTTTTACTTTTCTTCTCGACAGGACTATAATAATAAGTGCTTATTTTCGGAGGTTTATATGTCATTTTTATCAAAAAATGGAGCAGGAATCTTGGCCTGCCTTCTCATTTCTATCGTATCTTGGTTCCTGGGAGGATTTTTCCCCGTTGTGGGCGCACCTGTCTTTGCCATTTTTGCGGGAATGCTCCTACACCCCTGGCTCTCACCCTATAAACAACTAGACGCAGGGTTGACCTTTAGTTCCAAGAAATTGCTCCAGTATGCCGTTATCTTACTCGGTTTTGGTCTCAATATCTCGCAAGTCTTCGCAGTTGGACAAACTTCACTCCCGGTCATCCTATCAACGATTTCAATTTCCTTGATTGTCGCCTACCTCTTCCAGCGTTTCTTTGCACTAGACACAAAACTGGCAACCTTGATTGGAGTGGGATCTTCTATCTGTGGTGGCTCTGCCATTGCTGCTACAGCACCCGTTATCCATGCTAAAGAAAAGGAAGTAGCCCAAGCCATTTCCGTTATCTTTTTCTTCAATGTCTTAGCTGCACTTATCTTTCCAACTCTAGGAACCTGGCTTCACCTATCCAATGACGGCTTTGCCCTCTTTGCAGGAACTGCGGTCAATGATACTTCTTCTGTAACGGCCACCGCCAGCTCCTGGGACAGTCTTTACCAAACCAATACCCTCGAATCGGCAACCATTGTTAAACTCACGCGCACCTTAGCAATCATTCCCATCACTCTCTTTCTCTCCTACTGGCAAAGCCGCCAGCAAAAAAACAGCCAGGATTTCCAACTGAAAAAAGTCTTCCCACTTTTTATACTTTATTTCATCCTAGCCTCTCTCTTAACGACTCTTCTCACCTCTCTCGGTGTGTCTAGTAGCTTCTTCACCCCTCTCAAACAACTCTCCAAATTTCTCATTATCATGGCTATGAGTGCTATCGGTCTCAAAACAAATCTAGTAGCCATGATCAAATCCAGCGGAAAATCCATTCTTCTTGGAGCCCTTTGCTGGATTGCCATCATCCTCACCAGTCTTGGCATGCAAGCATTGATTGGTACTTTATAACACAAAAGGTAGCCATGGGCTACCTTTTTATTGCTCAAGAATTAAGCGAGTATGTTCTCTCTTAATACAGCGATTCATCACGATGTCATCGCATCCTCCAGCACGCAAGATTTCTTCCGCTTCTAGATTTTCAAGCCCTAATTGCGCCCAGAAAATCTTGGCATCAGCCTTGAGAAAATCACGCGCCACATCTGGCAGAAACTCGCTGCGACGGTAAACATTGACAATATCTACAGGAAAAGGAATCTCAGCTAGACTCGCATAAGCCTTTTCTCCCAAAATTTCACCACCTGCAGCCTTGGGATTAACTGGAATGATTTTATAGCCCCGAGCTTGCATCTCCTTAGTCACTCGATTGCTAGTTGTTTCCTCACGGTCAGACAAACCCACTACTGCTAACGTTTTACTGGTCGCCAGATACTGACGAATCACACCATCACTTGGATTGATAAATTCTTGGCTCATAGAAATCCTCCTTTTCCCCCAGTATAGCATATTTTGAAAAGGCTTGCAGATTTTGACTATAAAAATCTCCTAGCAAGAAAAGAAACCTGCTAGGAGTTCTGTCTACTTCAAGTGAAAGATTAAATCTTTTTCTCAATGCTAAACAAAGGAGAAAGAGGACGTTTTTCGTGGATACGGATAATAGCATCGCCTAGAAGATGAGCAATCGAAATTTGTTCAATCTTATCAATTAAACGCCCCTCTGGTAGGTAAATGGTATCCAAAACAACCAATTTCTTAATAGCTGATTTTTGGATATTGTCCATAGCTGGCCCAGAAAGAACTGGGTGCGTACAGCTTGCATATACTTCAACAGCACCTGCTTCAGCAAGAGCATCCGCCGCATGACAAATAGTTCCAGCTGTATCAATCATATCGTCAATCAAGATACAAGTCTTACCTTCTACCTTACCAATGATATTCATCACTTCACTGGTATTCATCTTGTCTACACTACGGCGTTTGTCAATAATCGCAATCGGAGTTTTCAAAAACTCTGCCAACTTACGAGCACGAGTCACCCCACCATGGTCTGGACTGACAACCACGTAGTCAGAGCCAACCATGCCACGGCGTTCAAAATAGTCCGCAATCAATGGAGCGCCCATCAAGTGATCCACAGGAATATCAAAGAATCCCTGAATCTGCGCAGCGTGCAAATCAATCGTCAACAAACGATCCACACCAGCCACTTCTAGCATATTTGCCACAAGTTTTGCTGTGATTGGCTCACGCGCTCTCGCTTTTCTATCCTGACGTGCGTAACCATAGTAAGGCATGACAACGTTGACAGATTCTGCACTAGCCCGCTTTAAGGCATCTACCATGATCAAAATTTCGAGCAGATTGTCATTTACAGGTGAGCTCGTTGATTGTAGGATAAAGACGTGTTTTCCACGGATTGATTCTTCGATATTGACCTGAATCTCCCCATCTGAAAATTGGCGAACAGTCGATTTCCCCAACTCTATCCCAATCTCTTGCGCCACACGCTCTGCCAATTCTCTATTTGAAGAAAGGGCAAACAGCTTTAAATCAGAAAAAGACATGATTTCCTCCGGTATTTATGTATCACTTGTTTTTTTCACAACATTTTCCATCTACCATTGTAGCGCTTTTTCCTTTATTTTTCAATCAAAAATAAAACAAGAGCAAACATTTATACCCTCGTTTTTACTATTTTATATTAGCTATATTAAAACTAAAAATCCTACATTTTAACAATCGATTTTATGCTAGGATGAAATTTTTTCGAGACAAAGTTAGTATACTTCTCTCATACTTCCTGTATCCACATCATAGACAGCACCTGAAATAACCACATCATCAGGAATCAGTGGAGATTCTCGAAGTAACTGCATATCCTCTCTCACACTCTCTTCAACATTCTGGAATGGTAAAAAATCTTGATCAGACACATCAACTCCGAGCTCATGTTTCAACTGTTCATGAAAACTTTCATTTTGAAAGGTTTGAGCTCCACAGTCTGTATGGTGAAGCACCACAATCTCTCTTGTCCCCATTTGTTGCTGGGAAATCACCAGTGAACGAATCATGTCCTCAGTTACTCGACCACCCGCATTCCGCAAGATATGAGCATCCCCAAGGGCCAAACCTAGAGCTTGCGCAACGTGTAGACGCGAGTCCATGCAGGTCACGATAGCTACTCTGGTTTTGGGTTTAAGTGGCAAATTTAACTGCCCATGTAGGGCAACATAAGCCTGATTGGCTTTCATAAACTGTTCAAAATACGACACGATTCCCTCCTCAAAAATTTGATAATCAAATATTTCTCCCATCTTATCATTTTTAAGAGGATTTGTCACGGATTATGCAAAGACCTTTTTCAAAACTTCCTGAATAGTCGTCACACCAATGACTTCAATTTCCTTGGGTGGAGTGATTCCTGTCAAGGAATTCTTGGGTACATAAATCTTGGTAAAGCCCAGTTTTGCCGCTTCATTGATACGTTGTTCGATACGATTCACGCGCCGAATCTCTCCGGTCAAGCCCAGTTCACCCACAAAACATTCCTGAGGATTGGTAGGCTTGTCCTTGTAACTCGAAGCAATAGCAACTGCAACGGCTAAATCAATAGCGGGCTCATCCAATTTGACCCCACCAGCAGATTTGAGATAGGCATCCTGATTTTGCAAGAGAAGCCCTGCCCGTTTTTCCAAAACAGCCATAATCAGACTCGCACGATTGAAATCAAGACCTGTCGTAGTACGCTTGGCATTTCCAAACATAGTCGGTGTCACCAAGGCTTGAACTTCTGCTAAAATCGGACGGGTCCCTTCCATGGTCACAACGATTGACGAGCCAGTAGCCCCATCCAAACGCTCCTCTAGGAAAACTTGACTCGGATTGAGCACCTCAACCAATCCGCCCGACTGCATCTCAAAGATGCCAATCTCATTAGTGGAACCAAAACGGTTTTTGACTGCTCTCAAGATACGAAAGGTATGGTGACGTTCCCCTTCAAAGTAAAGCACTGTATCTACCATATGCTCCAACATACGCGGACCAGCCAAGGTCCCTTCCTTGGTCACATGCCCTACGATAAAAATGGCAATGTTATTAGTCTTAGCCAGCTGCATAAGCTCAGCGGTCACCTCACGCACCTGAGACACAGACCCCTGCACCCCTGAAATCTCAGGAGACATAATAGTCTGGATAGAGTCGATGATGAGAAAATCTGGTTGGATGCGCTCCACCTCAGATCGAACACTCTGCATATTGGTCTCTGCATAGAGATAAAACTCACTATCAATATCACCCAAGCGCTCTGCACGGAGTTTAATCTGCTGAGCAGACTCCTCCCCACTGACATAGAGAACAGTCCCTACTTGGGACAGCTGAGTCGATACTTGTAAGAGAAGGGTTGATTTCCCGATTCCTGGATCCCCACCGATGAGGACGAGACTTCCTGGTACCACTCCGCCTCCAAGCACACGGTTGAATTCCTCCATATCCGTCTTTGTTCGATTGACATTGATGGAAGTCACCTCAGCCAGTTTCATGGGCTTGGTTTTCTCACCTGTCAAGGACACACGCGCATTCTTGACCTCGGCAACCTCAACCTCTTCTACAAAAGAAGACCAAGACCCACAGTTAGGACAACGCCCTAGATATTTTGGGGAATTATACCCACAATTTTGACATACAAATGTCGCTTTTTTCTTTGCGATGATAAACCTCTTTCTAAATCTCTATCTCACACTCTATCACTTGGCAAAAATCAATTTTTTCATTAGGTACAAACTGGCGCATGAGCATTCGATGAGCGACAACTACCACAGTCTGATGTTCTCGATACTTAGTCATGCATTCTAGAAAACGAGACTTCATCTCCGCAGCTGTCTCATATTGAATAGAACTATTAGGAAGCAACTCCCCCTTGCTTTCTAAAAACAGACATCTAGCTCTTTCAAAATTCTCTATACCACTTTCATAAACCTGCCATTCGTGTAACAAAGGCTCCACCCTCAAAGGGAGGCCAGTAGCACAAGAAACATAAAAAGCTGTTTCTAAAGCTCTCGTTACTGCTGAAGTCACTAGTAAGTTAGCTGATTGTAGTAAGGGATTTTGGCAAAGTTCCTGAGCTTGTTGTCGTCCCTTCTCAGATAAGGGGGCCAAATCCATCCCAAAACCTGTATAAGAACGTTCCTCTAACTCACGGTAATCTGGTTCCCCATGACGTACAAAGATAATCTTCATCTTAGTGCCCTGTTGATCCAAATCCACCAGTTCGCACGCCGTCTGCCTCATCTCCGTCTGCGATTAAAAATGGTGCAAAGACAGCCTGAACCACACGTTCCCCAACTTCAAGAACCACTTCCTGATTAGTAATGTTTTTCATCTGCGCAAAAATATGTCCCTCATTTCCAGGATTTCCATAATAATCCCCATCAATGACCCCAACTGAGTTAATCAAGACCAAGCCCTTCTTACGAGGATTTGAAGAACGATCATAAAGATAGAGAACTTCTGTCGGCTGCATATAGGCCTTAACACCTGTCGGAACGAGAACAATCTCTCCTGGAGCAATCACAGTGCGTTCCGCGACCTTTAAATCATAACCAGCTGCATGGGCTGTCTCACGCTTCGGTAGCAAATTTTTATCTGTAAAACTCGAAACCAATTCAAAACCACGAATTTTCATATTATACTCTTTTCTATTATCATTTATTCTAGGCTATTTTATCTTATTTATTCGAAAAAAGCACGAAAAAAGAGCACACAATTCACACTCGCTTAGGGCTGCTGGATTCCTCCCCTGACCCGCTTCACGCAGAACTGTTGCTCCATTATTTATTATACCACATTCCCCTCTATTTTTAAAGAGAAATTATTTTTTCCGTCGATTTCGGAAAAAGTCTTGCATAATAGCTGCACACTCACTCTCCAAAACTCCCGTTTCGACCTCTACACGATGATTGAGACGCTCATCTGTCAAGATGTCGTACAGACTCCCAGCTGCACCAAATTTCTGATTTTTAGCCCCGTAAACCACGTTTGGAATACGGGCAAGTCCAATCGCCCCACTACACATAACACAAGGCTCAATGGTCACAAAAAGCGTACAATCTAGCAGACGCCAACTTTCTTCACTCGCGTTCGCATTCTCTATGGCCATGATTTCTGCATGCATAACCGCCCGTTGCAACTCCTCGCGCGCATTATGCCCACGACCAATGATCTCTCCATCCTTGACAATCACACAACCAATTGGAATTTCATCGTTTTCCAGAGCAATCTCTGCCTCTTTCAAGGCCTCTTTCATAAAAGCTTCTTTTTCTTCAACTGTATAACCCATAGCTTCTCTCTTTTCCTGCTTATCAATTCTATCATTATAGCATGTTTTCCTAGACAAAAAAAGAGCTCTATAATATTTACACTGACTAACCTTAGATATTATTAAATCGCTGGATTGTAGAAATAATGTTTTAAAAAGAGTATAATATTAACAAAATTGATAGAAAATCAGAAATCATGAATTTAAAATAATGGAGATAACTGACATAGAAAGTTCAAGAGATGAATATACTGAAATTTATACAATAAACAATATGAAAGGGTAAATGATGAAATTAGAGTTATTACTGGATAAACCAAAATTTACCTTAATGTTTCCATATAAAAATCAATTTAATAGAGCAGGGGGACCATTCATGATATCTTTATCTGTTATGATTCTCTGGATTTTAAAGCATCTGATAGCTTATAATACCGATTTTACAGACAAGATTATTATAGCAATTGTACTGATTTATGTTCCACTTCTTCTATGGTTTATGGGGTATTATCTCTTCATAAATGGAGTAAAATTAGAAGTTCATAAAAACAATACTGTTCAGTATTATACCTATAGTAGCAGAGGCCTCAGCGTATTACATTATCAATTTAAACTTCAAGATATCGAACAAATAACCATTAAAAAGCGTCCCTTTAATTGTGCAAAGTTAACCATGAAAATTAGAAATCCTATTTTTTTAGAAGGATATGAGAAAAATCTAAATAAGCTAATAAGTGTCAGTATCATCACAGATAAACTGAAAGCAGATGTTTTTATGCACGAAATGAACCAAATTCAAAATGATAAATCAGGAAACCAAGTTATCAAATAAGCTAATTTACAAAAAATTTAATTTTATCTAACTTATAAACTCTAAAGAAAATAGTTCACTGAAGAGGCTGGAATCAAAAATCCCAACCTCATTTTTGCTTAGTTGTAAACCTATAATTTATTAGTAGATTAAACTGTTTGTTGGTATTTTAAAATTCAAAAGCTCCTTTGAACAAAACTTCCTTTCTCTATCCACAACCTTAACCAATCTACCGAATTGTTGAAACCATGAAGTTCTAGGTCTATCAAATTAAGACTTGGTCTACAGATTTCTGTCCCACTGTTTTTTCTTTATCTTAAAAAGTCAAGTAGAAGCCTGTATAGGACTTATGAACTAAAAAAGCCACCCAATGGGGTGACTTAATAGGGAGATTATTATGAAAAAGAAAAGTTTAGGATATTTGTTACAACAAGTTAGGAGGTCTTCTTGTAACTGTCTATAGTATACCCGACCTATCTTAAACAAATCTTAAAAATCTCTTAAGACCAAACACTTTCTAAAATATTGGTTTGTTCACGATCAGGACCTACTGAGAACGTCGAAATACGAACCCCAACCAACTCGCTCACACGACGAACATAGTTACGCGCATTCTCAGGAAGATCTTCCAAATTACGGACTCCAGTGATGTCTTCTGACCAACCTGGCAATTCCTCGTAGATAGGTTTGCAACGTTTTAATTGCTCAAGACTAGCTGGGTAGTGGTCGATACGTTGACCATCGAGATCATAAGCCACACAAATTTTCACAGTATCCAAACCGCTCAAAACATCAATAGAATTCAATGAAAGATTGGTAATCCCAGATACACGGCGACTGTGACGCATCACAACTGAGTCAAACCAACCCACACGACGTGGACGACCAGTTGTTGTACCATATTCATGACCTACTTCACGGATGCGATCTCCCACTTCATCAAATAATTCAGTTGGGAAAGGTCCGTCTCCTACGCGACTCGTATAGGCTTTACATACACCTACAATCTTGTCAATCTTACTTGGACCAACACCAGACCCAATTGTCACACCACCAGCGACAGGGTTTGAAGAAGTAACAAATGGATAAGTACCTTGGTCAATGTCCAACATGACACCTTGTGCACCTTCAAAAAGCACACGTTTGCCGTTATCAAGCGCATCGTTCAAAATAACAGATGTATCTGTCACATACTGCTTAATTTGTTGGCCATACTCATAGTACTCTTCAAAAATATCATCAATTGAAATAGGAGTACTGTCATACAATTTTTCAAATAGACGATTCTTTTCCGCAAGATTGCGTTCCAAACGTTCACGGAAAATATCCTTATCCAAAAGATCCGCAATACGAATTCCAACACGAGCAGCCTTGTCCATATATGCTGGACCGATTCCCTTGATTGTAGTACCAATCTTATTGTCACCCTTAGCTTCTTCCTGCAAGCGATCCAACTCAATGTGATAAGGCAAAATAACATGCGCACGGTCCGAAATGCGCAAATTATCTGTTGTCACACCTTCACCATGAAGATAAGTCAACTCTTTTACTAGAGATTTAGGATTTACAACCATCCCGTTCCCAATGACAGAAATTTTTTCAGGGAAGAAAATTCCAGATGGAATCAAGTGCAACTTAAATTTCTTACCATCAATCACAATGGTGTGACCAGCATTATCACCACCTTGGTAACGAGCAATTACCTCTGCATTAGCTGAAAGAAAATCTGTAATTTTCCCTTTACCTTCATCGCCCCATTGGGTACCTACAACAACAACTGAAGTCATAATAAAATTCGTCTGAGCTACTAGGAGCTCGTCCTTTCTCATATACATGGCAGGAATTTCACCCGCAATTATATCTTACAATTTATTATAAGAAAAAAAGACCATTTTATCAAGAAGAAACACTGGAAAAGATTTGGGATTTCTGTAAATTATAAAATTCAAAACCTTATATTTTAAATAAAATCCTTAAAATCATAAATTCAATGCTCATTATTGTTCGTGATAAATGATATATATGAACGTCACTAGTTTAGAGTAGTACCTTCTAGCAAGAATTTATCTAGATACAAGCGATAGGCCGTCTGGAAATGATATAGACAAAACTCTTTATCGCTTTTAATTCTAAATCTTATCAAGTAATAAAGTAAAAAACGAAGATGAAGTGATTCCCACTCAGCACAACTCTGACATAAAGAAGCATATTCTTGTTCAACTAGTTTCAAAAAGACAAATGCTCGTTCATAAAATTTTTGAAGCATATAAAAAATCCCTTTCTTATTATTAACACTAGTCTAACAGAAAAACGAACTAAAAAAGCTTCAAATCCTATAAAAGAAGAATTTAAAGCTAAACGAACTAAAAATAAAATATAAAGGTAATTATAGATGCCAAAATTAAGTTTTGAATTTTGAGAAGTTTACTTCATTTATAAAATCATAACTACCCATCTAACGGGTGGTTTGCACCAGGGCTATAAGCCCAAATTACCAGCCAGCGCCTAAAGACGCTGGCTTTCACGTTGTTCAAGCCTCATTGCTCTTGACTCGTCACTTGCCTCTTAAAGAGACTTTGGTACTACTTACCACTATCCCTAAAGGAATCCTCATATTCTTTTACACTTAATTTATCTAGTGCTATATCATGCTTTTCCTGCTCTTGAATATATTTCTTAATTGTGGCTTCATTAAGTCCCACTGTACTCACGTAGTAACCTTCTGCCCAAAAATGCCGGTTCCCAAACTTGTACTTGAGGTTGGCGTAGGTTGGCGTGTTTGTCAAACATCATGAGTGCACTTTTGCCTTTTAAATAACCCATGAAACTTGAAACACTTATCCTTGATGGAATATTTCTCCCAAACTACTTCGATATTAATTATAAATGATTTTTCGTCTATACTTAGGGGTGAACACAATGTGATATTTACACATCCTCTTTGTGTGTGATAAACTATGTGCCTTTTGTGCCATATTTTTCTCCTTTCGCTTTACAATTGGCTTGAACACCTTTATTGTATCGCGTTTGGAGTTTTTTTGGTATAAGCTTCGACGCGCACCCGCATAGCGGGTGGTTTATTTGTCTCGCACCTGACGGAGCGAGACGGACTAATAGTCACATAATAAAAAAGAACACCAGTGGTGTTCTTTTTTATCTGACTCCGCCAGTAGGACTCGAACCTACGACATCATGATTAACAGTCATGCGCTACTACCAACTGAGCTATGGCGGATAAAAGCTAAGCGACTTCCATATCTCACAGGGGGCAACCCCCAACTACTTCCGGCGTTCTAGGGCTTAACTACTGTGTTCGGCATGGGTACAGGTGTATCTCCTAGGCTATCGTCACTTAACTCTGAGTAATACCTACTCAAAATTGAATATCTATCAAATAATTAGAAAAACCTTACGCTAAGTTTTCTCAGTTACTTTGGATAAGTCCTCGAGCTATTAGTATTAGTCCGCTACATGTGTCACCACACTTCCACTTCTAACCTATCTACCTGATCATCTCTCAGGGCTCTTACTGATATATAATCATGGGAAATCTCATCTTGAGGTGGGTTTCACACTTAGATGCTTTCAGCGTTTATCCCTTCCCTACATAGCTACCCAGCGATGCCTTTGGCAAGACAACTGGTACACCAGCGGTAAGTCCACTCTGGTCCTCTCGTACTAGGAGCAGATCCTCTCAAATTTCCTACGCCCGCGACGGATAGGGACCGAACTGTCTCACGACGTTCTGAACCCAGCTCGCGTGCCGCTTTAATGGGCGAACAGCCCAACCCTTGGGACCGACTACAGCCCCAGGATGCGACGAGCCGACATCGAGGTGCCAAACCTCCCCGTCGATGTGAACTCTTGGGGGAGATAAGCCTGTTATCCCCAGGGTAGCTTTTATCCGTTGAGCGATGGCCCTTCCATACGGAACCACCGGATCACTAAGCCCGACTTTCGTCCCTGCTCGAGTTGTAGCTCTCGCAGTCAAGCTCCCTTATACCTTTACACTCTGCGAATGATTTCCAACCATTCTGAGGGAACCTTTGGGCGCCTCCGTTACCTTTTAGGAGGCGACCGCCCCAGTCAAACTGCCCGTCAGACACTGTCTCCGATAGGGATAACCTATCTGGGTTAGAGTGGCCATAACACAAGGGTAGTATCCCAACAACGTCTCCTTCGAAACTGGCGTCCCGATCTCGTAGACTCCTACCTATCCTGTACATGTGGTACAGACACTCAATATCAAACTGCAGTAAAGCTCCATGGGGTCTTTCCGTCCTGTCGCGGGTAACCTGCATCTTCACAGGTACTAAAATTTCACCGAGTCTCTCGTTGAGACAGTGCCCAAATCATTACGCCTTTCGTGCGGGTCGGAACTTACCCGACAAGGAATTTCGCTACCTTAGGACCGTTATAGTTACGGCCGCCGTTTACTGGGGCTTCAATTCATACCTTCGCGTTACCGCTAAGCACTCCTCTTAACCTTCCAGCACCGGGCAGGCGTCACCCCCTATACATCATCTTACGATTTAGCAGAGAGCTGTGTTTTTGATAAACAGTTGCTTGGGCCTATTCACTGCGGCTGACCGAAGTCAGCACCCCTTCTCCCGAAGTTACGGGGTCATTTTGCCGAGTTCCTTAACGAGAGTTCTCTCGCTCACCTGAGGCTACTCGCCTCGACTACCTGTGTCGGTTTGCGGTACGGGTAGAGTATGTTTAAACGCTAGAAGCTTTTCTTGGCAGTGTGACGTCACTAACTTCGCTACTAAACTTCGCTCCCCATCACAGCTCAATGTTATAGAATTAAGCATTTGACTCAATTCACACCTCACTGCTTAGACAGACACTTCCATTCGTCTGCTTTAGTTAGCCTACTGCGTCCCTCCATCACTACATACTCTAGTACAGGAATATCAACCTGTTGTCCATCGGATACACCTTTCGGTCTCTCCTTAGGTCCCGACTAACCCAGGGCGGACGAGCCTTCCCCTGGAAACCTTAGTCTTACGGTGGACAGGATTCTCACCTGTCTTTCGCTACTCATACCGGCATTCTCACTTCTATGCGTTCCAGCACTCCTCACGGTATACCTTCATCACACATAGAACGCTCTCCTACCATACCTATAAAGGTATCCACAGCTTCGGTAAATTGTTTTAGCCCCGGTACATTTTCGGCGCAGGGTCACTCGACTAGTGAGCTATTACGCACTCTTTGAATGAATAGCTGCTTCTAAGCTAACATCCTAGTTGTCTGTGCAACCCCACATCCTTTTCCACTTAACAATTATTTTGGGACCTTAGCTGGTGGTCTGGGCTGTTTCCCTTTCGACTACGGATCTTAGCACTCGCAGTCTGACTGCCGACCATAATTCTTTGGCATTCGGAGTTTATCTGAGATTGGTAATCCGGGATGGACCCCTCACCCAAACAGTGCTCTACCTCCAAGAATCTCTAATGTCGACGCTAGCCCTAAAGCTATTTCGGAGAGAACCAGCTATCTCCAAGTTCGTTTGGAATTTCTCCGCTACCCACAAGTCATCCAAGCACTTTTCAACGTGCCCTGGTTCGGTCCTCCAGTGCGTCTTACCGCACCTTCAACCTGCTCATGGGTAGGTCACATGGTTTCGGGTCTACGACATGATACTAATACGCCCTATTCAGACTCGGTTTCCCTGCGGCTCCGTCTCTTCAACTTAACCTCGCATCATATCGTAACTCGCCGGTTCATTCTACAAAAGGCACGCTCTCACCCATTAACGGGCTCGAACTTGTTGTAGGCACACGGTTTCAGGTTCTATTTCACTCCCCTCCCGGGGTGCTTTTCACCTTTCCCTCACGGTACTGGTTCACTATCGGTCACTAGGGAGTATTTAGGGTTGGGAGATGGTCCTCCCAGATTCCGACGGGATTTCTCGTGTCCCGCCGTACTCAGGATACTGCTAGGTACAAAGACTATTTTAAATACGAGGCTATTACTCTCTTTGGCTGATCTTCCCAAATCATTCTTCTATAATCTTTGAGTCCACATTGCAGTCCTACAACCCCGAAGAGTAAACTCTTCGGTTTGCCCTCCTGCCGTTTCGCTCGCCGCTACTAAGGCAATCGCTTTTGCTTTCTCTTCCTGCAGCTACTTAGATGTTTCAGTTCACTGCGTCTTCCTCCTCACATCCTTAACAGATGCGGGTAACAGGTAGTACCTGTTGGGTTCCCCCATTCGGAAATCCCTGGATCATCGCTTACTTACAGCTACCCAAGGCATATCGTCGTTTGTCACGTCCTTCTTCGGCTCCTAGTGCCAAGGCATCCACCGTGCGCCCTTATTAACTTAACCTTATTTTTTGACCTTTCAGTCATAAACTCTTTTAATACTACAGCGTTTCGGTTTATTTTCTTGTTACTATTTGATATAGATATTCAATTTTCAATGTGCATTACTTGGTGATCTCTCACCAATGGAGCCTAGCGGGATCGAACCGCTGACCTCCTGCGTGCAAAGCAGGCGCTCTCCCAGCTGAGCTAAGGCCCCACAAGACCTCTCAAGACTAAACAAGACCAATGTGCAGTTCCTTATCCTTAGAAAGGAGGTGATCCAGCCGCACCTTCCGATACGGCTACCTTGTTACGACTTCACCCCAATCATCTATCCCACCTTAGGCGGCTGGCTCCTAAAAGGTTACCTCACCGACTTCGGGTGTTACAAACTCTCGTGGTGTGACGGGCGGTGTGTACAAGGCCCGGGAACGTATTCACCGCGGCGTGCTGATCCGCGATTACTAGCGATTCCGACTTCATGTAGGCGAGTTGCAGCCTACAATCCGAACTGAGACTGGCTTTAAGAGATTAGCTTGCCGTCACCGGCTTGCGACTCGTTGTACCAGCCATTGTAGCACGTGTGTAGCCCAGGTCATAAGGGGCATGATGATTTGACGTCATCCCCACCTTCCTCCGGTTTATTACCGGCAGTCTCGCTAGAGTGCCCAACTGAATGATGGCAACTAACAATAGGGGTTGCGCTCGTTGCGGGACTTAACCCAACATCTCACGACACGAGCTGACGACAACCATGCACCACCTGTCACCTCTGTCCCGAAGGAAAACTCTATCTCTAGAGCGATCAGAGGGATGTCAAGACCTGGTAAGGTTCTTCGCGTTGCTTCGAATTAAACCACATGCTCCACCGCTTGTGCGGGCCCCCGTCAATTCCTTTGAGTTTCAACCTTGCGGTCGTACTCCCCAGGCGGAGTGCTTAATGCGTTAGCTGCGGCACTAAACCCCGGAAAGGGTCTAACACCTAGCACTCATCGTTTACGGCGTGGACTACCAGGGTATCTAATCCTGTTTGCTCCCCACGCTTTCGAGCCTCAGCGTCAGTTACAAGCCAGAGAGCCGCTTTCGCCACCGGTGTTCCTCCATATATCTACGCATTTCACCGCTACACATGGAATTCCACTCTCCCCTCTTGCACTCAAGTTAAACAGTTTCCAAAGCGTACTATGGTTAAGCCACAGCCTTTAACTTCAGACTTATCTAACCGCCTGCGCTCGCTTTACGCCCAATAAATCCGGACAACGCTCGGGACCTACGTATTACCGCGGCTGCTGGCACGTAGTTAGCCGTCCCTTTCTGGTAAGATACCGTCACAGTGTGAACTTTCCACTCTCACACTCGTTCTTCTCTTACAACAGAGCTTTACGATCCGAAAACCTTCTTCACTCACGCGGCGTTGCTCGGTCAGACTTCCGTCCATTGCCGAAGATTCCCTACTGCTGCCTCCCGTAGGAGTCTGGGCCGTGTCTCAGTCCCAGTGTGGCCGATCACCCTCTCAGGTCGGCTATGTATCGTCGCCTTGGTGAGCCGTTACCCCACCAACTAGCTAATACAACGCAGGTCCATCTGGTAGTGATGCATTTGCACCTTTCAATTAATTATCATGCGATAATTAATTTTATGCGGTATTAGCTATCGTTTCCAATAGTTATCCCCCGCTACCAGGCAGGTTACCTACGCGTTACTCACCCGTTCGCAACTCATCCAAGAAGAGCAAGCTCCTCTCTTCAGCGTTCTACTTGCATGTATTAGGCACGCCGCCAGCGTTCGTCCTGAGCCAGGATCAAACTCTCATTAAAAGTTTGAGTTCTCACTCATTTCTGTCACTGACAGATTTATTGTTTTTTCATTGTTCAGTACTATAACCTTAGTTATAGTGCCCTGCACATTGGTTCGTCTTGTTCAGTTTTCAAAGGTCTTTGTCACTCAATCTCTCTCAAGCGACAACTATATTAGTATATCACAGCTGTTGACCTATGTCAACACTTTTTTGAAACTTTTTTTACTTTTTTCATCCCTGTGATACACACATAGTCCGTACGGGATTCGAACCCGTGTTACCGCCGTGAAAAGGCGGTGTCTTAACCCCTTGACCAACGGACCTTGAGCTTTTCAACTCTTCCTATTATACCTACTTTTTCAACTTTGTCAAGAACTTTTTTCCTCTTTATCGAAATTCTGAAAAGATAAGGGAAAGTTCTCTTAGAAGAGCTTTACGTCCTCTGAAGACTTCCCCTCCCATGAGACGGTCCACTAACTCTTGTTTTTCCATACTCTGCTTTGATTTGTAAGTCTTTAGAAGTTCGTGAAAGAGATAATAATCATCCAGTCTGAGTCCTTTTTCTCCTAGACGATGGCTAATCTCACTCACCTCTTCATAGGGTTCTTTGTCGAAACGGCGCTTGTGACTTTCCTGTTTACGGATGTAATCTAGGATACGATTGCGGAATTTGGTTTTAAAGCAGACATATAGTCGGTGTCGTTCACCCACTAGCAATTCTGGATGGTGACTGACCAGTTCATACAGGCACAGCATCCCCTCCTGGTCCCAGTCCTCTTTCTCCCACAGATGTAAATGGTATTCTTTGCGGCACTTATGAACGATTCCTTTGCTTTCTTCGTATAATTCTTTTAGATTCATAGATCTCTCCTTTCTGCATTTAGTCTAGCAGAATGCGAGAGCCTATGAGGCTATTTCCTCTATTCTATACTTCTTCCGCCCTCAACGGCACATAAAAAGAGAGGCATAGCCTCTCGGGGGGTTATTTTTCTTCACTCATTTTTGATTTTACTTCATCATAAGATAGGGCGTGAGATTCCTCTTCTACAGTCTCAGGCATTTTTCCTGTTTCGTAAAGAGATTTAATCTGTGTACTATCCAATGTTTCGTATTTCAACAATGCTTCCGCAATCAGTTTATGAGTTTCACGATTTGACTGAATAATCTCAGCTGCTTTATTCCTTGCTTCATTTAATAATGAACGTACTTCCTCATCAATCTCATAGGCTGTTTGTTCTGAAATTGATTTTTGAGGACTTTGTGCACCAAACATAGCATGATTACCTTCGTATTGAACTGGGCCAAGTTTTTCACTCATACCGTATTCAGTGACCATTGCACGCGCCATCTGTGTAGCTTGTTCAAAGTCATTTGAAGCTCCTGTCGTTTGGACATTAAAGATAATCTCTTCAGCTACACGACCACCCATCAAACCTGCTAATTGTTCTTTCATGTCTTCCTTAGATAGAAGCATTTGATCTTCTTTAGGAAGTGCAATCATGTATCCGCCTGCACGTCCACGTGGTACAATGGTAACTTTATGAACAACACGGGCATTTGACAAGACTAAACCAACAATGGTATGTCCAGCCTCGTGGTAAGCAACCAATTCACGTTCTCTTTGTGATACTGTTTTATCTTTCTTAGACGGTCCAGCAATCACTCTGTCCTCTGCCTCATCTATATCTGAAGCATCAATAACTGACTTGTTGCGACGGGCTGCAACCAAGGCTGCCTCATTTAGAACATTTTCCAAGTCAGCTCCCACAAAACCTGGAGTTTGTTGGGCAACTAATTTCAAATCAACATCTTCTGCTAGAGGTTTGTTTTTAGCGTGAACTTTCAAGATTGCTTCACGACCTTTAACATCAGGGCGACCAACTAAGACTTTTCTATCAAAACGTCCTGGACGGAGAAGAGCTGGATCTAGAACATCTGAACGGTTCGTCGCAGCGATAACGATGATTCCTTCATTTCCCTCAAAACCATCCATCTCAATCAAGAGTTGGTTCAAGGTTTGTTCACGTTCATCATTCCCGCCACCAAGACCGATACCACGTTGGCGACCGACAGCATCAATTTCATCAATAAAGATAATAGCTGGCGCTGCTTTTTTTGCATCCTCAAAAAGAGAACGAACACGGCTTGCACCAACTCCGACAAACATTTCTACAAAGTCAGAACCTGAAATACTAAAGAATGGAACTCCTGCTTCTCCAGCAACTGCCTTAGCAAGTAAGGTTTTACCTGTCCCTGGAGGTCCCTCCAAAAGAACACCCGCAGGAATACGCGCACCAAGCTTTGTAAATCGTTTTGGATCTTTTAGAAATTCAACAACTTCGACTAATTCTTGTTTTTCTTCCTCGGCACCTGCAACATCTGAGAAACGTACCTTGATATCTTCTTTGTTAGCAGCCTTGGCCTTGCTACGTCCAAAACTCATTGGATTTCGACTATTATTTCCTCCCATATTTCCCATCATAGAGAATAGGAAGAACAAGAGAATAGCAAATGGCACAACAGAGACAAGGATATTGATCCACATACCGCTTGAACTCTCATGTTTGACTGTTACCTCAGCCTGGTGTTCAGAAGCAAGCTTTTGCAATTCTGAAACTGTTGAATCCGACGGAAGAATGGTACTTGAGAATCTTTCTACTGTTGTAGCAGCAGGAGTGAAAAATTGAATTCCTGTTTCGTCTTTACTAGTCTTAGGATTTTTATAAACACCAGACACCTCAATGATGCTACCATTTGGCTGATAGGTTAATTCTTTTACATTGTCTGCTGTAATTTCTTTTACCAATTCTGTATAGTTAATTTTTTCGCTTCGTCCTGCAGTATTTCCAGAGTAAAAATACTGGAATCCTGTTACAAGGAAGAAGATAATTAACAAGTATAGAAATGGGTTTCTAACTAAACCATTATTTTGTTTTTTCATTAAAGATAAATCTTTCTAATTTGAATAAACTTCTTCTTTCAATACTCCAACATAAGGAAGGTTGCGATAATTCTCTTTATAATCTAGACCATAACCTACTACAAACTCATTTGGAATAGTAAAGCAGGTATAATCTGCCTCAATTTCAACAACACGTCCCTCTGGTTTGTCCAACAAAGTCGCGATTTTAACAGAAGCTGCTTCTCTTGCAATAAACATATCTCGCAAATTTTTCAAAGTTTGACCTGTATCAATGATATCCTCTACAAATAGAACATGTCTTCCTTTGATATCTTGAGTCACATCTTGTTTAATATTGATAACACCACTGCTTGCTGTTCCACCATGATAACTAGATACCATCATAAAGTCCATTTCAATATGTGTGTCGATATGCTTAACCAATTCAGCCATAAAAGGAATAGATCCTTTTAAAATCCCAACTAAGATTGGATTTTTTCCTGCATAGTCCTTGGTTAATTGGGCACCTAATTTTTTAGCAGCTTCTGTAATTTCATCATGTGAAATGAGGATTTTTTTAATATCGTGTTCTAACATCTTTTTACCTATCTATTTTTTCTATATAAAGTACAGTGTTCATTATATCATTTTTCATGTTTTTACTCAAATCACTGGTCGCAATTCCTAAAATTGAGACAATTTCTCCAAATTGCTCAATAATAGGGGTTGTTTTTCGTTTTTCAATAGGGATTTTCAAATCTATAAATAAACGTCTCAGTTTCTTTCGGTGACCATTCAGGATAAGAACATCGCCAGGTTTTCGACATCTAATATATACAGGTGTTTCCCGTGAAACCGTTACTTTTTGAACAGCGTCCCCTTCAACAGGGATACCAAAAGAAAATAAATAACCCATATATCGAACTTGATTTTGATAGTGTAACACAAGTTCATCTTCCTCTTCATCGGCCTGAGGACTGATTTTACAAATTTGAAACCGTTGATACTCTTTTATCAGTTCGTAACCATTTTTAAGAGAGTGACGATACTGGCTTTTCGTTGTTAAAATCTGTCGAACTTCGGCAAACTGAGCCTTTGTCAGATTTAAGTCTGGAAATTGATTAAGATAGTTCTGGAGCAAGATTCCTTGAGTTTGTTGAGAGTATGAAAATAGCTCATTCAAATCTTCCACATCAATTTGTTTAGAAAGTTCCGTTATTGTTGCTTGGTAATCTGAAATTTCCCTTCCTAAATCTAAAAGGGCGGATTTAAGACGAGGATTTTCTTTTTCAAGTTCTGGTAAATACCTATTTCGAATGCGATTGCGAAAATAAGTATTTTCCTGATTTGTTTGATCTTCGAAATGAAGAATTGGTGGAAAATCCTTTTTATGAAAATGCAACAAAGGACGGAGGATTTCGATATCATCAACTACTTGACTTTCTTTTATTCCTGTTAAATGACGTAGCCGACTTCCTCGAATCAGGCGCATCAAAATCGTTTCAACCTGATCATCTGCATGATGAGCAGTAACCAGGGCTGTCGCTCCAACCTCTTTTATGATTTTCCTAAAAAAATCATAACGAAACTCTCGAGCACGCGCTTCTGAAAAGTCTCCTGAAAAGCTTGTGATATAAATGGGAAGTCCAGCTGTATCAGCTAACTTCCTTAGTTCATTCTCCTCCCAGTCAGACTCACTTCTCTGCTTATGGTTGACATGTGCTAAAATCAGCTCAATTCCCAACTCTTTTTGATAAGTGGACAATAGATGGAATAAAAACATCGAATCCAGTCCGCCAGACAGAGCTAACACGATTTTAGAATGTTTTTTGAAATACTCTTTTTGGAGAAAATGATTTAAAAAATCCTGGTCCCTCATTTTAGAACCTCATAGACATCCTTAGCTATCTTAGCAATGGTGTCATAATCAGAATTTTTAGTGAAAATAGAGAGAACGAAAGGTGAGCCTGTAAAGACAATGGCAGTATCATGTTTGAACTCGTCAGCATCTCCGATTTTGTGAGCTAGCTTAACCGAAACACCTTTCGCAATTCGTTGGTTATCAAAATTTGTCTTGCTTAGAGACTCTAGTACAAAGCCATTCTGATTATAAATAGCTTCCATGACCTTTCCAGCCATTTTTGAAGAAGTTAGTTTATCATTCACATCCCAATCTTCGCCCATAATGGTGGACATTTTTTCTTTGAAAACCCCGTCAGATTTATTGGTTACATAATAACCTAAAATATTATGGGCAACATTATCAGACTCCTTTGTTACCTTGGTAATTAATTGTTGGAGGTTGTAGTCTTTATTGTCTCCTGTTTTAGGTAAGCTACCACTACCTTCTGGTTTATAGGACCCAGGGAAACTATTTACTTCTGGGACATACTTGAAGCTACTGTCTAACGTATACTCTCCTTGATTTATCTTGTCTTGAGCATAATAAAGATAGGCCAGTTTCAAGATGCTAGCTGCATAAAGTTTGCTGTCTTCATTCACCCCAGCCTCTTTACCTGTACTCAGTTGTTTAACATAAATAGAATAATTTTCATTCTGATAGTTGTTTGATAAAACTTCTTGAACCTTCTGGATGCGATTGTCTTCTTCCGAGACGAACTCTTTTGATACCCACCCAACTTGATCAATATGAAGAAATTCTTGTCCCTCAGCAAAGAGGGTTCTATCCACTGTTACGCGTTGATAGGGAGAGAGAGATGAAGAAATTTCTTTCGCATCATAGGGGCTGTTATAGATAACAAACCCTGGCTCCAACCATACTTGTCTATTTTGAGTTTGAACTTGACTTTGATCATAGACCAAACGCTTATCTGCAAGGATAAACTGGTGATTATCTAATTTAAAAACAGGAGCACCTTGTCTATTCAAACGCCATTCTACGATTTTAAAGGCGTTTCCAGGAGTCAATTTACCAGACTCCTTAACAAGATTCTCATTAGCATAGACGGCTGTTTTTCCATAAACCATTGGAGATTCAAGAGTTTCTTTATAGTAGAATCCATAGTCAGACTCGGTTAGATAATAAATTTCTTGTGAAGAGTAAGGAAGCTGTTTTTCTGTGCTAACTACTCTTGAAGTTATGATAAAAGCAGGTAGCAATAAAACTACTAAGAACTTACGCATTCTTCTCTTCCCTTTCTTCTTGTAATCGTAATAAATGGTTTTTAGCTGCCAATTCCTCTAATTTTTCATCTGATAAACTTAAAAATTGCTCAACAACTTCCAATAAATTTTCCATGACATTACCTCGGAAGCAAATCAGGAATTGTGTAAATTGCTTCTCGTTTCTTTGAGTAATAGTACTTGGCGCGTGCATACTTTGCTACATAGTCTTCATCTTTCAACTTTGCAGCAAAGGCGGATTCCTTATCCTTTTCATCACTAAGAGTTTGGTACTGCTCTTTCAACTCTGTTAATTGCTGACGTCGTTGCAGTAACTGATCATAGCTTTGGGCCAAGTTATAAGTTGGTAAAATAAACAACAAGATCGTCAAAATAAGGACCCAACCCATAAAACGATTCCTCTTTTGTCTCTCCTTCATCAGATAACGACGACGTTGATGTTCATTTTGAATAAAAGAATTATTCATCTGTACAATATTTTTAGACATTTTCTTCTACCCGTGTTTCACTGAGAATTTCATACATGCCTGCTGCGTCTTCTTTTTTTGTACTATCTTTCATTTCTAGTACTTTAACAAGCAACAACTTATTTCCAAAGCGAATTTCAACTTGGTCATCAACTTTCAAATCCGTTGAACTTTTGGCCAAGATTCCGTTCACCTTGATTCTACCTTTATCTGCTACTTCTTTTGCGACTGTGCGGCGCTTAATAATTCGTGATACTTTTAAATACTTGTCTAATCTCATTTTTATTACCTCAAATTATTATTGTACCATTTTTATCCTTTTTATAGAAGAAAAATGTTAAATGGGATTTGCTTCCTTTGATTCTTTTATCTCTAATAAACTTTCTCCAAAAATCAGCAAACCTTCTAAAATTTCATAATCCTTCTTGTTTCGGACATCGAATACGACTTCCATTAATCCTCTATTCTCCGCTATGGCTGCTTTTAAGTTTGTTGCAGATAAGGCTTTAAAATAATCTTGAGCTAAGAATAGTCGTTGAGTGACTTTTTCAAATTGAACTGTAATCTTGTTATCTTTTCTTTCCACACGTTCTACAAAGACCTTGTCCAAATATGACTTAACCAAACCAATCTCTAAAAGGTAGGCTACTACATCTGGGTATTCTCCAAAGCGATCCATCAATTCTTCTTGTAGTTCTTCATAGTTGACACGATTGTCAATTTGACGAATTTTCTTGTAAATTTCAATCTTATGTCGTTGGTCAGAAATATAAGTGTCAGGAAGATAGGCGTCGATTTGTAAAATCAACTCAGCATTTCCTTTGATTCTTTTATTCCCATTACCGTTCCGTTTAGCGATAGCTTCCTCTAGTAACTGCGAATACAATTCAAAACCAACAGAATCAATGAAACCAGACTGCGATTTTCCTAGGAGATTTCCTGCTCCACGAATCGAAAGATCTCGCATCGCAATCTTAAATCCTGAGCCTAATTCTGTAAATCCCTTAATCGCTTCTAATCTCTTCTCAGAGACTTCACTAATTGATTTTTCTGGACGATACATAAGATAGGCATAAGCAATACGATTGCTACGACCGACTCTTCCTCTTAATTGATACAAGGTTGACAAGCCCATGTGGTCTGCATTTTCAATAAATAAGGTATTGGCGTTTGGAATATCAACTCCTGTCTCAATAATGGTAGTTGTCACCAAAATATCATATTGTCCTTCAATAAAATCCAATAAAGTATTTTCCAACTGAATTTCACTCATTTGTCCATGAACATACCCAATAGAAGCCTCTGGAATCAACTCCTGTAATTCTGAAACCTTCTGGTCAATCGTGTCAACTTTGTTGTAAAGATAGTAAACTTGACCTCCACGCTCCATTTCACGCAAGACCGCATCACGAATGACACTATCATTCTTCTCCAAAACATAGGTTTGAACAGGATAGCGATTGGTTGGAGGAGTTTCAATAACAGACAAATCTCGGATTCCCAGCATAGACATATGGAGGGTACGAGGAATTGGTGTTGCTGTTAAGGTTAGGACATCTACTTTTTTTTTCAGTTCTTTCAAGGTTTCTTTATGCTTGACTCCAAATCGTTGTTCCTCGTCAATAATCATCAAGCCCAAATCAGCAAACACAACATCCTTTGACAAAACACGATGTGTTCCAATCAAAATATCGATTTGACCATTTTTCAGTTTTTCAAGTGTCTCTACCTGCTCTTTTTTACTTCTAAAGCGACTCAACACATCAATATTAACTGCAAAATTTTGGAATCTTTCCTTAAAATTCGTATAGTGTTGTTGTGCTAAAACCGTCGTCGGAACTAGAACGACAACCTGTTTGTGATCATTGACAGCCTTAAATGCTGCACGCATTGCAACTTCAGTCTTCCCAAAACCAACATCCCCAACTAAAAGTCGATCCATGGGGTGAGAATCCTGCATATCTCTCTTAATTTCCTCAATACTGCGTAATTGATCATCCGTTTCGACATAAGGGAAAGCATCATCAAAAGCATGTTGCTCTTCATCATCAGCTGAGAAAGCAAAACCCTTCAACTGACTACGCTCAGAATAAAGTTTGATTAAATCGTCAGCTATATCCTCTACCTGGTTCTTAACTTTTTGCTTGGCCTTTTTGAAATGACCGTCATTTAATTTATTGAGTTTAGGAGGTTTCCCATCACTTGAAACATATTTGGACAGTAATTGAATCTGCTCCACTGGAATGGAGATTTGATCCCCGTTTTGGTATTGAACACTGACATAATCACGGTGAATCCCTTTGATTTCAATTGTTTCAATCCCTAGATATTGACCAATTCCATGGATATGGTGAACAACGTAGTCCCCTTTTTCAAGTTCATTATAATCTTTTAATCGCTCTGCATTTGAAGCATGTTGCCTTCGAAAACGACGTTTTAATTTCTTTTGAAAAATCTCATGTTCAGTAATCAACAGAATTTTTTCATCTACAAAATGAAAACCATGTCTTAGATTACCCTCAATCAAGTTCACAGATTCTTTACAGATACTTGACTTATCTCTGGAATCCAATTTAATCTGATATTCCTCTAAAACATCCTCCAATGTTTTACTTCCCATTGAATTGCTAGACTGCAGAACAATGGTGTAGTCCATTTTTTTGTATCGCTCAATTTCTTCTTTAAGAAAAGAAAATTGATTGAAAAACTCCTGCATGGGATATTGATTAAATTGATAAATGTAATCAAACTTGAGATTTCCTAATCCTTTTTGTAGATTTGAGAAAAAGGTAACTGGACTTTGTTTTTTATAGATTTGCTCTGTATCTGCAAAATACTGCATCTCAGAAAATGATTTACCATTCTGTAAATCTTCTGTAAAGTATTGCACTAATTCTCTTTCAAAGGCTTCATACTGATTCATCAATTTTTGATAGTCATCAAAGAATACTGGCGTATCTTTTTCAATATAATCAAATATAGTCCATGTTTTATCGTAACATAAAGATAAAAACTTTCGACTATCTGAATGTACTTGTTTTTGATGAAAACTTGACAAAATTTCTTCTAAATAGGATTTCAAAATCGGCGATTGAGTCTTCGAAATTTGCTTTTCTAAAGCTGACTGACCTCGTTGATAATCCTTTTCTCTCAAAAGCATATCACTAGCTGGAAAGATAGTGAGTTCTGTCTGATTTTCTTTTGATAATTGTGTTTCGACTTCAAAAGTACGAATGTCATCAACTTCATCACCAAAAAACTCGATTCGGAAAGGTTCTAACTGAGACATTTCAAAAATATCTAAAATATCTCCTCGAATACTAAACTCCCCTTGAGTCTGTACTTGAGTAACTTTTCGATAACCGATTTCCTTTAATTTGTGAAGAAGGTCATGTTGGTCATATTCTTTACCGACTGCAATCCTTATAATACTTTCTTTAAATCCAGTTGGAGAAGGTAAAATCAATCGACTTGCTGCGATATTACAAACTAAAATCCCTTTCTTAGATGGATCATTCAAAAAACGCAAGGCCTCAACCCGCGAAATGATTTTTTCTTGCGAAGACATCAAAAACTCTACCATAGGAGAGTCATCTACCAAAAAAGGATAGACAACTTCCTCTCCTAAGAGAGAAAGAAGATCACTGATAATTCGTTCTGCTTCACCATAAGTCGAGGTCAGTAACACAACCTTATTTTCTTTTTCTAGACTGCTTGCAATTGCAAGAGCCTTGGTAGACGTTGATAAACCAAGTATTAGTTGTCTTTTCTTATCTATCAGATTTTGATGCCATTTTTTTATCTGGTCATTTTCTGAGAATAAATCTAATAAAGTTACCATTTAACCATTATACCTCTGCATTGTTTTCTCAAAATTTTTCTCTTGTAAATAGTAGTTTACAGCATCGTCAACCTTGTCAATAGACTGTAAAATACCCACATAGTCATCCTGTTCAAACTTACTTAAAACATGATGAACAACCGACATGCCTTTTTTAGGTCTTCCAATACCTATTTTAACACGGTTAAATACCTGAGTCCCTATATGTTGAATAATAGACTTGATACCATTATGACCACCTGCTGATCCCTTTGCTCTTAAACGAATTTTCCCGACTTCCATGTCAAGGTCGTCGTAAATAACGAGTAAATCTTCAATATCCAAACCATAGTAAGTCAATAAAGCATGAACCGCTTTTCCACTTTCATTCATAAATGTTGTTGGTTTGACGAGATAAATTTTTTCTCCATTGAAGAAAAAAGATGCTAGGTCAGCTTGAAATATCTTGTCATGTGTAAAGGTAACATTTTGTTTTTTGGCCAATTGGTCAATCAACATAAATCCAACGTTGTGCTTGGTTTCAAAATATTTATCCCCTGGATTTCCTAATCCAACAAGTAATTTAGTCATTTATTTTTCCTTTCAAAAGCCAAAAGGGTTGGAATTTTTTTCCAACCTAATTGACACTATTTATTAAATATTATTAAACGTTAAAGCGGAATTCCATGATATCGCCATCTTGAACGATATATTCTTTTCCTTCTTCACGCAAACGCCCAGCTTCTTTTACAGACTTTTCAGATCCATATTTCACTAGATCCTCATATGACATTGTTACTGCACGAATAAACCCTTTTTCAAAGTCTGAGTGGATAATACCAGCTGCTTGAGGAGCTTTCATCCCTCGCTTAAAGGTCCAAGCACGGACTTCTTTTTCACCAGCTGTGAAGTAAGTTCCAAGCCCAAGCAAGTGATAAGCTGCACGAGTCAACTTGTCAACGCCTGATTCAGTCAAACCAAGTGCTTCAAGAAACTCTTGCTTATCCTCATCGTCTAACTCAGAAATTTCTTCCTCAGCACGCGCGGAAATAACTACTACTTCAGCATTCTCTGTCGCTGCAAATTCACGAATTTGCTTCACATATTCGATAGAATCTGGATCTGAAACTACATCTTCATCCACATTAGCAACATAAAGAACTGGTTTAGTGGTTAAAAGGAAGAGACCTTTGACTACTTTTTGCTCTTCATCTGTAAATTCAATAGTACGTGCTGATTTTCCATCTTCAAGAACTGGTTTGATTTTTTGAAGAACGTTGAACTCTGCTACTGATTCTTTATCTTTTTGCGTACGTGCCATCTTTTCTACACGCGCGTAGCGTTTATTAACTGATTCTAAGTCAGCAAGAATCAACTCTAGGTTAATGGTATCAATATCTGCAAGTGGATCCACAAAGGCATCTTCTCGTCCTTGTTCACGCATGACATTTTCATCATCAAATGCACGAACCACATGAACAATCGCATCCACTTCACGGATGTTGGCCAAGAATTTATTCCCTAGACCTTCCCCTTTTGATGCGCCTTTTACAATCCCTGCAATATCTGTAAATTCAAAAGTTGTTGGGACTGTCTTTTTAGGTGTGATCATTTCAGTTAGTTTCTGTAGACGTTCATCTGGAACTTCTACCATCCCAACATTTGGATCAATAGTCGCAAATGGGTAGTTTGCCGCCTCTGCTCCTGCTTTTGTAATTGCATTAAAAAGGGTTGATTTACCAACGTTTGGCAAACCAACGATACCTGCTGTTAAAGCCATAGTTTCTCATTCTCCGTTCTCATTTCAATCCCTAACATTATAACACAAAAAGGGAAAACTTGCTAACCCTCTAACTAAGGGTTTTTAGTCAATAATCTTATTCATTTTTCGTTCAAAATCATAGCGACTCATCATAACAACGTGATCACAATTGCTACATTTGATTTTGATATCTGCCCCTACGCGTGTAATTTCCCAACGATTGGCTTTTTTACCTGTTGATTTAATTGTGCAAGCATGTGGTTTTTTCATCTCAACAAAATTTCCAACTTGATACATACTACTCTCCTTTTCTTTTTCGATTATATCATAAAAGAGGCGAGCTAGGCTCAACCTCTTTAACTTAATTTGTACGAACTGGTGTAATGAGCTGCATGAAGTCTTCATCAGTATCTGCTGGAACAAGAGTGAATGGACGAACAGCTGAGATAAAGCTGATAGTTACTTTTTCACTATTTAAAGCCTTGAGAGAATCAATCAAGTAAGTCGGGTTGAAACTAATGGTCAAATCATCCCCAGTAACCTGCTCAGTATCGATTTCTTCGTTTACTTTACCAACTTCAGGAGAATGAACATGGGCGCTAACAACACCACCTTTAATTTCAAGCTTCACAGTACCATTTTGAGTCGCACTTGATAAGAGACGAGCACGTTCCATTGATTGACGCAAGTTGACAACATCAAAAGTTACTGTCGTATTAAAGTCAGTTGGAATCAAACGATCTGTATCAGGATAGTTTCCTTCTAGGAGACGAGTGTAGAAGCTAATATTTTCGCTTCTAAAGAGGATTTGATTATTGGCAAAGAAAATCTCAACAGTTTCAATATCATCCGTAAATACAGCTGAAAATTCACGTAGAGAGCGACTAGGAATCACCACATCGAAATCATCACCATTTTTTTCAAGAGTCAATTTTTTCTGGCTAAGGCGATGAGAGTCTGTCGCAACTGTTTTTAGTTCCTTGTGATGGCTCAAAACAAAATGGACACCAGTCAAAATTGGACGACTTTCTTGCGTACTTGCAGCAAAAGCTGTTTCATTGATAATTTTCTTAAGTAGTTTGGTTTCAAGAATCAAAGGTGTGCTTGCTGAAATTTCTTGGATTCGTGGGTACTGTTCGCTATCTTTTCCTTTTAGAGTAATTTCTGATTTGCCACTTGTTAAGACAATTTGTTTTTGTTCAATCTCTTTGAAATCAAGGGTTACATCTGGAAGACTGGATACAACATTGATAAAGAAAGAGGCTTCAAGAAGAATCGAACCTAAGGAAGTAATTAAAAGACCAGCATCTTCATTCTTTTGAGAAATGAAATTTTCAATGGAGATTTGTCCATTTGATCCAATTAAAGTAATTCCTTCATTGGTAACATCAATTTTAATGGTTGATAAAATTGGAATGGCATTTTTTGAACTAATTGCTCGTTTTGTGGTATTTAAGGCTTGTAGAAATAAATTTTTGTTAATTGAAAAATGGATCATGGATTCTCCTTTATTTATTTTTAGTATTAGAAGGATAATAGAAATAATAGAGTGTGTGAATTCTGTGGAAAACTGATTTCTATTTAGTGAGCTCAAGCTTTTTAGCTTGTTTAAAAAATGTGGATAAAAAAGATAGAAAAGGAAAAGTTATCCACAAGCTACTTAATTTTCTTTTTGATTGCTTCGATTTCTAAACGTAAATTATCGTCTTCGTCAATCAAGGATTTTATTTTAGCATGGGCGTGAATAACGGTGGTGTGATCTTTTCCTCCAAATTCTTTTCCGATTTTTGGAAGGCTATTATCTGTCAGCTCTCTAGCCAGATACATGGCCACTTGGCGGGCTAAAACGATGTTTTGAACTCGTCTTGTACCCTTCATTTCTTTGACACTCACTCCATAAAAATTACCAACTTCAGTTTGGATTTTGTCAATTGGAATGACTAGCAGTTGGCTAACATCTTGTTTGCGAGCTCTGATAGCTTCAGCAGCGATATCAATAGTGATGTCTTTAATCTTCTTTACTCTGGCAATTAAAGTGATATCGTTGATTGCTCCTTCAAGTTCTCGAACATTTGAATCGAATTGACCAGCCAGATATTCTAGGGTATCACTCTGGAAATGGTAGTTTAAATGTTCCGTTTTACTTTGAAGAATGGCGATACGTGTCTCAAAGTCAGGAGGGGTGATATTTTGAGTCAAGCCCCAGCTAAAGCGCGTGACAAGCCTTTCCTCAAGGCCCTCTAAATGTTTAGGACTTCGGTCACTAGTCAGAACGATTTGTTTTTGATTGCTATGAAGAGCATTGAAGGTATTGAAAAATTCTTCTTGAGTTGCAACCTTTTTACCACTGAGAGATTGGATATCATCAATCAGTAAGAGATCAAGGCTTCGGTAAGTTTTTTTAAATTTTTCCATTTCCCCGAGCCTCAGATGCTCAAGAAAGTCGTTAATAAAACTTTCAGCAGGAATATATTTAACCCGAGCTTCAGGAATATTTTTTAGAATTTCATTTCCGATAGCATTCAGTAAGTGGGTTTTCCCTAGTCCAGGACCACCATAAATGAAAAGGGGATTATAAGTCAAGGCGAGGTCTTCGGAAACAGCCAGAGCAGCAGACTTAGCCCAGATATTCCCATCTCCTTGAATAAAGTTATCAAAGGTATATTTTTCCTTCAATCCTGTTTCAGAATATGGAATAGCAAGATTGGCCTGTGAAGCAACATAATGATTGCTATTTTCAGAATCCATGACATAGGTTGAAGATTCTTCCTCAGGCTTTGTTAAGACAAATTGAGTTTTTATTTCAGTATCATAAACTTCAAAACCAGCAGCCACAATGATATCTTTGAGTTGTTTTTTCCAAACCATTTCCATTTCAGGTCTAGGTAAAAAGATAGTAGCTACATTTTCCTCCACTTTTATGAGTTCAGCAGGTGTGGCGTAGAAATCGTACATAGAACGTGTCAATCTTTCTTGAGCCAATTCCAAGATTTGATTCCAAAATTGTTTTTCTTTCAC